>NZ_JAYLVN010000013.1:0-190742 GCF_046156345.1 Variovorax sp. H27-G14
CAGCGTAAGGGCACTACAGAAGCGCTCAAACACATCGAATGCCGGTGCAACGAGCCGGCGAGCGCTGCGACACAACACGCGCGCTCGTCATCAAGTCAATTTACGACTTGATCAGATGTTCCCTAGCATCGCAAAGGAGCCCGAAACGGCTGTACGCCGTGCTCTGATCCGGACCTTCCGCGAACGTCCGCTTTCGGGAGGGCCCGATGTCCGCTATGGAGCGGATATCGCCTCAAAGCCACCCCACAAACGAATACCGCGCCACAGACGGGCTGCGAAACTCGCAGCCCGCAGACCAGGCACTAACTGCTGGTCTCAGGCGCGCCATGCCGCGCCTTCTCACTCAACTGAAACAGCTCCCCAGCCTTGCGCGCCAATTCAGCCGCAAGCCAAAGCAAGTTGTCCAGTTGTCGCGGTCCCGTGCCGCTGCACCAATCGATGTTTTCCCCGTGGCAGACCCACAGCAGGGCTTCTAGTTGGGCGAGTGTGTTTTCGAGTTGGTCCGCCGGGTCTTGGGCGGTCTCGTCGGGGGAGTTTGGGGGCGAGTGGGCCCCGGCTATAGTCTTGGTAGCCATTTTTGTGCGTTCCTTTAGAGGTTGGTGCACTTCTTTGGTTAGACGGTCGGGATGCTTCAACACCCCGGCCGTCGCCTTTTGATACCTCGCATCTGCGTCGTTGCTTGTTCAGCACCGACAACCTGCCGCGAGGCGAGCAGTCTTCAAATATCTGTGTGGCTGTGTGTGTAGCGTCTTCCTTGTCCCCTTGCTGGGGTAGTGAGTGGCAGGGGCGTTCACTTTAGATAAGAGCCCGGCGCAATGGCCGTTTCGTTCGAAACGAAATCTCCGCAAGCGCCAACAAATGCAGCTTCTGCAATGCGCCGCGTGTGGGCCTGAAGAGCGCTGTGCCGGCATGTCACACAAGGCCACATTCGCTTCCAAGCAAAACTCAAAAGCGGCTGCTGCGGCAGCCACAGCGGCGTCGTCGGCGATCGATCAAACAAGGCGCAACGTGCCTGTGGCATCGCACAGCGGCGCTGAGCGCTCACGTCGATGGGGTGCCTTGCGCAGCGAAATAAAGGAGGAGCGAAGCGGGGGACATTCGCGGAGCAAGGCACCCCGTCGGCGTGAGCGTCGCCCTGAATGAACCCGAACCCGAACCCGACCCCGGTCCCGCCCCCGAATCTGCCCTTAAGGCATCCCCCGAGCCAAAAGATGATCCACCAACCGACGCTGCGGAAAACTCAAAGCCTCCTGCCGCGTACACAGGTACATGCGACGTGAAGCCCAGGCATCGGTCAGATTGATGAACCGCAACTTCATCTCCTTGCGATAAGTCACCGCCGCCCCCTCGGGCAATATGCCCACGCCCATGCCCGCTTCGATCATTCGGCACACCGCCTCGAAGCTCTTCACCCGCACCCGCAAACGCAGCACCTTTCGCGCGCTCATCGCCGCGTCTTCCATGGTGCGCGAAATGGCCGAGTCGTCTTCCAGCCCCACAAAGTCGAAGTCCAGCAGTTCCTCGAACGACACCTCTCGCCCACGCCACGGATGCTTCTGCCGCACGATGGCCACCAGCCGATCGGTGCGGTAAGGAATGAAGTGCAGCGCCGGGTCGGCCGCCTCGCTGGTGATCACGCCCACATCGGCCTGCCGGTCCCGAATGGCCTGCACGATGTACACGCTGCGGTGCTCCTCCACGCTCACCCGAATCTCCGGATACCGCTGCCGAAAGCTCGCCACATCGTCAGGCAAGAACTGCCCCATGGCCGACGCATTCGCATGCAGCCGCACGCGCCCCGTGGCGCCTTGCGCGTAGTCCGACAGGTCGGCACGCATGCGGTCCACGTCGCGCAGGATCTGGCGCGCATGCATGGCCAGCGACTCGCCCGCGCCGGTGGGCGTCACGCCCTTCGAGCTGCGGTTGAGCAACGCAACGCCCAGGTGGCCTTCCAGAATGGCCAGGCGGCGGCTGGCGGCCGACAGCACCATGTGGCTCTCGGCGGCGGCCTTCGACAGGCTGCCGTGCTCAATGGCGCGCAGGAAAAGCGCCAGCGAATCGAGGTCGGGTCTCATGGTGTCTCTGCTTTCTGCGGGGCCGCCATTGTCGGGCCAGCGGGCCACCCGAGCGCCACATGAGCGCCACATGAGCGCCATCTGAGCCACACCCGAGGGCCACCGAAATTCTTTCGGCACATCGCATCCGAAAAAGACGAATCTTCCGCAACGCACGCCGTACGGCCAAAACGAAGAAGCACTTTCCGCCCGCCCAGCGGAAGAATCGTTGCTGCCCTGCCGTCTACCCCGGCGCGGCGCTACGCGGGCCGGCCCCTTACCGGGGCCACGTCCGCATCCCTCGAGTCCTACCCGGAGTCTTCTCAGTCATGGCATCCCACGAACTGGCCAGCGTTGCGCTGGACGACAAATACACGGCCACCGAAGGCCGGATCTACCTCAGCGGCATTCAGGCGCTGGTGCGCCTCATGCTCGTGCAGAAATGGCGCGACCAGCAAGCGGGCGTGAACACCGCAGGCTTTGTCTCCGGCTACCGCGGCTCGCCGCTCGGTGGGCTGGACGAAGCACTGTGGAAGGCGCAGCCGCAGCTGGAAGCCAACGCCGTCAAGTTTCTGCCGGGCGTGAACGAAGAGCTGGCGGCCACCGCCGTGTGGGGCACGCAGCAGGTGCACCTGACGGGCGAGAGCGCGGTCGATGGCGTGTTTGCCATGTGGTACGGCAAGGCACCCGGCGTGGACCGCTGCGGCGACGTCTTCAAGCACATGAGCCATGCGGGCACCTCGCCCCACGGCGGCGTGCTGCTGGTGGCGGGCGACGACCACGGTGCCTCTTCTTCCACGCTGCCCAACCAGAGCGACCACTTGTTCGCGGCCTCGATGATTCCCATGCTCTACCCGCAGAGCGTGGAAGAGTACATCGAGCTGGGCCTGCACGGCTTTGCGATGTCGCGCTTTGCGGGGCTGCCGGTCGGCTTCAAGGCGCTGGCGGACACGGTGGAGTCGTCGGGCTCCATTGCGGCCGGCACGCGCGACGTGCACACCCGGCTGCCCGCGGACTTCGTGTTTCCGCCCGGCGGCGTGCATGCGCGGCTCTCAAGCGACACGCTGGGCGTGCAGGCGCGCAAGCAGGAGGCGCTGATGCACAACTACAAGATCTACGCCGCAATAGCCTATGCGCGCGCCAACCGCCTGAACCGCGTGACCATCGACTCGCCCAACGCGCGGCTGGGCATCGTGGCCTCGGGCAAGTCGTACCGCGACGTGCTGGAGGCGCTGGAAGAACTGGGCATCGACGCACAAGAGGCGGCGCGCATCGGCATTCGGCTGTTCAAGGTGTCGATGCCCTGGCCGCTGGAGCCCGACTCGGTGCGTGAATTTGCCGAAGGCCTCGAAGAGATTCTGGTGGTCGAAGAAAAGCGTCAGATCGTGGAGTACCAGCTCAAGGAGCATCTGTACAACTGGCGCGAGAACGTGCGCCCGCGCGTGATCGGCAAGTTCGACGAGCAGGGCGAATGGGGTGCGCACCCGCGCGGCCAATGGCTGCTGCCGGCCACGGCGGACTTTTCTGTGGCGCAGATTGCGCGGGTCATTGCCGCGCGCGTTGCGCGCTTTCACACCAGCGACCGCATCCGCATGCGGCTGGCCATTCTCGACGCGAAGGACGTGGTGCTCGGCAAGGCCGTGGCCACGCCTTCACGCCCGGCCTGGTACTGCGCGGGCTGCCCGCACAACAGCTCGACCAAGGTGCCCGAAGGCAGCCTGGCGCTGGCGGGCATCGGCTGCCACGTGATGGCCACCGCCATCTACCCGGAGCACAACAAGACGACCACGCACATGGGCGGCGAAGGCGCGCCGTGGCTGGGGCAGGCGTGGTTCTCCAAGCGCAGGCATGTGTTCGCGAACCTGGGCGACGGCACGTACTACCACTCGGGCTCGCTGGCCATTCGCGCGGCGGTGGCGGCGGGCGTGAACATCACCTACAAGATTCTCTACAACGACGCGGTGGCCATGACCGGCGGCCAGCCGGTCGACGGGCCGCTCAGCGTGCCGCGCATCGCGCACCAGATGGCGGCCGAGGGCGTGAAGCGCCTTGCGCTGGTGGCCGAAGACCCGACGCGCTGGGCCGACCGCAGCGTGCTGCCACCAGAGCGTGACGGCTTCGTGCTCACGGTGCACCACCGCGACGACATGGACGCGGTGCAGCGCACGCTGCGCGAGTGCGAGGGCGTGTCGGTGCTCATCTACGACCAGGTGTGCGCGGCGGAAAAGCGCCGCCGCCGCAAGACGGGCGAGTTTCCGCAGGCTGCGCGGCGCGTGTTCATCAACGACGCGGTGTGCGAAGGCTGTGGCGACTGCGGCGAGCAGTCGAACTGCACCGCACTGCTGCCCAAGCCCACCGAGCTGGGCCTGAAGCGCAGCGTGGACCAGAGCGCGTGCAACGCGGACGAGTCGTGCATCAAGGGCTTTTGCCCGAGCTTCGTGACGGTGGAAGGCGTGAAGCCGCGCAAGCAGGCGCCCGTGGCGGCCAAGGCCGCAGTTGCGGAACCGCCGCTGCCGGAGCCCGCACCGCCCACGCTCGACGGCATGCACAACATTCTGATCACCGGCATCGGCGGCACGGGCGTCATCACCATCGGCGCGCTGATCGGCATGGCCGCGCACCTGGAGGGCAAGGGCGTGAGCGTGCTCGACATGACGGGCATGTCGCAGAAGAACGGCTCGGTGACTTCGCATGTGCGCATTGCGCGCGACGCAGCGCAACTAAAAGCGCAGCGCATTCCCACCGGCGAGGCCGATCTGGTGCTGGGCTGCGACATGCTCACCGCCGGCGCGCCGGACGCCATTGCGCGCATGCGGCCCGGGCGCACCTATGCGCTGGTCAACACCTTCGAGCAACCGACGGGGCATTTTGCGCAGCAGCCCGACTGGGAGTTTCCGGCCGCGCAGGTGCGCGCGCTGATCGATGAGTCGGTCGACGGGCGCACCGACTTCATCGACGCCACGCAACTGGCCACGCGGCTCATGGGCGACGCAATTGCGGCCAACCTGTTCCTGCTGGGCTTCGCGTTTCAGAAGGGCTGCGTGCCGCTGTCGGCCGAGGCGTTGAACAAGGCCATCGAAATCAATGGCGTGGCGGTGAAGGCCAACCAGTCGGCATTTCGCTGGGGCCGCAAGGCGGCGCTGGACCTTGCCGCGGTCACGCGCGAAGCCACACCGCAACAGGTGGTGGCGCTGCAGCGGCCGCAGAGCTTCGAGGCACGGGTGAAGGACCGCACCGCGTTCCTCAAGGCGTACCAGAACGCCGCATATGCGCAGCGCTATGCCGAATTGGTCGAGCGGGTGCGCGCGGTGGAGCAGCAAGGGCGTGGCACCACGCTGCTCGCGAAGGCCGTGGCATCGGGCCTGTTCAAGCTCATGGCCTACAAGGACGAGTACGAGGTCGCGCGCCTGTACACCGACAAGCGCTTCATGCAAAAGCTCGGCGAGCAGTTCGAAGGCAAGCCGGTGCTGCGCTTTCACCTCGCACCGCCCCTGCTGGGCCGCCGCGATGCCGAAGGGCGCGCGCTGAAGACGAGCTTCGGGCCGTGGATGCTGGGTGCGTTCCGCGTGCTGGCGATGTGCCGTGGCCTGCGCGGCACGGCGCTGGACGTGTTCGGCCGCACGGCCGAACGCCGCATGGAGCGCCAGCTGATCGACGACTACCGCGCGATGGTCGAAGACCTGCTCGCGCGCTTCGAGCGCATCGACTTCGACACCGCGCTGTCGCTCGCGCGGCTGCCGGAGCAGATTCGCGGCTTCGGGCATGTGAAGGAAGAAAGCGTGGTGACGGCGCGGGTGCGCTGGGGCGCGCTGGTGAAGCAGCTGGACGCGGCCAGCCCAGCAGCGCCGAAGGCTTCTTCGCCAAGACAGGCTGCAATGGCGACCTGAGCGCGCGCAGGCGCGGCGGATGCGCCAGCCCGGTCAGAACGGCGCATCCGCGACAGTCCCAGGCCCATTCCCAACGGTGCGCCGCGCGCGCCGCTGAAAGAATGGGTTCATGAATGAAGCCCTTCCCCTCCAGGCCGACGAAGCCGCCATCGTCGCCGCCGCCCATGCCCTGCGCGACGAGGCCGTCGCCATGCTGAGCGAGCTGGTCACGCACCCCTCGCTGCTGGGCCACGAGCAGAGCGCGCAGCGCTTCATGGCCGACACCTTTGGCGCGCTCGGCCTGCAGGTGGACGAATTTCAGATCGACGAAGAAAAGCTGCGCGCGCACCCCGGCTACTCGCCGTCCATCGTCTCTTACGAGGGCCGCACGAACGTGGTGGGCATCCACCGCCCGACCGGGCCGTTCAAGGGCAATTCGCTGATCTTCAACGGCCACATCGACGTGGTGCCCACCGGCGCCGAGGTGCTTTGGACGCACCCGCCGTTCTCGGGCAAGGTGGAGGGCGACCGGCTGTACGGGCGCGGTTCGTCCGACATGAAGGCCGGCATCATCGCGTACACCATGGCCTACAAGGCGCTGCGCTCGCTGGGGTTGGAGCCCGCGTCGCCGGTGTACTTTCAGTCGGTCATCGAAGAGGAATGCACGGGCAACGGCGCGCTGGCCTGCCTGGTGGAGGGCTACCGCGCGGATGCGGCCGTCATCACCGAGCCGGTGGCGGCCGACGGCATCATGACCTGCCAGATGGGCGTGCTGTGGCTGGCCATCGAGGTGCTGGGCAAGCCGGTGCATGCCTCGGTCGCGCAAACCGGCGTGGGCGCCATCGACTTCGTGCTGTACCTGTTCGGCGAGCTGAAAAAGCTCGAAGAAAAATGGAACGCACCCAGCGCGCGCTACCGTTCTTTTGCGCACCACAACCATCCGGTGAACTTCAACCTGGGCAAGATCAACGGCGGCGAATGGGCCTCGTCGGTGCCATCGGCCTGCCGCGCCGACGTGCGCCTGGGCTTCTACCCCGACATGAAGGTCGAGAAGGTGAAGGCCGAGGTCGAGGCCCTGCTGGCCGCCGCCTACGAGGCGCACCCTGCCCATGCCGCGCTGAGCTACAAGATCGTGTACGAGGGCTTTCAGGCCGACGGCTGCGAGGTGCCTGCGGACGCACCCATCGTGGCAGCGCTCGCCCGTTGCCACCAGGACATCGTGGGCAAGGTGCTGACGCCCACCGCCTTCACCGGCACCACCGATGCGAAGTTCTTCAACCTCTACGGGGACACGCCGGCCATCTGCTACGGGCCCTCGGGCGGCGCCAACATTCACGGCATCGACGAGTGGGTGTCGATCGACAGCATGGTGCAGGTGACTGCGGTGCTGGCGGTGTTCATGGCGCGGTGGTGCGGGGTGAACCGGGTCGGCTGACACGGCTCCTGCCCGCGGCTCAAAAAGGCGCCAACACCTTCTCGGCGTCCATCTCGCGCTGCAGCGGCAACCACAGCATGAAGCGCGTCCCCGTGCTGCCCGACTCCCAGCGCACCGTCCCGCCAATGGCCAGCGCGCGCTGCTGCTGGTTGTGCATGCCCCGGCCGCCGCGGCGCAGGGCCTCTTCCACGGAGAAGCCCGCGCCGTTGTCTTCGATGAGCACGCACACGCCCTCGTCCACCGTGGCGGTGCTCACGCCGATGGTGGTGGCCTGCGTGTGGCGCAGCACGTTGGCAATGCACTCCTGCGTGATGCGCAGAATGTGCAGCGCGCTGTTCGGGTCCAGCCACGGCAGCGAGGGCACGGGCTGCACCTCCCAGCGCAGCGAGACGCCCGCGCCTTCGATGCGCGGCGCCAGCCTGAAACGCAGCGTGGCCAGCAGGAGCAGCAGATCGGTGTCCACGCTTTCCATGGAGTCGATCACCAGCTTCAGGTCTTCCATGCAGCCCTTGAGCACGACCGATATTTCGGCGTCGCTCATGGTGCCGCGCTCCACCGAGCGAATGGCGCTGATCAGCGTGGAGCCAAGGCCGTCGTGCATGTCCTGCATGAGGCGCCGGCGTTCGGCGCTCAGCATGTTCTGGTTCTCGATGACGCGCAGCCGCTGGTAGCTTTGCTGCAGCTCCGCCTCGCGCTCCCGCAGGCGCAAAGCCAGCCCGGTGTTCAGGCGCGCCACCTCCGCGAATGCGCCGGTGTAGCGCTGGAACATGATGTAAGAGAACAGAAAGAACAGCCCGATGATGGCGTAGGGCGAGGTGTACACGCTCTCCGGGCTCACCAGGTTGTTCTGCAGCAGCCCGTCGTATGAGGTGAACACCACGGCAAACACCGTCCAGCCCGCCACCATGCGCCCTTCGGGCAACTGCGCGCGCAGCGCCTTGCGCAGGTTCACCGCAAAGATCAGCACGGCCACCGGCAGCACCATCAGGTTGAGCAGCGGCGTGAACAGGTAGAGGCTGACGATCGCCTTCGACACATGCGGCAGCGTCGTCACGTTGCAGGCCAGCGTGAGCACCAGCGCCAGGCGGGTGAGCCAGGGTGAAGGCTGCTGGTGCAGGCGCTGCAAAAACAGGTGGATGAGCACGATCAGCCACAGCAGGCTGGCCACCGTGAGCCATTCGAACCAGTCGTCCGACATGGGCATGTAGTTGCCGCCCACGTAGTAGTGCAGCATGCGCAAGAAGGCGAGCGCGGAGATGGCGAAGAACAGCAGGTAGAGCGACTCGCGCCGCTTGCCCAGCCACACCGCGAACGCGAACAGCCCGACCGCCAAAAACGCGGCGCTGCCCATGAAGGGCAGCTCCACCTGCAGCAGCTGGCGCACCTGGTAGCGCCAGCTCAGCGCGCCTTCGCCGCCCACCCACACGGTGGAGAACCCGCTGCCGCTGCTGCGCAGGCGGTCGACGCGAATCAGCACCGACGACGGCGGCGGCGCGTGCGCGGTGGCGTTCAACGGCAGCAGCAGCGGATGGTTGTAGCCGTTGTGCACGGGGCTGCCGTGCGACTGGTAGAGCAGCATGCCGTCGCCGTACACCGCAATGTGGCCCAGCGTTTTCCAGCGGGCGAGGTAGAGCAGCTGCGGCTGCGTAGATTGCGCAGATTGCGTAGAGGGCGCCAGCCCGGTCACGTCGATGCGATACCAGTCGGTAACGGTGCGCACTGCCCCCGAAGGGGTGGGAAGCAGATCGCGCCCGGCCGTGTACGGGAGCGCGACCTCTTTCCAGCCGTCGGTCGGCAGCGCCGCGTCTTCGATGCGTTGGGGCGGGGCGGTGTAGCCGGTGCCTGGAATGGAGAGCAATTGGGCGCGGGTGATGTGCACGGCGTCATTGCGCTGCGACGCATCGGCAGCCGGCAATTCAGCGACAGGGGCAGCAGTGGCGCACGCCAGCACGACGAGCGCCATGGCCAGCCACAGCCTGGCGACCCAGCCACGGCATCGCCAACGGCCCGCGCTGCCAAGCCTCATGGCGCCTCGCTCCGACGACCCCACCGCAACGCACACGGCGTGACGGACAAGGGGAAGGAGTGCGGTTTCATCGGGTCACAATTATGTCCTTGACCATTCGCAGCGCATTGGCGCCCTGCCGGAGCTCTCTCGCCATGACCCCCACCCTTCGCCACCGAGGCGCCGACGCGCTGATCCAGTCCCTGCACGCCGCGGGCGTCACGCGCATCTTCACGCTCTCCGGCAACCATGTGATGCCAGTGTTCGACGCGGCTTTCGGCTCCGGCATTGCGCTGGTTCACACGCGCCACGAGGCCAGTGCCGTGCACATGGCCGACGCGTGGGCCCGCATCACCGGGGAAGTGGGCATTGCGCTGGTCACCGGCGGCCCGGGCCACGCCAACGCCGTGGCCGCGCTGTACACCGCGCAAATGGCCGAGGCACCGGTGGTGCTGCTGTCCGGCCACGCGCCGAACGACCAGCTCGGCCAAGGCGCGTTCCAGGAGATGCGCCAGGCAGAAATGGCCGCGCCGGTCTGCAAGGCCGCTTGGACATGCGCCAGCCCCGACGAGGTGGCCACCGACATTGCCAAGGCCATCCGCCTCGCCAGGTCCGGGCGACCGGGGCCGGTGCACCTGAGCTTGCCGAGCGACGTGCTCGAAGCGGCCGCCGCCCCTTCAACCCCACAAAGAGAAGACTTCGCGCCCACGCCGATGCCGCTCGCGCCAGCCGTTGCGGCGCGCTTGCGCCAGTGCCTGGCACAGGCCAGCAAGCCGATGATTCTGGTCGGCCCCTCATGCATGACGCGTCCCGGGCGCGCACTGGCCAGCGCGCTCGAAGACGCGACCGGCATTCCGGTGGTCGGCATGGAAAGCCCGCGTGGCATCGCCGACGCCAGCCTCGGCGCTTTCGCGCAACTGCTGGCCGATGTCGACTGCCTGGTGCTCGTGGGAAAGCGGCTCGACTTCACGCTGAAGTTCGGCGCCGCCTTTCCGGCTGCCACGCAGGTGCATCAGGTCGACGCGGACGCTGAGGAAATGGAACGCAGCCGCCGCGCCCTGGGCGACCGATTGAAGACCGTGGCGCAGGCCGATGCCTGGTCGGCGCTGCGCGCGCTGGCCGAGACGACGCAGGCAGACGGGCCCATGGCCATGACCACCACCGCGCCGTCGCCTTGGCTCCGCGACGTGCGCAGCGCCTTGTCGTACCGGCCCGCCGCATGGAACAGCGCCTGCTCGGCACTGCCGGGCCGGCTGCATCCGGTGCAGATGCTGCTGCCCCTGCAAGCGGTGCTCGACAGCCACCCCGAATCGGTGCTCGTGTGCGATGGCGGCGAAATCGGACAGTGGGCCATGGCCTGCCTGCGCGCACCGCACCGCGTGAACAACGGCGTGGCCGGTGCCATTGGCGCCGGCCTGCCCTATGCGCTGGCGGCGCGCTGTGCCCAGCCTGAGGCGCCCATCGTCGCGGTCATGGGCGACGGCACGGTCGGCTTTCACATTGCCGAGTTCGACACCGCGCTGCGCTACGGGCTCTCGTTTCTCGCGGTGGTGGGCAACGACGCGCGCTGGAACGCCGAATACCAGATCCAGCTGCGCGACTACGGGCCCGAGCGGCTCATCGGTTGTGAGCTGCGGCCCACGCGCTACGACACGGTGGCGCAGGCCTTTGGCGCGCACGGCGAATGCGTGAGCGACGCCGCCTCGCTCATGCCTGCGGTGCAGCGTGCGCTCGACAGCCGCATGCCGGCGTGCCTGAACGTGGTGATCGAAGGAGTGCCTGCGCCGCTGATCAGGCGCTAGCAGGCCCGCGCGGGCTGACCGGTATCGTGCGCAGCACGGTCCTTGGGCAGAACGATGCCCCAGCGAATGCGCGCGCTGTGCGCCGCGCCCTGGCCCGTCCAGGGCACGTTCAGCACACCGCGGCAGTTGGCCGACGCCAGCAGGGGCTCCAGCATGATGCCCTCCGAGAGGAAATCGGGGTTGTCCAGAATCAGCACCATGCCGCCTTCGCGCGCCAGCGTGCCGGGCGCCAGCCACGGTGAATCGCGCTCCTGGCCGTCGACCAGCAGTTGCATCGACGGCGCCATCTTCAACGCCACCGCACCCGCAAACCACGTGTCGCCGACCAGCAACTGAAGCGGGGCATCGCCCACGCGCCGCTGCCAGAGGTCGTTCACCGCAAGTGCCACGTCCTGCGCGGGAAGGTTGGGCCGCGTCATGTAGCCCAGCTGCCTGCTCCAGACACCTTCGACCCACCCCTGCCCCAAGGCCCCGACGAGGTGCACGACCACGGTGACCGCCATCACCACGCGCCACCGCAGGCGCGACCAGTGTTCGGCGTCCAGGCCGCGCAGGTTCACCACCGCCCACAAGGCAACGGGCAAGAAGAAGGTGGTGAGCCAGGCCGGCAGCAAGGTCACCTGAAAAACAGCCGCCAGCGGCAGCACCGCGCAGACGGGGCCGAAGCTGGCCCACGCCAAGAAGCGCCGGTCGAACGCGCTCGCTGCAAGTGATGTGGGTGATGCAAGTGATGCGGATGATGCGGGCGATGCCGGCCCGCCCCTGGCCCGCGTCAGCCACAGGCAGGCCGCCATCAGCACCATGGGCAAGAGCCTGACGATCTGCAGCGTCACCACCTTGCGCAGGCTGTTGTAGCTGTAGACCGCCGGTGTCTTCGAGTGCACCGAGTGCAGCGCATAGGCAATCGACAGGTCGGGGTGGCGAACCATCCACGCGAAGTGCGGCAGCAGCATCGCCAAGGCCACCGCGCCGGCAATGGCCACGCCGGTGCGCACATGCGCCTCGCGCCACAGGCCTTGCCGCACGATGAACGCCAGGCCGACCGCAAACTGCACCACCGCGCTGTACTTGGTCAGAAACGCCAGCGCCGCAAAAGCACCCAGGCAGGCCCAGTCCCTGTAGCGCGACGACGGCCCGCGCAGCACGCGCCACAGCATCCACCAGTAGCCGGCCAGCCAGATCAGCTGCACCGTGTTGTGGTTGTAGATGACGGCGCGCTGCACGTGGTACGTCACCAGCGTGCCCAGCACCAGCGCCAGCGCGGCGCGCCGGGGCACGACCATCTCGCGCGACCACTGCCACACGATGAACAGCGCCCCCACGCCGCACGCCACGCCTGCCGCATAGGTCAGCCACGGCTCGCGGCCAGCAAGGCCCACCAGCACGCCCATGATCCAGCTCGGCAGCGGCGGGTGCTTGTAGTAGCCCAGCTCGAAGCTGCCGGCCCAGAACAGCTCTTCCACGTTGTCCCATGGCGGCGACGGATAGAAGAACGAGATGGCCACGGTCCACACCAATGCCATGGCCGCCAGCGCCAGCAGGACACCGTTTCGGCTGTCCAGCGCCGGGAACGAAAGGCCCGAGGGGCTCTTCGGTGACAGGCCCGAGGGGCTCTTCTGTGAATGGCCCGGCGCCAGCTCGACGGCCACAGATGCGTGCTTCATGTGCGAGCGCGAGGCCAGTGGGTGGACAGCGGCGCCAGCGCCACCTGGTCGCCCGTGGGCGTGGTCCATGGGAAATCGATGTCGGCGAGCACCGCGTACTCGGCCATGCGCGCCTCGCCGTGCGGCGTGTCGTGCGTGTCGCCTGCGTTGCCCGTGTCACTCATGCTGGGATGGCACATCAGCACGTCCCCGTTGCGCGCCGAGGACAACCAGCCGAGCATGCGCCGGCGATAGCCCGCGTGCCCGCCCGCAAAGTCATACACGCCCAGCAGCGCACGGCTCGTGGGGGTTGCGTTGCGCGCGGCGGCACGCGCCAGCGCTCGGCCTCCCAGTGCATGAATGACGTGCGCCTTGAGCGTGACGGCCCCTTGCACGGCGCGCGGCCGCGTGTTGCGCAGCCAGGGCGGCGCCGCGCCGTAGCGGCGCGACACCTCGTCCAGCAGCGCGCGACGCACCACCGGCAGCTGGTGCACATGCCGGTGCCCGTCGACGAAGGCCGGCGGGCGGCCCATGTCGTCCTCGAAGCGGGCCAGCTGGTCGGCAATGGCGCGCTGCAAGTGCGGCAGCGACGCGGTTCGCGTGAAGGTGCGCAGCAGCAGCGGGCCCAGCCCGGGCTCGTCACCGCCCGGCACCTGGGGCGGGGTCAGGTCCAGGTGCAGGCCGACATCCACCTGTGCGCGATCGACGCGCCGCAGCGCTGGCAGCCCCTGCGTCCATGCCTCGCGCTGCACCAGGCAGCCGGTGGCGCTGAGCTTGCGCCGCTCGATCAGTGCGAGCACCGCCGCATTGACGCCGGGGCTCATGCCGAAGTCGTCGGCGCAGATGCACAGCTGCCGCGCCTCGGGTGCACGCGTGGTCATGCCTCTTCCATCTCGAGCCCGGTGCCGCGCTGCTCGCGAATGAGGTACAGCGGCCGGCCCTTGACCTCTTCGAAGATGCGCGCCACGTACTCGCCGACGATGCCGGTGGAAATCATCTGCACGCCAATGAAGAACATCAGGCTCACCACGATGGTGGCCCAGCCCGAGACCGCGTTGCCGAAGACAAGGTGGTCCACCACCACATAGCTGCCGTAGGCAAAAGCGGGCACCGCCAGCAGCAGCCCCATCACGCTCACCATGCGAAGCGGCCAGGTCGTGAAGGCGGTGAGGCCGTCGAGCGCCAGCATCAAAAGCCGCCGCCCGTTGAAGCGGCTGCGCCCTTCGGCGCGTGGTGCCGGCGTGTACGGCAGCGCCACCGCGCGAAACCCGACCCAGGCGTACAGGCCTTTCATGAACCGGCTGCGCTCGGGCAGTTGGGCCAGCGCATCGACCACCTTGCGGTCCATCAGCCTGAAGTCGCCCGCGTTCTCCGGCACGGCAAAACGGTCGGACGCGTTCAGCAGCTTGTAGAACAGGCGCGTGCCCAGCTTCTTCAGGCGCGCCTCGTCGCTCCGGTCTTCGCGCACCGCGTAGACCACCTCGGCACCTGCCAGCCAGTGGTCGATCATGGCGCGCACCAGCGCGGGCGAGTGCTGCATGTCGCCGTCGAGCAGCACCACGGCGTCGCCCGTGGCGGCGCCCAGGCCCGCGGTAATGGCGGCCTCTTTGCCAAAGTTGCGTGACAGCGAGATGTACCGAAAGCCCGATCGTTCGCACCACTGCTCGGCCAGTGCCTGCGTGTCGTCGGTGCTGCCGTCGTCCACCACAATGATTTCCCACCGCAGGTGGGTGGCCCAGAGCATGGCTTCCAGCTGCGGCAGCAGTTGCCGCAGGTTGGCGGCCTCGTTGAAGCAGGGCACCACGCACGACACGCTGCGCGGGCGCAACGCCTTCACCTGCGCCAGCTGCGGCGCCTCGCGCAAGACGGCATTCATGGGCGTCGCGCCGCCGGGCGAGTGGCGTGCAGCGGCGCTGCGGATGCAGCAAGGCGCACGTCGGCAAATGTTTGAACAGCGGCTGTGGTCACCTGCGGGTTGCTCCAAGTACGAGGCGCGGATGGTGCGCATCGCGGTATCGATGTGCGGGCAACGGATCATTGCTTTATCACCTCATACTTAGCTGAAGGTTATCTGAGCGGTGATGCGAAACCACCCAGAATCCTTATGCGAAAGTATCCATTTCGCGTGGTCAGTGCGCCGTCAGTGTCGATGGACCAGCGGCGCTTGAAAGGTATCCTCCCGCTCGCGCCACGGCAGTCGGCGGCGCGTCAACCACAGGGCATTCAGCGGCATGCGCAACGAGGACTTTCGAGACCCTTCGATGGACAAGGCCGACCACGCGATGGCGGCATGGGAGCATTCGTTGCGGCCCTCGAAATCCATCGATCAAATGTGGCTCCTCATTGGAATTGTTGTGGCGTTGGTCCTGGGGAGCCTGGCCTACCTGGCGTTCAACAGTGGGCCTGGGGTGAACCCGGTGCGCGCGCAGAAAGACCCGCAGGGCGCGCCATCCGCTGCGCCGCAAGCGGAACCACCAGCGCGGCAAGACGCGCGGCTGCCAGACCCGGCGTTGGCCCCTCGCGTGCAGCGCTTCTCAAAATGCACGTCGGCCTCGGGTGCCATCGCTTATTCGGACGGCCCCTGCCCCACCGGCGCCCAGGCCGCACAAGTGGCGGTGCATCCAGACAGCAACCTGGCCGACGGCATGTCGGACGATGCAAGGCAAGCCTCTTTGCATAACAACAGCGTGATCGCGCAATCCGTTGCGGAACACGAACGCCGCGTGGCGATGAATGTCGACACCCCGACTTCGGAATGCGCGCAGCTGAAGGCGCTGATCGCCTCGATCGACGCTGCCGCGCGCCAGCCGCTGCCAGGTTTCGAGCAAGACCGCCTCAAGGACCAACGCAGGCGTGCGAACGACAGAATGTTTGCGTTGCGTTGCGCATGACGCATCGCTCAGGGGCAGTTCAGGGGCGCTGATTCGCTCGTTCGAAGGCCGCTTCTTCCAACTTGTGCAAGGACCTTATCGATGCCCTTGATTCAGATCAACAGAGCGCGCCATTCGCACATCGATACTGCGCGCTCTCTCTTGAAATCTGGACTTGGACATCATGGCGCATCTCGTGTGGAAGAACGAACTCAATACCGGAATCCATGAGATCGACACCCAGCACCAGCGCATTGTTCAGTACATCAATGCGCTGGACGATGCCCGGCTGACGAACGACCAGCGCACCGTGGGCCGCATCATCGAGGAAGCGATCGACTACACGGCCTCGCATTTCGCGTTCGAGGAGGCCATGCTCGACGATGCTGGCTATCCGTTTTCCACCCCACACAAGAAGGTGCACGAGATCTTCGTGCGGCGCGTGGTCGAGTTTCATGCGCGCTTCGAGCGTGGCGAGCCGGTGCTCGCGGAGCTTCACGCGATGCTGTCGCGGTGGCTGTTCAACCACATCCGCCATGAAGACGGTGCCTATGTGCCTGTGGTGAAAGCGCATCTGCACAGCACCGCGTCTTCGGCGGAACGCATCGTCGCGGAGCAGGTTGGCAAGGAGCTGCTGCAGGGGCGGCCGGGTGGGCAGGCGAAGCAGGGGTGGATGAGGAGGTTGTTCGGCTGAGCGACGCGGCATCGACCTTGTCGCGCTGGCACCGGGCCTGGATGGCCCCGCCCGTCTACAGCTTGTCTCGCAGGAACGCCAGCATCCTGCGCCATGAATCTTCCCGGGCGCGGGCCGTGCCGGCCGGCGAACCGCCAAGGTTCTGCGCTTCACCCGATACAGGGTGCGTGAAGCGCGTCGACATGGTGGACACGTTCGGCCATCCGAGGCTGTGGCCCGCGTCGGCGTACGACACGTGTTCGACGGAATGGGCGAAGCCCTTGCGCTGCAGGCGGGCCACTGCAAATTCGGTCAGCGCGGCGGAGGGCCAGATGCGGTCGTCCTGAGCGCTGATCAGCAACACCGGTCCCTGGATGTTTTCCACACGAACCGAGGCGGCTTCCACCAAGGCGCTGTCCTGGAGTGGAATCAGGTACCAGTCGAAGCTGTCGGCGTCGACACGCCCTTGCGCGACGGCCTCGTTCCACTCGGCGAGCGGCATGACATCGGCGTACGGCACGTCCTTGCCGCCGAGCGTCCAGGCCGAGTGCCCGCTCGGCGGATAGGCGGGCCCGACGATGCCGCTCGCCACGTAGGCCACCACCGCCCGGATGGCGGGAAACGTCGCTCCCAGCAGCAGCGCCAGCTCACCGCCCCGGGATGCGCCCGACACGGCGATGCGCTCGGGGTCGACCTTGTCCTGCCGCGCGAGCCAGGCGATGGCCTTGCCGAAGTACTCCAACGGAATACGGTCCAGTGTGGGCGGCAGCGCCTCGGCCCCGAAGTAAGCCAGTGCCAGCGCCACATACCCATGCGATGCCAGCAGCGCGGCCATTTCCTGCGACCACTGCACGCCGCCACCCGAGCCGCCCACGACCAACACCGCAGGGTGGCGCCCGGGTGCCAGCGGCGCGAAAAGGCTGCCGACGAGTCCCTCTTCGCGCACCTTGCGCAATGCAACAGAAGCGTCGTAATAGCGCCTGCGAATGCTGTGCGTGACTGGCGCGGCGGACTCGCTTTCGACGACGAGCACGACGGTCATGGGGTCGTCCCCGCGCAGCATTGAAAGCGGCACATCGGCGGCCGGTCGCACCGAGCGGGACCAGAACAAACCCATCGCGTCCACGCCCGTGTAGTCGCCGGCTGCAGGCGCATCGCGGGACAAGTCCACGTCGCCTGCGGCGCCCGCGTGAAAGCTCGTTTGCGAGGCCAGCAAGGTTCCCGCAGGCCCGGCGCCCAGCGCGTGGAGCTTGATCTGCTGACCCGGCAACAGCCCGTGCACGGTGATGTGCAGGGTTTCGTCGAACAGGCATTCGGTGGGGAGCGGGCCGAAGGAGATGGAAGGCATTGAGGATTATTGCGGCGGTGCTTTGGGTGTGCGGCTTCACTGGCAGCGGCATTCGGGTTGCAAAGTCCGTCTTTGGTGGCTCCGCTGCTTGCTGCATCAGTCGAACGCGCAATGTTTGAATTGCTGAACACTGCGGATGCCCTCGTCCCCTAAAGCCCGCCACTCGATCAAGAGCTTGCGCGAGTGACGGGCAGCCCCCTTGAACGCACGTCCTGTATCTGCGTCTTTTTCAGCTGGAACACCGTTTACCGTATTTCCGCATTGATTTTTCACTTTTATCCGGTCGATTGAGTGAGCAAAATTAATCCAGCGATCTACCTGGAAAAATTAAAAAATCGTCTTTACTCGAGAATTGGTTATCAGTTTTTAATAGTTGATGAATGACTGTTAATGATTGAGAACTTTTAAGTCTAGGAATACTGCTCGAATTTAAAGATTGCATTGTAAAAAATTCAGGTGACATGTACCTTCCGGGCGCAGTCAGAATCTTGCGCCGCGTTTTTTGGCGTTTCAAGAATTCCGATACACCAAAAAACGGGAGGAATGCAATGAGGCTATTTAAATCTTTGCTTGCCGCGGTATTCGCAATTTTTGCGTCAGACGCATTTGCAGCAACGTACACAGCCACAGCGGCTGACGTATCAGGCACCGGTTCCTCGCCGTCGCAGGCAGTAGAGGCGTGGCGGGTCGCAAAACAGCAGAAGCCAGCCTGGATTTGTCTATCTTCGGGAGAACTTTGGGATAGCACGACCATAGAAATCAAGGCGCTCTCGGACACGTCATTTTCCTATTTGCGTCTTCATCCCGCAACTTCGGCGTCCCCGAATGGCTCTTGCACCGACGGTCACGCCGCGCAAACAACCTCCGGCGGCGGCTCCATCACCTCCGACAAACCGCCCTCTCCCCCGGAATTGCCACCCGCCTCCAAACCGGTTGCCGGAATGTGCATGGGCAATCCCATCCTCCCCGCGACAGCCGAGAAATACCGCGCCGAAATCGATTGGTCTGATTCCGGCCCCAATTCCCTTTTATTGAAGCGCACCTACCGCAGCAGTTGGGCCGCTGATTCGGGCCGAGAAACAAATCCGCTGGGCCAGGTCTGGTCGCACAACTTCAGCGCCAGGCTCGTCGCCACACCTGCAACCGCACCCTCGAGCGTGGCCTTCACCACCGCCGAAGGCCACGTACGCACCTTCGACAAACTGCCCGGTGCCACCCACTGGAGCGCCGGCAGCGGTGCCGACACTCTCGCGCAAACCTCCTCGGGCGGCTGGACTTACCGCCGTGCCGACGACGACACCTCGTTCCACTTCGATGGTTCCGGCAAGCTGCTGTCCGAAGTGAACAGAAACGGCTGGGTCACCGCGCACACGTACAACGGTCTTGGTCAACTGGTCTCGGTGAGCAACGGATTCGGCCGCACCCTGACCCTGGCTTACAACGGCTCGGGCCGCCTGGCCACAGCGACCACCCCAGATGCCCGCGTCATTTCGTATGCCTACGACGGGGTTGGTCGCCTGTCTTCGGTCGCCTACCCCGATGGCAAGGTTCGCAGCTTCGCCTACGAGATCGCTTCGTTCCCTCAAGGCCTGACAGGCATCTTCGACGAGAGCGGCGCTCGCTGGGGCACCTTCGCCTACGACAACGCAGGCCGGGCGGTCAGCAGCCAGCTTGCCGGTGCCGCGGACAGCTACCAGGTCAGCTACCCCGCTGCAGGGTCGGCCACCGTGGTCGACCCGCTGGGCACCAGCCGCAACTACAGCTATGCCAGCTCTCAAGGCACGCTCGCCGTCACCTCGGGGTCTCTGCCCTCGGGCGAGGGCCTGGACGATGCGGCCAGCCGCGTACAGGACGCGAACGGCCTGCCGACGTCGGAGACCGACTTCAAGGGCACTGTCACCACCACCAGCTGGGACGCTGTGCGCCGTCTGCCGACCACTGTGGTCCATGCAGCCGGCACGCCCGATGCGCGAACGGTGACCACCCAGTGGCACGCCACCTTCAGCCTGCCGGCACTGGTCACCGAACCCGGCCGCACGACCGCCTTCACCTATGACGCCTTCGGCAACACCCTGTCGAAGACCGTCACCGACACCGCCACGAACAAAGCCCAGCTCTGGCAGTGGACCTACAACACGTCTCAGCTTGCAGCCACCGCAACGGAACCCAACGGCGCAGTCACCACCTACAGCTACGACCCGCACGGCAACCTCCTCGCATCGACGAATGCCCTGGGCCATGTCACCGGCTACACGTATGACAACGCCAACCGCGTGGCCAGCACGACCGCCCCCAACGGTCTGGTCACCACCTACACCTACGACCCGCGCGACCGCCTGCTGACCCAGACCGTGGGCGGCCAGACCACCACGCTCACCTACAAGCCCTACGGCACGGTGGAGACCGTGACGCTGCCCACCGGCCTTGCGCTGACCTACACCTACGACGAGGCCCATCGCCTCACAGGCTGGCGCAACAACCGAGGCGAGAGCGGCAGCTACACGCTCGACGGCATGGGCAACCGCACCGCCGAGCAGGTCAGGGACAGCGCAGGCGCATTGGCCTGGAGCGTGGCGCGCACCGTCAACAACATCAACCGCCTCGCCGGCAAGACCGAGGGTCCTAACCAGACCCACACCTTCGGCTACGACGCCAACGGCGAGCTCGTGCGCACCACCAATGGCCTGAACGAAAGCAACCAGTACGGCCTGGACGGCCTGCGCCGCATCAGCCGCGTGACAGACGCGATCGATCTGTCGGCCACCTTCAAGTACAACGCGCTCGACGCCGTCACAGAAGCCAAGGACTTCAAGGGCGTGGCGACCGTCTACACGCGTGACGCCCAAGGCAACGCCACCACCGAGTCAAGCGCCGACACGGGCACGGCGAGCACGCAGTACGACGCGCTGGGCCTGCCCAGCCAGATCACCGACGCCATGGGCCGGGCCACGACCATTCGCAGAGACCTGCTCGGTCGGCCGACCAGCCTGGTCTTTGCGGACGGCAACACCACCATGCTGCGCTACGACCTCACGCCCCCGAGCAGGGGCTACCTGTCGGAAATCGTCGACCGCAGCGGCACCACGCAGTACATCCGCGATGCCCTCGGTCGCGTGTCGATCAAGAAGCAGACGCTCGCCACAGGGGCAGGCACAGGCAACATTCTGCAGGTGCGCTACATGTACAACCGCGACGGCACGCTGGCGGCCATCCACTACCCGAACGCGGGCGGCGTGCTCTGGCATGCCTATGACAACACCGGGCGCCTGAGCGGCCTGAGCCTGAACGGCAACCCGCTGGTCACCGGCATCACTTGGAATCCGCTGGGGCAGCCCACTGGCTGGACCTGGGCTCTGGCCTCTCCTGCGGTGTCAGCGAGCCGTGCCTACGACACCGCGGGTCGCCTCACCGCGACGGAGTTCAGCAGCTACAGCTACGACGCGGCCGGCCGTGTGTCCGGCGTCAGCCAGAACCTCTATCAACCCGGCGATGCGGACCCGATGAAGAGTTCAATGTCGGCCCACACCGTCGCATGGACACCCGTCTACAGCATGCCGGGCCGGCTGCGGCACTTCGACGCGCCGGGCCACACGCACGCATTGACCTACGACAACAACGGCAACCGAGCCAGCAGCGTCGTGGTGCGAGGCGCACAGACCGTCAGCCGCATCTACACCGCAGAAGCCACGAGCAACCGGCTGACAGGCTTCACGCAGACGATCAATGGATCGAGCAGCACAAGCGTCAGCTACGGCTACAACGCCAACGGCGACCTGCTGACGGATGGCCTGCGCAGCTACGCCTACGACGCCGAAGGCCGACTGGCCGCAGTGACCACCGGCGCCACAGATGTGAGCCCGACCACGCGGTACGTGCACAACGCGCTGGGGCAGCGGGTGTTCAAGACCGAGCCGCTGTACCCGCCGGTGCAGGGCAACGAAAGCAACCCCGGCGTCATGCGAAGCCTGGTCGGGTTTTTTACGAAGCTGTGGAGTCCGGGCAGCACGTCAGCGGAGCGACTGGGCTATGCGTATGCGTATGACGAGCAGGGCAAGCTGATCGCAGAGGTGGGCAGTGGCGGTGCAGCCAGTGCGGGGCAGGCGCAGTACGTGTACTTGCCAACTGCCAGTGGGCCGATGCCGATTGCTGCGGTGATCAACGGTGCGACTTATGCCGTGCACAGCGATCACCTGAACACGCCGAGAAAACTCACGAACGCAAGCGGGCAGCCTGTCTGGCAATGGAGCTATAGCGCCTTCGGGGACGAGAAGCCGACGGTTGCGAAGAGCCGGTTTGCGAATCTGGACATCACGCCGAATCCGGGCACGACGAACATCTCCGAGGTGAAGTTCAACCTGCGGTATCCGGGGCAGTATTACGACAGCGAATCAGAACTGCACTACAACGTCAATCGCTCCTACGATCCGAGGACCGGGCGCTATACGCAGCCGGATCCGACTGGACTTGACGCTGGCTGGAATCTCTTTGCCTATGCAGAGCTCAACCCGTTGCTGTTCGCAGATCCCGAGGGACTGGAAACCGTCTACAACATTGGCTCCGTGTCCATCGTCGCCTATCCGGGCCCTCCTGCGACTGACTTCCGTGCAGAGCACGGCTCGAAAACGGGTGCAGGTCATCATGTGCACACGTTCATTGGAAAGCAGGAAGGGCCACGATTTTTGACGGGTTCTTTTGGTGTTTACCCTGGAGATGAGAAGTTATGTGCCGGCCCTTTCAAGGACACACTGGACAAACTCACTGAGGGTGAAAAGCAGTACATCAAACGCGCGCAGATGCAAGTCTTCAATGACGGAAAACTCAGTAATCGCTTGCAAAATCGCAGACTCCAGCTGACGCTGCCTCGGATAATGAGCGGTATGCCAAAGGGACGTGAATGAACTCAAGTACAACGGTCGAACATGCCTACTGGCTTGCTTGCAATGAAGATGCCGACGTGGCCCGATTGGGTCGCACCGTGCTCGAAGCCCTGGCTGAGCGTGGTTTCTATGGCGCCATGCTTCACTTCATATCGATTTTTGATCTCGGCAATGGCGGCGTCGTGCCGGATGCTGAAATCGTGGTCAAGTGGATTCGGCGAGCGAGAGATATGCATCCGACACTGAATAGCGCGGACGATCTGTACACCGCTGGTGCGCGCTGTTGTTGGGACGCGCGATTTGGCGTGACCAAAGCCGAAGCGTTGAAGATGCTCCAACGTGCTGGCGAGTCCGGGCATGCGGATGCACTTTGGCAGATGTACGAACAGACCCGCTATGAAAATCCGCTTGACTTTGATAGGTTGCAAATCCTCGAATCGGCCGCCCAAGGACTGAGTGCGCAAGCGCTGGTAGAACTCGCGACGCTGGAGCAGCGAAATGATCGCGAACGCTCAATGACGATGCTGCGGGCTGCGGAAGCTCTGGGAAGTTTGCGGGCAAGAGAAATGCTCGCACCTAAGTTGAATTTAGCTTGAGCATTCCGCCGGATCGCATCGACCAAGTGAAGAAAAGGGGTTATGAAGAAAAGGGGTCAGAGTCAATTTCTCCCCACACCGCGGGCCGCCTCACCGCGACGGAGTTCAGTGGCTACAGCTACGACGCGGCGGGCCGTGTGTCCGGCGCTGCATCTACACCACTGAGGTCACGAGCAACCGGCTGACAGGCTTCACGCAGACCCTCAATGGATCGAGCAGCACAAACGTCAGCTACGGCTACAACGCCAACGGCGATATGGTGAGTGACGGCCTGCGCAGCTATGCCTACGACGCCGAAGGCCGACTGGCCGCGGTGACCACCGGCGCAACGGATGTGAGCCCTACCACGCGGTACGTGCACAACGCGCTGGGACAGCGGGTGTTCAAGACCGAGCCGCTGTATCCGCCGGTGCAGGGCAACGAAAGCAACCCCGGCGTCATGCGAAGCCTGGTCGGGTTTTTTACGAAGCTGTGGAGCCCGGGCAGCACGTCGGCGGAGCGACTGGGCTATGCGTATGCGTATGACGAGCAAGGCACGCTGATTGCGGAGGTGGGCAGTGGGGGTGCGGCCAGTGCGGGGCAGGCACAGTACGTGTACTTGCCAACTGCCAGTGGGCCGATGCCGATTGCTGCGGTGATCAACGGTGCGACTTATGCGGTGCACAGCGATCACCTGAACACGCCGAGACGACTGACGAACGCGGGCGGGCAGCCTGTCTGGCAATGGAGCTACAGCGCCTTCGGGGACGAGAAGCCGACGATGGCGAAGAACCGGTTTGCGAATCTGGACATCACGCCGAACGCGGGTACGACGAAGCGGTTCCTCGCGATCAGCGTAGGTAAAGGAAAAATTAAATGACACGTCCTCGTATCTCTGTCGACTTCAACGAGATGGTGGAGCCCGATCTTGTACTTTTATCAAAGACCGACAGTCGAGCAGATGCATCTGGAAAATACGTTCTCCTCCACGAAGGGCTTGCGGTGAATATTTATGAGATGGATGTGGGGGAGTACGGTCAGCCAGCGACCATGGTTGCAGATGGTGTGGTTGAGCTAAACAAGAGTGATGCAAGCTGGGCGAGCGCAGCAAAATGGTGCTGTCGCATTGATGGATGCGGTATCCGACATGAGCCTGATTAAAGCATTGGCTGTCACTGCGCTTTCACAGTCCGGAAGAAAAAGGGTCAGAGTCCAATTTCCCCAACCCTGCGGGCCGCTTGGCCGCGGCAGAGTTCAGTTGCACGCGTAAACACTGTCGACACTCGCAGCTGGTATTGAGCTGCCGACTCGCGGAGCGACTAATGCAACCAGGACTCATAGCCAGACGGGCGACCATGTGATGCTGATTCGCAAGCCCTAAGAAAGAACGTTGGTATGAAAAAAAGCCAATTTCCAGTTTACGCAACATCAGAAGATTGGACGCTTCTGGTAGCGACTGTTTCACAGCAGCGCCCGTTGAAGCTTGTCAAGGCCGGGCTTTTCGAGAACCCGCTGCCGCAGATTTGCAGTGATATGAACGAGTTGGTTCCGCTCACGATCTATCTTGTACTTGATGAAGCGATCAAGGTTTCGACGAGACAGGTCACGCAACGTGACGAAACGGTCAAACACGCGATAGACCAACTCGAAAACCCTGATTCGGTGAGCCTGCATCTAGGCGGCTTGGCGAGTGAAAATCGGCTACTTGCGGGACAAATCGGAACGGTTCGACCGGAGAAAGCGTCGCAAGATTTGTACGCTTTATTCACTCGGGAGATAATGAATACGTTTGCGAAGATTAAGTCGTACTACGTTGGTCCTGGAGCGCAAAAATTGCTGGTAGCAGGCGTGAGATTGAGCCCAACTCTCAAGTCGCCGCCAACTTATGACTTGCCGAGATAAAAATTGAACATCGCGCGTTCGGGAAGGTAAGCCGACGATTGCGAACAACCGGTTTGCGAATCTGGACATCACGCCGAACCCCGGCACAACGAACCTCTCCGAGGTGAAGTTCAACCTGCGGTATCCGGGGCAGTATGCGGATGAGGAGTCGGGGTTGTTTTACAACGGGTTCAGGACGTACAGCCCGACGACCGGGAGGTATACGCAGGGAGATCCGATTGGGTTGGATGGCGGGTGGAATCGGTTCGGTTATGCCGGTGCGAATCCGCTGAGCTACGTTGATCCTGACGGCTTGCAGCGATCAAGAATGTTGCGACCCTACGAGAATCAAATTTTTGAAGCCGGTGGCGGTGTCGGCGGCGGTAGATCGATATTTGGCGGTGGAGGGAGAGCATCGGGATCGAGAGCCGGGGGTGGTGCAAAACTCGAGAACATATCGCCAGGCGATGCGAGAAGAATCCAAAATGCTGCTGATCGGACGGGAACACCAATTTGCGTGGTTGAGAGCCGAGCGAATGGAACGGCACGACCGGCATCCGATTGGGACTACGTCATTCCACCGACGGCTTCAAGGTCAACCGCGCACAGTTTGAAAAGTTCGCTTCCCGACGGGCCGAGAGGCCTTGGTGAACCACGTAACCTGGACCTCTGGCGCGACACAGTAAATGCTGGCAGACCACACATCATCTTCCCGCCGAACTAACAATTACCATGATCAAGACACTTGAACTTCTAGGGCGTCCAGTCAACTTTGCGGTCGTCCAACTCCCGGAGCGCAACTATCCGGGAGTGGTTGTGCAAGGCGACACGTTGAATGGGCTAGTGCGCCGCCTCGAAGAAATGAGCGCTCTCGTGCGGTCCAACGAATTAGAAGACCTGACGACGGAGATCGAGGAAATGCGGGAGCAGTTGTCTGCCGCGCGGGAATACTACGAAGCCACCTGCGCTGAGCGCGGAATCCAATTGCCTTACCCTAAAACGAAGACCCCTTGATCACATCACTGGCCCAACATCTTGGCTGGCCTGAGGCGAAGAAAGGGGTCAGCGGCCAATTTTCCTCACACCTCGGGCCGCCTCACCGCCACGGAGTTAATCGGCGACGGCTACAACGCGGCCGGGCGAGGACTTGACGGCTTCTTGAACAGAACCCGAGGTAAGCGACCCAGCTTTCACAGCGCCTTTGTTCGTCACCGCCTGGGGTAACGGGTGTTCAAGACCGAGCCGCTGTATCCGCCGGTGCAGGGCAACGAAAGCAACCCCGGCGTCATGCGAAGCCTGGTCGGCTTTTTTACGAAGCTGTGGAGTCCGGGCAGCACGTCAGCGGAGCGACTGGGCTATGCGTATGCGTATGACGAGCAGGGCACGCCGATTGCGGAGGTGGGCAGCGGCGGTGCGGCCAGTGCGGGGCAGGCGCAGTACGTGTACTTGCCAACTGCCAGTGGGCCGATGCCGATTGCTGCGGTGATCAACGGTGCGACTTATGCCGTGCACAGCGATCACCTGAACGCTTCTATAAATCGCAAGCCTTCACCCCATGTCCGAATCACACCGCCCCAGGTAATGCTTGGGCGTCTTGCCCATCACCCGCCTGAACATCGCCGTGAATGCGCTCGGGCTTTCATAGCCCAGGTCCATCGCCACGGTGGTCACCGGCGTGTCCATCGCAAGCCGGCGCAGTGCTTCCATCAGCCGCAGTTGCTGCCGCCACATCGTGAAGGTGATGCCGGTCTCGTCTCGGAACAGCCGCGTGAGCGTGCGCCGGCCCAGTGCACCGTGGCGTGCCCAGTACTCCAAATCGCCATCGTTGCCCGGGTCGTCCAGCAGCGCGCGGCAGATGCGCAGCAGCCTCGGGTCTTGCGGCATCGGCACGTGCAGCGGCACCTTGGGCGCCGCGCAGATCTCGTCGAGGATGAGCCGCATCACCCGACCGTCGCGGCCTGCCTCGTCGTACAGCAGCGGGATGCCGATGGCATCGATCACCAGTTGCCGCATCAGCGGCGACACCTCTATCACGCAGCACTCGGTCGGCAGGTTGGGTGAGGCGTCCGACTGGATGTACAGCGAGCGGTTGGACACCGCCTGCCCGCGCGCATGCATCTCGTGCACCACGCCGCCCGGCACCCACACGGCGCGGTTGGGCGGCACCAGCCACGCGCCGGTGGGGGTGTGCAGCGTGAAGGTGCCTTTCACGGCATAAGCGAGCTGCGCGCGCGGGTGCGAATGCGAGGGCACGATCAGCGAGGGCTCGGGGTCGTGCTCGACCACGATCATCGATACCGGCCGCGGAATGACCTGGTAGGCCTCGAAGGTGTTGGGGCGAATCATGGGCTTCGATACTCCTTCGTGTGGGGTGCGGCTGGCGGCGTCGGTCGCTACGCCTCAGTGCACGGCCGCGTACATGATCTTGTCTTCGGTCGCGGCCTCCGGCGCAAACTCTTCCACCACCCGGCCCTGCCGCATGACGAGGATGCGGTCGGACAGGGTCAGTATTTCCGGCAGGCGCGCATTGGTGTCGATGGATCTGATCCCGAGCATGCCAAGCACGGCCAGCAGCAGCAGCACGATGCGCTCCTGCGTAAGCCAGCCGGTGTGAAAGAACCGGCGCGCCGCCATGGCCGGCGGCGCGTGCTCGGTGTGCTGTGAGGTGCTCATGGCAGTTGCGCTCCGTGGGTGTTCAAGACATTCGGGGCCAGGCCGCTGTCAGGCGGTCGACTTGCCGCGCAGCTGCGCGAGCAACGCAAGCGCGCGGTCGGTGCGCACGTCGTGCTCGGCGGCCATCTGCTTGGCGACCGCGTCTATCTCGTCGCCCGTGGCACCGGCCACCAGCGCGATGTTGCGTGCGTGCAGCGCCATGTGGCCGCGCTGAATGCCTTCGGTGGCCAGTGCGCGCAGCGCGCCCAGGTTCTGCGCCAGGCCCACGGCCACGGCCACTTCGCCCAGCTCTTGCGCCGAGGTCACGCCAAGGATCTTCAGCGACAGTTGCGCCAGCGGGTGCGTCTTGGTCGCGCCGCCCACCAGGCCGACGGGCATCGGCATTTCGATGGTGCCGACGAGCGCGCCGCTCGTGTCTTTCTCCCAGGTGGTGAGCGAGGTGTAGCGCCCGCTGCGGCAGGCGTACGCATGCGCGCCGGCCTCTACCGCGCGCCAGTCGTTGCCCGTGGCCACGATCACCGGGTCGATGCCGTTCATGATTCCCTTGTTGTGCGTGGCCGCGCGGTACGGGTCGATGGCCGCGAAGGTGTAGGCGTCGAGCACGCCTTCAATGATTTCCTCGCCGCTGCGCTCCGCCGTTTTCAGCACTGCGGGCGTGAGCCGCACGCGGGCGCGTGCCAACCGCAGGTCGGCCAGGTTCGACAGGATGCGCAGGCGCACCTTGCCGCCGGTGAGATTTTCGACCAGTGGAGACACCGCCTCGGCCATGGTGTTGACGGTGTTGGCGCCCATTGCGTCGCGCACGTCGACGATCAGGTGCATCACGATCATGGCGCCGCGTGCGGTGTCGGGGAACACATGCACCTCGATGTCGCGGCAGCCGCCGCCCAGGCCGATCAGCACCTTGTCGCGGCTGTTGGCCACTTCCAGTATCTGGTCGCGTGCGCGCAGCAGCGCCTGCCGTGCGCCGTACGGGTCGGTCACGCCGAGCACCTGTACCTGGGCCCGCATGATCGGCCCGGTGCTCGACGCATCGAAGCCGCCGCCTTCGCGCGCCAGCTTGGCCATGAAGGAAGCGGCTGCCACCACCGAAGGCTCTTCGACCACCATCGGCACCAGGTACTCGCGCCCGTTCACCAGAAAGTTGCCGGCCACGCCAAAGGGCAGCTCGAAGGTGCCGATGACGTTTTCGATCATGCCGTCGGCACGCGCCAGCGGCAGCGCGCCGGGCGCCTTCAGCAGCGCGACCTCTTCAGGCGTGAGGCCCGTCACCGTGGCGATGTGGTCGAGGCGCTGGGCCGGCGTGAGCGCGCGAAAGTTGGGGAGGCGGGAGTCTTGAACCATGGGCTGTCCTGAATCGATGAATGAACGAGCGATCGAGCGATCGAGTGATCGAGTGAATGGGTGAGCGGGCGAATCCGTGGAAGGCGCGTTCAGCGCGCCGCGGACCGATCGCGCGACAAAAAGCGGCGCAGGCCTTCGCGCGCCTCTTCGCTGGTGAAGGCGCGCTGGCCGAGCACGGCCTCGCGGCGAAAGGCTTCGTCGAACGGCAGGTGTGCGAGCGTGAGCGCCGCCTCCTTGATGACCGCCACGGCCACGCGCCCCTTCTTTGCGATGCCGCGCGCAAAGTCCAGCGCCACGGCCTCCAGCTGGTCGGGCGGCACCACGCGGTTCAGCAAGCCCATTTCCGCGAGGCGGCGCGCGGGAAAGCGTTCGGCCGTGAGCATCAGCTCCATCGCCAGCGCATACGGAATCTGCCGCACCAGCCGCACCAGCGTGCCGCCGGCCGGCGTGAAGCCCAGAGAGGCTTCGGGCAATGCGAACACCGACGTCTCCGAAGCCACGCGAATGTCGGCGGCCAGCATGATCTCGAAGCCCCCGCCCATGCACAGCCCGTTGATCGCGGCCACCACCGGTTTGTAGAAACCCGGCTGCTTGATGTGGGCGCCGTCCCATTCCGAAATGTCGAAGCGGCCCTCGGCCAGCGCCGGAATCGATTCGCCCAGGTCGGCGCCAACGCAAAACGCGCGCTCGCCGTTGCCGCCCAGCAGCACCACGCGCACCTTCGGGTCGTCGTTCGCGCGCACGAAGGCCTGCGCAAGCTCGTCGTACATGGCCAGCGTGAGCGCGTTGAGTTTGTCGGGGCGGTCGAAGCGCACGTGCGCAATGCCTTGGTCGTCCACCGCGTAGGAAATGCCCATCAGATCACCCCCTCGGCCACATAGCGGTCGTAGTCGGCCGCGTCCATGCCCAGCCAGCCCTTGAGCACGATCTCGTTGTGCTCGCCGAACCCGGGCGCGCTGCCGACCGCGTGCGCCGGCGTTGCCGACAGCTTCATCGGGCTGCCGAAGGCCTGCACCTGCACGCCGTCCACCTGCGTGGGCACGAACATGTCGCGCGCCGCCAGGTGCGGGTCGGCCACCACCTCGGCAATGGTCTTGATCGGGGTCATAGGAATGGTGTCGCCGGCCATGGCCTCCAGCTCGGCCTTGGTGTGCCGCGCGCACCAGGCCTGCACGATGGGCTGCACCCGGCGCGTGTAGGTGTCGGGGTCGAAGCGCTTTTCCATGGTGTCGATCTCGGCGTCGTCGACCAGCGCCGGCTCGCCGAAGATGCGGCACGCCTCGCGCCAGAACTTGTCGGTGTAGGCGCCGAAGAAGACGAAGCCGTCCTTGCAGGCGTACTGGCCGTAGGGCCGTACGAAGGGGTGGTCGTTGCCCAGCGGCTCGCCCACCACGCCGTCGACCGTGTAGTTGACGATGGCGTGCTCGGTCAGCGTGACCACCGCGTCCTGCTGGGCCACATCGACCCACTGGCCCTCGCCGGTCTGCCGCGCATGGATCACCGCCGACAGCCCCGCAATGGCCGCATAGAACGAGGCCGACAGGTCCCCGATGATGGTGCCCACGCGCAACGGCGCGGCACCCTTCTCGCCGTTGAGCGACCACAGGCCGCCGGTGGCCTGCGCACTGTTGTCGTAGGCCGGCCGGCGCGAGTTGGGCCCGGTCTGCCCAAAGCCGCTGATCGACACGTACACCAGCCGCGGGTTGCACGGCTTCAGCGCCTCGTAGCCCAGCCCCATGCGCTCCATGGTGCCGGGGCGAAAGTTTTCCACCAGCAGGTCGGCCTTGCTCACCAGCTCGCGCAGCAGCGCGCGGCCCTGCTCCGACTTCAGGTCCAGGCTCACGCCCAGCTTGTGGCGGTTGTACTGCGCGAAGAAGGCGCTGGCCTTGCCGGTGTGGCCCTGCACGAAGGGCGGAAAGGTGCGCACGTAGTCGGGCTCGGCCGGGTTCTCGACCTTGATGACGGTGGCGCCCAGGTCGGCCAGCATCATGGTGCAGTAAGGCCCGGCCACCACGCGGGTGACGTCGATCACGACCATGCCGCGCAGCGGTCCCTCGCCGAGCGGAAGCTGCATTGGTTCAGTACTCACTTGTGTGTTCTCCGTGGGGATACATGTCGAGGGTTCAGGCGGGGCCGCACGCCATCTGAGAGACGGCGTCGCATGCCGTCTCGGAGACGGCGCCGCGTTCGATGTACAGGGTGCGGCTGTGCACCGCGTCGAGCAGCGCCGCGTTCGATTCGGTCACCACCACGCACAGCTGCGGATGCGACACCCGCAGGGCGCGCAGCGCATCGCCGTACTGGCGCGCCAAGGCGGGCGCCAGGCCCTGAAAGGGTTCGTCGAGCAGCACGAAGCGCACGCCCACCATCAGGGCGCGCGCAAGCGCAACGATCTTTCCCTGCCCACCGGACAGTGCCGCGCCCGAACGCCCGAGCATCGGCTCCAGCTGCGGCACGCTGGCCAGCACGGCGTCGATGCGCCGCTGGATCTCGTGGCGCGGCAGCCGCAGCACCTCGCATGGCAAGGTGATGTTCTGCGCGACGCTCAGCGTGGGAAAGATCACGCGGTCTTCCGGCGCGTAGCCGAAGCCGGCCGCGGCGCGGTGCGAAGCGGGGCTGCGCGTGATGTCTTCGCCGTCGAGCAGCAGCCTGCCCGAACGCGGCGCAACCAGCCCCATGAGCGCGCGCAGCAGCGTGGTCTTGCCCGCGCCGTTACGCCCGACCACGGCCACCGTCTGGCCCGGCGCGAGTTCCAGCGCGACACCGCGCAGCACCGAGTGCCCCGCCAGGTCGATATGGACGGATTCCATGCGCAGCATCAGCGTTCTCCCAGCACGTCGCGGCGCACCAGCGCGTCGGCGAACACCTGCGCCGGCGTGCCGTCGGCGGCAATGCGCCCGTCGATCCACGCGGCCACCCGCGTGGCGTAGCGGCGCACGATTTCCACGTCGTGCTCCACGAACCAGCTCGTGACCTGGCGCTGCCGCAGGGCGTGCATCAGCGTCTGCATCACGCCGTGCTTGTCCTGCGAAGACACGCCGCTGGTGGGTTCGTCCATGATCACCAGCTTGGGCTCCAGCATCAGCGCAATGCCCACGTCCAGCAGCTTGCGGCGGCCTTCCGGCAGCACGGTGGTGGGCGTGTCGGCATGCGCGCCAAGCTCGACCAGCTCCAGCATCTCGCTCACCGCGCGCTGGTCGGCCGCGCGAGAGAGCGAAGTCCAGCGCGACAGGCGCCCCTGCCGGCTCACGGAGGCCAGCTCCAGGCACTGGCGCACCGTGTGGTCCAGAAAAAGCTGCGGCAACTGGAACGAGCGGCCCACACCCAGGCGCGCGATCTGCCGCGGCCCCTGGCGGGTGATGTCCTGGCCCTCGAACAGCACGCGGCCGCTGTCGGGCTTGATGTAGCCGGTGCAGATGTTGATGAAGGTGGTCTTGCCCGCGCCGTTGGCGCCGATCACCGCCAGGTGCTCGCCGCGCGCCAGCGAAAAGTCGATGCCGTCGGCGGCGGTGATGCCGCCGAAGCGCAGCGTCAGGCCTTCGGTGCGCAGCAGCTCGCCCTGCTTCTGTTGGGTCGTCGATGCGGTCATGGCGCCTCCTGCGGCCGCTGCGTGCGCGGTGCACGCCGGCGCCAGCCGACGATGCCCTGCGGCGCAAAGAAGATCACCACGATCAGCGTGGTGCCCAGCAGAATCTGCCAGGCGTTGGTGAAGTAGGCGGCCGCGGCGAGCTTGATGAGCTCGAACACGGCCGCGCCAAGAAAGGCCCCCACCGCATGGCCCGAGCCGCCCAGGATGGCGATGAACACGTACTCGCCCGAGCGAATCCAGTAGCCGCTCTCCGGGGTCACCAGGCTCTGCACCAGTGCGAGCAGCGCGCCGGCAAGGCCGACCAGTCCGGCCGACAGCACGTAGCCCTCGGCCAGCACCATGCGGGCCGACAGGCCGATGTACTCCAGCCGGGTTTCGTTGGTGCGCAGCGCCACCATCACCTGGCCTGAGGAAGAGTCGAAGTACCGCTGCACCGCCCAGGTGACGGCCACGGCCAGCGACAGCACGAGCACCAGCACGCCCAGCTCGAACTGGCCGCGCTCCAGCGCCATGCCCAGCAGCGTGGGCCGCTCGAAGCGCAGGCCGTCGGTGCCGCCGGTCCATGCATAGAGCTTGCCGGCCAGCGAGAACAGCACCATCGACAGGCCGAGGTTCAGCATGCCGAAGAAGATGCCGCGGTAGCGCGACACAAAGGCCGCCATCAACGCACCGCACACCAGGCTGGCGAGCACGCCCGCGGCAACCGCGACCACGCCGTCGATGCCGGGGAACGCCCGCACGCTGAACGCGGTGGCATAGCCGCCGATGGCCGCGTACATGGCGTGGCCGAACGACACCTGGCCCGCGCGCATGAGCACCGTGAGGCCCAGCGCGGCCAGGCCGAAGCACAGCAAGGTGATGAGCGGCATGCGCGACGAGGGCATGGCCCAGCCAGTACCCAGCAACACCAGCACCACCAGCACCACGAGCGCGCCCACCGCGAGAGAGGTCGGTTTGCGCATCAGATCCTCCGCGCCACGGTGACGGTGAAGAGCCCGTGTGGGCGCACCAAAAGCACCGCCACCATCATCAGGTAGGGCATGACGACTTCGAGCTCGGGCAGCGTGTACACCGCCAGCGAACGCGCCATGCCGATCAGCACGGCAGCCACCAGCGCGCCGGTGATCTGCCCCAGCCCGGCGGTGGCGATGACGGCGAAAGAGGTCACGATCATCTCGGCGCCAAGCCCGGGCACGAACGACGTCATGGGCACCGACAGCGCCCCACCCAGCGCGCCCAGCGCACCGGCCAGCGCGAAGGTCAGCGTGCCGACACGCGCTGCGTGAATGCCCAGTGCGGTCGCCACTTCGCGGTGGTGAATGACCGCCACAATCTGCCGCCCCGCCGTCGAATGGCGCAACAGAAACTGCAGGCCCGCGTAGGCCACCAGCGCCACGCCGGGAATGAACAGCAGCTGGTAGTTCAGGAAGGTGACGCCCAGCAGCTCGGTGGTGCCGAGCCGCGTGGCCAAGTCGCCCGCGCTGACGGGCGTGGCGCCCCACACCATGCGCTGCACGTCTTCCAGCACCATGAAGGCCGCGAACGTCACAAGCAACTGCAGCACCGGGTCGCGGTCCTGAAAGTGGCGCAGCAGGCCACGCTCCAGCAAGGCGCCCAAAGAGCCACCGACCACCGCCGCGGCGACGAACAGCGAGCCCACCAGCGCCCATGTGGACGAGGTGTGCGGCAGCAGCCAGGCCAGCAGGCTGGCCGCGCTGTAGCCACCGAAGGCATACAGGCTGCCGTGCGCCACGTTGATCACGCCGAAGACGCCGCAGATCAACGTGAGGCCCAGCGAGATGAGAAACAGCAAGCCGGCGTAGGACAGGCCGTCGACGGTGGCAAGCAAAAGAAGGTTCAGGTCCATGAACGGTGGGCGCCTCTTGTCCTTGATGTCGTTGATGTGGCTGAAGTCGGTGATGTGAGTGAGGTCGGTCGCGTCGACTGCATCAGTCGCCCACGCGCCGGATCTGCGGGCTCTTCAGCAGCGCGGGCTTGAGCGTCTTCACCCACTCGGCGGACTTCTGGCCCACGGGCGGCGTGAGGATGTCGGCCGGATAGAACGAGAGCTGACGCGCCACCGGGAAGGGCTGCGACGCGTCCTTGGCGGTCACGCCGTAGAGCTGGCCCTGCAATGCCTGGCCGTCCTCGCGCAGCTTGATCGGGCGCGACAGGCCGCGGTACTCCAGCTTGCGCAAGGTGGCCGCGAGCTGGTCGGTGCTCGGCCACTGGCCCTTGTTGTCGGCAAGCGCCTGCTTGTAGGCACCGGTGGCCGCCTTCAGCGCCTGCACCATGTGATACACGGCGAAGTTGGGGTAGGCACCGGTGCGCTGCTTGAACTTCTGCACGAAGGCGCGCGCCTCGGGGTCGTTGGCAAACTCCGGGTCGGCAAAGTAGCCGTCGCCGACGAAGCCCACGATCACGCCCGGCGGCACCGCGTCGCCGAGCCGCTCGAGCGACGAGTCGGCCAGCGGCAGCACGAACTGCGACGACTTGAGCAGGCCGCGTTGCGAGGCCTGGCGCAGAAAGGTGTCGAGGTCGCCGCCCCAGGCGGTGGACAGCACCACGTCGGGCCGCAGCGCCTGCAGCCGCGTGACCTCGCTCGAGAAGTCGGACGCGCCGAACTTGGGGAACAGCTCGGCCACGATCTTCACGTCGGGCTTGAGCGCGAGCAGCGTGTTGCGAAAAATTTCCCACGAGTCGCGGCCCCACGCGTAGTCCTGGTTGACCACCGCAAGGGTCTTGAAGTCGGGCCTGGTCTTGAGCAGGTGCAGCACGGCCGCCACCATCTCCATGGTGCCGTTGGGACCGGTGCGAAACACGTACTTGTAGCGGCGCTCTTCGAGCACCTTCTCGGTCGAGCACTCCCACAGAATGTTGATGACCTTGAGGTCTTCGGCCACCGGCGCCAGCGCATTGCAGTAGCCGCTGGAGATGGCCGACAGCATCAGCTTTTCTCCGGGCTCCTGCGCCAGCCGGCGGTACTCGGAGAGGAACTTGTCGGCGCCCTGCCCTTCGTCGATCCAGGTGGGGCTGAGCTTGGTGCCGCTGATGCCGCCCGCGGCGTTGAAGTCTTCGATCCACATATCGGCCGCCACCTTGGCGGGCGCGCCGAGCACCGAGGCCGGGCCGGTCATGAAGGTGCTGATGCCGAGCTTTATTTCAGCGGGGCGCTGAGCTTGAGGCTGCGGTTGAGGCTGGGCAATGGCGGCCGTGGCCAGGGCGAACACGGCCGTTCCCCACGCCATGAGTGTGGCAAGCGATTTCACTGGGTTGTCTCCTGTGGTCTCTCACTGTTAATGTGCGAGTGCATGAATCATGTCGATCGCAACCGCGATCTCCTATGGCGCATCCACACACCAGATCAGCTGCCTTATGGGCAGTTCGCACATCGGCCGCACCGCAGTGCGGTTCGCGTCAGGGTTTGCACTGAGCTTTGATGCCCGCAGGGGCACACACCGGGAGAGGTCTTTGACAACATCGGAATCGGTCGCGCGCCAAGGCGGCGCGGCCATGGGCGCGCACGAAGCTGAAACCGCGGCGCTGGTGCCCGCGGAGCTGCAGTCGGAGCTGCTCGCCATGCTTCAGCGCAACGCCAGCGCGCGCGAGTTCGACGACATGCTGGCGCGCGTGCAGGCCACGGTGCGCGACCCGGCCCAGCGCTCGCTGCTGGCCGGCAGCATCCGCGCGGCGGTGGCGGTCTGCGAGCAGCAGGCGCTGCAGCAGCGGCGCGAGCGCGGCCTGCTGGTGGTGCTGGAGAGCGCGCAAGACCTCACGTCGATCCGCGACCTCGAACTGGTGCTGCAGGCCATCGTGCGCCGCGCGCGGCAGATTTTTTCGGCCGACATCGGCTACCTCACCAACTTCGACCGCCTGCGCAACGACTTCTACATTCGCGCGACCGAGGGCGCGATTTCGGAGCGCTTCAAGAACGTGCGCGTGCCGCTGGACCACGGCATCTGCGGCCACGTGCTCAAGCACAAGACGCCGTACCACAGCAGCGACTACCTGACCGACCACGGCTTTGCGCACGAGCAGGGCATCGACCTGGCCATCAAGGACGAGGGCGTGCAGTCGCTCTTGGGCGCGCCGCTCATGGTGGGCAACCACTGCATCGGCGTGCTGTGCATCTGCGACCGGCAGCCGCGCCGCCATGCGCCGTGGGAGGTCGCGATGCTGTCGACGCTGGCCGCGCAGGCCGCGGTGGCCATCGAGAACGCGCGCCTGTTCCAGGAGGCACAGGTGGCGCTGCAGCGCGCCAGCGATGCCAACGCCTCGCTGCACCGCCAGGCCGAGGAGATTCAGACCGCGGCCGAGGCGCACGAGCAGATGACGCGGCTGGTCGCGCGCGGCTGCAGCGTGGTCGACATCCTCAACATGGTGGCGTCGATGCTGGGGGTTCACATCGCGCTGCTCGACGAGGCCGAGCAGCCGACCCAGCACGCGACGCTGGCGCCCGCGCACCTGGCCAGCGGGTTGGCCGAGCTGCTGGGCCTCACGCCGGTGCAAGACCTGATGCACAGCGCGCTCACCGAGGGCCGGCGCTCAGGCCGTTCGCATGCGGTCGAAGGCCACGGCGGCGGGCCCGACCCGCACCTTCATCTGCGCGTGGCAGCGCTGATGGGCGCCGACCGGCTGCTGGGCGCGATGGTGATGCTGTCGGACCGCGCGATGAGCGCCACCGAGATCCGCACCTTCGAGCGCGGCGCGCTGGTCGCGGGCGTGGTGCTGCTGTCGCAGGAGCGCAGCGAGCTGGTGGTGAGCGGCGAGTCGGCCGCGGCAATCCGCGCGCTGGTGAGCTGGCAACAGGAATCGCCGGCCGCGCTGCAGCTGCGTACCCAGCCGCTGGGCCTGGACCTGGGGTTGCCGCTGCGCATGGCGGTGCTCAGCGTGGAAGACCGGCACATCGAATACGCGCTGCGCCGCATGCGCCCGGCCGTGGCGCGCGGCACGCTGCTAGAGGAATGCGAGGGCTTCATCGTGGCCATCTGCCCCGAGGCCGCGTTCGAGCCGCTGCAGTCGGCGCTGCAGGCCACGCTGCTGCCCGACGCGCGCCTGAGCGCGGTGGGCGTGACGTCGGGCACGCAGTCGCAGGTCGACGGGCTGCCCGGCTGCTTTCGCGCGCTCAAGCGCGGCATCGACATCATGCGTGCGCTGGGTCGCTCGCACGAGCTGCTGCCCGAGGCCACGCTGTCGATGTATTCACTGCTGTTCGAGCAGCGCCGCGCGGCAGACGTCGCCGGCTTCATCGAGGCGACCGTGGGGGAGCTGGTGCAGCACGACCAGCGCCGCGGCACCGACCTGGCCGGCACGCTGCTGGCCTACCTGGAGCATGCGCAGAACGCGAAGGCCACCGCCGACGCGCTGCAGATCCATGTGAACACCTTGCGCCAGCGGCTGGAGTCGGTCGACGGCCTGCTGAAAAACTGGCGTGTGGGCGGACGCTCGCTTGAACTGCATGTGGCGCTGCGCATGCACATGCTGCGCAGGAAGGTGCAGGCGCAGGCGCTCACGGGGGGCGTGGGCGCGGGGCTCTAGCGTCCAGCGAGGGCTCTCACCTCACCCCAGCTTCACCCCATGTCCGAATCGCACCGCCCCAGGTAATGCTTGGGCGTCTTGCCCATCACCCGCCGGAACCTCGCCGTGAACGCACTTGGGCTTTCATAGCCCAGGTCCATCGCCACGGTGGTCACCGGCGTGTCCATCGCCAGCCGGCGCAGCGCTTCCATCAGCCGCAGCTGCTGCCGCCACATCGTGAACGTGATGCCGGTCTCGTCACGGAACAGCCGCGTGAGCGTGCGCCTGCCCAGCGCGCCGTGGCGTGCCCAGTACTCCAGATCGCCATCGTTGCCCGGGTCGTCCAGCAGCGCGCGGCAGATGCGCAGCAGCCTCGGGTCTTGCGGCATCGGCACGTGCAGCGGCACCTTGGGCGCCGCGCAGATCTCGTCGAGGATGAGCCGCATCACCCGACCGTCTCGCCCCGCCTCGTCGTACAGCAGCGGAATGCCGATGGCGTCGATCACCAGTTGCCGCATCAGCGGCGACACCTCGATCACGCAGCACTCGGTGGGCAGGTTGGGTGAGGCATCGGCCTGGATGTACAGCGAGCGGTTGGACACGGCCTGCCCGCGTGCGTGCATCTCGTGCACCACGCCGCCCGGCACCCACACGGCGCGGTTGGGCGGCACCAGCCACGCGCCGGTGGGGGTGTGCAGCGTGAAGGTGCCTTTCACCGCATAGGCGAGTTGCGCCCGCGGGTGCGAATGCGAGGGCACGATCAGCGAGGGCTCGGGGTCGTGCTCGACCACGATCATCGATACCGGCCGCGGAATGACCTGGTAGGCCTCGAAGGTGTTGGGGCGAATCATGCGGTTCCTGTCCGGCTGGGGGAGGCTCGGATATTGGCCCCGTCCGATGGCGTTGACCATCGGGCTTGCCCGATGGCGGGACAAGACGCCATGCAAGACATATGCCACTGGCCCGCGCACCGCAACGCACGGGCCGGATGGCCCACGCGGAACAGAACTCGGCTCGATCCCTGCAAACACGCGCAGGGCCCGTCCCTAAACTGAATTTCGCGATCGGTGCGCACCGCGCTGCGGCCCGCCACCCCCTGAATTCAAACCATCCTTCGAGGACCTTCATGCACAAACGCGACTTCAACAAGTTCCTGATGGGCGCCGGCGCCATGGGCATGCTCGAGCTCAACCTCGGCATCACCCGCGCCCACGGGCAGACGCGCGGCGGCACGCTCAACTCGATCGTGCAACCGGAGCCGCCGATCCTGAACCTTGCCATCAGCCAGCTCACGCCCACGCAGATGGTGGCGGGCAAGATCTTTCTGAGCTTGCTGACTTACGACGTCAACCTGAAGCCGCTGCCCAGCCTGGCCAAGAGCTGGACCATTTCGCCCGACGGCAAGACCTACACCTTCAACCTGGAGCGCAACGTGAAGTGGCACGACGGCAAGCCGCTGACCTCCGAGGACGTGCTCTACACGGTGAAAGACTTTCTGCCGATCACGCACCCGCGCGCCAAGGCGCTGTTCGGGCGCTGCGAGTCGATCACCGCGCCGGATGCATTCACGGTGGTGTTCAAACTGCAGCAGCCGTTCGCGCCCTTCATTGGCGCCTTCGACATCTCCAACCTGCCGGTGATGCCCAAGCATGTGTACGCGGGCACAGACGTCACCAAGAACCCCGCCAACCTGGCGCCCATTGGCTCGGGCCCGTTCAAGCTGAAGGAATGGGTGCGCGGCTCGCACATTCACCTGGTGCGCAACGAGGCCTACTTCAAGCCCGGCCTGCCCCATCTGGACGCCATCATCTACCGCGTGGTGCCCGACGGTGCCTCGCGCGCGCTGGCGCTGGAAAACGGCACGGTGCAGCTCACGCAGTGGACCGACCTGGAGCTGTTCGACGCGCAGCGGCTGGGCAAGAAGTCGAACCTGGCGGTCACGACCAAGGGCTACGAATACTTCGCGCCCATCATGTGGCTGGAGATCAACAACCGCACCGCGCCGCTGAACGACAAGCGCTTTCGCCAGGCGGTGATGCACGCCATCGATCGCAACTTCATCAAGGACAAAATCCTCTACGGTTTCGGCAAGGTGGCCACGGGGCCGGTCAACTCCAAGACCAAGTTCTACGAGCCCAACGTGCGCAAGTACGACTACTCCATCGACAAGGCCAAGGCGCTGCTCGACGAGATGGGCCTGAAGCCCGACGACAAGGGCGTGCGCGCCCGCGTGAAACTGCCCGTGTCGCCCTACGGCGAGATGGTGCAGCGCACCTGCGAGTACATCCGCCAGTCGCTGGCCAAGGTGGGCATTGCCGTGACGCTGGAGTCGACCGACCCCGGCAGCTACACGCAGCGCATCAGCAACTGGGACTACGACATGAACCTGTCGTGGCTCTACCAGTTCGGCGACCCGGCGCTGGGTGTCACGCGCAACTACGTGACATCGAACATCCGCAAGATCCTGTTCACCAACACGGTGGGCTATTCGAACCCCGAGGTCGACCGCATCGCGGAAGAGGCCGCGGTGGAAATCGACGAGGCCAAGCGCGGCGCGCTGTACAGCCAGATGCAAAAGCTCATCGTCGAAGACGTGCCCATCGCATGGCTGGTGGAAATGGAATTTCCCACCATCTACGACAAGCGCATCGAGAACCTGGTGACCACGGCCATCGGCATTCACGAGAGTTTCGACACCGTGTCGTTCAAGGCCTGACGCGTCCATGAAACTGCAATGGCTTGGCGGGGTGAGTGGGGTCGGCGCTGCGGGCGCTTTGGGCACCTTGGGTGCCTTGGCGGCGCGGCTGCTCAAGATGGTGGTGGTGGTGCTGCTCATCGCCATCTTCAACTTCATGCTGGTGCGCGCCGCGCCGGGCGACCCGGCGCTGGTCATTGCCGGGCAGTCGGGTGCGACCGACGAGGCCTTTCTGGCCCGCGTGCGCAAGGACTACGGGCTCGACAAACCCGTGACCACGCAGCTTGCGACCTACCTGGGCAAGGTGATCACGCTCGACCTGGGCTACTCGTACCGCCAGCAGCGCACGGTGGCCAGCGCCATTGCCGAGCGGCTGCCGGCCACGCTGCTGCTCACGCTGTCTGCATTCGCCATATCGCTGGTGGGCGGCGTGGTGCTGGGGGCGCTGGCGGGCGTGCGCGCGGGCAAGCTGTCGGACACCTTCATCAGCCTGCTGGCGTTGGTGATCTACGCCACGCCGGTGTTCTGGCTCGGGCTGATGCTGGTGCTGCTGTTCTCGGTGCAGCTGGGCTGGCTGCCGGCCTTCGGCTACGAGACCATCGGCGTGCCGATGAGCGCCGGCGCCGCGGTGCTCGACAAGCTCAAGCACCTGGTGCTGCCCGCCTTCACGCTGGGCATGCTGTACCTGGCGATCTATGCACGGCTCATGCGCTCTTCCATCATCGAGGTGAGCCACCAGGACTACGTGAAGACGGCGCGCGCCAAGGGCGCCTCCGACAGCCGCATTCTGTGGCGCCACATGCTGCGCAACGCGCTGCTGCCGGTGGTGACCATGGCCGGCGTGCAGGCCGGCACGCTGATCGGCGGCTCGGTGGTCATCGAGACGGTGTTCGCCTGGCCCGGCCTGGGCCGCCTCACGTACGACGCGGTGCTGCAGCGCGACTACCAGGTGATGCTGGGCATTTTTCTGGTGCTGTCGGTGCTGGTGATTGCCTTCAACTGGCTCACCGATTTGTTGTACCGCGTGATAGACCCCCGCATCAAGGCCGCCTGAACCCCTTATGAAAGCCACTCTTCGTTCTTTTCTGCGCCACCCGAGCGGCATGCTCGGGCTGGTGATCTTGCTGGCGGTGATTGCGCTGGCCGTGACCGCGCCGCTGTTCTTTCCGGGCGACCCGTGGGACACCATTGCGGCGCCCTTCACGCCGCCCGGCACCGACGGCATGCTGCTGGGCAGCGACAGCCTGGGGCGCGACATTGCCTCGGGCATTGCGCACGGCACGCGCGTGTCGCTGATGATCGGGCTCACATCCACGCTGGTGGCATTGATCATCGGCATTGTGGTGGGTGCCCTGTCGGGCTACCTGGGCGGGCGCATCGGCGAGGCGCTGATGCGCTTCACCGAACTGTTCCAGACCATTCCGGCGTTCATGCTGTGCATCTTGCTGGTGGCCATTCTGGAGCCGTCGATTCGCACGGTGGTGGTGGCCATTGCACTGGTCAGCTGGCCGCAGGTGGCGCGCCTCACGCGCGGCGAGTTCCTGAGCCTGAAGGAGCGCGAGTTCGTGCAGGCGGCGCGCTGCCAGGGGGAGTCGCCGTTCTCGCTGATCGTGCGCTACATCCTGCCGAACGCGCTGTCGCCGATCATCGTGGCGGGCTCGCTGAGCATCGCCAGCGCCATCCTGATCGAAAGCGCGCTGAGCTTCATGGGCCTGGGCGACCCCAACCTCATGAGCTGGGGTTTCATGATTGGCGCGGCGCGCACCATGCTGCGCCAGGCCTGGTGGATGAGCTTTTTTCCCGGCCTGGCCATCCTGCTGACGGTGCTGGCCATCAACCTTGTGGGCGAAGGCCTGAACGACGTGCTCAACCCACGGATCTCGCGCCAATGACCACGATGCCGCCCTCCACAACGCCGACCACACCGCCTGCCTCGGCCGCCGCCCCGCTGCTGTCGATTCGCGACCTGTCGATCGTGCTGCCCAGCTCGGGCGACCGCAGCTACGCCGTCGAAAAGCTCTCGCTGGACATTGCCGAAAACGAAATCGTCTGCCTGGTCGGCGAGTCAGGTTCGGGCAAGTCGATGACGGCGCATGCCATCCTGGGCCTGCTGCCGCCGCGCGTGAAGCTCGACGCCAAGAGCCGCGTGCTGCTCGAAGGCACCGACCTCGCACAGCTCGACGCGGCCAGCATGCGCAAGCTGCGTGGCGAGCGCATTGCCATGGTGTTCCAGGAGCCGATGAGCGCGCTCAACCCGCTGCAGCGCATCGGTGCGCAGGTGGCCGAGGCGCTGCTGCTGCACAACACGGCGGGCCTGTCGGGCGCGGCCGTCGAAGAGCGTTGCCTTGCAATCATCGAAGCCGTGGGCCTGCCGGCACCCCGGCAGATCGTGCGCAGCTACCCGTTTCAACTGTCGGGCGGGCAGCGCCAGCGCGTGATGATTGCCATGGCGCTGCTGAACAACCCGCGCCTGCTGCTGGCCGACGAACCGACCACCGCGCTGGACGTGACCACGCAGCGCCAGATTCTCGATTTGATCCAGTCGCTGCAGGCCGAGCGCCGCATGGGCGTTCTGTTCATCACGCACGACTTCGGCGTGGTCGCGGACATTGCCGACCGCGTGGTGGTGATGCGCCACGGCTGCGTGGTGGAGCAAGGCACGCGCGACGAGGTGCTGCGCAACCCGCAGCATGCGTACACGCGCGCGCTCATCGACGCTGTGCCGGGGCGGCATGCGCGCAGCACACCACTGAGTGCCAGCCGGGCCGAGCCACTGCTCAAGATCGAACAACTGCGCAAGACCTTCGTGTCCAAGTCCGGCTTGTTCGCGCCGCCGCGCACGGTGGTGGCGGCCGACGGCATCGACCTGTCCATCGAGGAAGGCGAAACCGTGTCCGTGGTGGGCGAATCGGGCTCGGGCAAATCGACGCTCGGGCGCATGGTGATGCGGCTCATCGAGCCCGACAGCGGCGCCATCACCTTCGCGGGCCAGCCGGTGCTCACGCAAGACGCAACGGCGCTGCGTGCGTACCGCCGGCAGGTGCAGATCATTTTTCAGGACCCGTTCGCCTCGCTCAACCCGCGCCAGAAAGTGGGCGATGCCATTGCGCGCGGCCCGATGATCTTCGGCACGCCGCGTGCCGAGGCACTGAAGATTGCCGCCGCGCTGCTCGATCGCGTGGGGCTGGGCGCCTCGGCCGTCAACCGCTTTCCGCACGAGTTCTCGGGCGGGCAGCGCCAGCGCATTTCGATTGCGCGCGCGCTGGCGCTCAAGCCGCGCCTGCTGATTGCCGACGAGGCCGTGTCCGCGCTGGACGTGTCGATTCAGGCGCAGGTGCTCGCGCTGCTGGCCGAGCTGAAGGCGGAGCTGGGCCTGACGATGATGTTCATCACGCACGACCTGCGCGTGGCCGCAGAAATTTCCAACTCGGTGGTGGTGATGCGCAAGGGGCAGATCGTGGAGCGCGGCGCGCCGGGGCAGCTGTTCAGCGCACCGCAGCATGAGTACACGCGCCAGTTGCTCAGCGCCATGCCGGGCCTGGACTACTTCGAACACAAGCTCGCGGCATGACGGACTCCGTGGAACTGGGCTGGCGCATGGGCGCGCCTCGCCTGTCGGAAGATCCGCTGGCGTGGTCCGCGCCCCGGGTGCGCGAACGCTTCAGCGCATTGCGCGAGAGCGTGCCGACCACGCAGGTGTGGCGCGGTGAAGGGCCGGTGAGCACGCTGGCCTACGCGCTGCGCGACGACATCGACGACCTGACGTTCACGCCCCTGGGCGGCGCTGCGCCCATGCGCTGGCGCCAGTCGCTCGCGGCCAACCACACCGACGGCATCGTGGTGCTGCACAAGGGCCGCATCGTCTACGAACACTACGACGGGCCGTTGCAGCCGCACACGCCACATGTGTGCATGTCGGTCACCAAGTCGCTGGTCGGCACGCTGGCCGCGGCCGAGATGGTGGCCGGGCGCATCGACCCCGACGCGCTGGTGACCGCCTACGTGCCCGCGCTGGAGGCCAGCGCCTGGGGCAACGCCACGGTGCGCCAGACCATGGACATGACGACCGCGCTCGAATACGACGAGGACTACACGCGCCCCGGCGCCGAGGTGTGGTCTTACCTGCGCGCAGCAGGGCAACTGCCGCGCGAGCCCGGCGTGATCGACCCCTGCGGCATTCGCGCGTTCCTGTGCACCGTGCAGCGCAACAACTGGCACGGCGAAGCCTTTGCCTACAAGACCGTCAACACCGAGGTGCTGGCATGGATCCTGTGCAACGTGACCGGGCAGACACTGCAGCAGCTGGTGGCGCAGCGCCTGTGGCAGCCGATGGGCGCGGAGCACGACGCGTACTTTGGCGTCGACGGCAAGCGCCTGGCGGGCGCGGGCGGTGCCTTCAACGGCACGCTGCGCGACATGGCCCGCTTCGGCGAAGTGATGCGCGGCAACGGCTTCTTCAATGGCCGGCAGATCGTGCCCGAGGCGGCGGTGCAAGACATTCGCCGTGGCGGCAGCCCCGCGCACTTCGCGCATGCGGGCTATGCGCTGCTGCCCGGCTGGAGCTACCGCCACATGTGGTGGGTGACGCACAACGCCCACGGCGCGTACTGCGCGCGCGGCATTCACGGCCAGGGCGTGTACATCGACCCCGTGGCCGAGATGACGATTGCGCGCTTCGCCTCCCACCCCAAGGCCGGCAACGCCGGACTCGACCCGACCACCTTGCCCGCTTACCGAGCGCTGGCACTGCACCTTCTTGCCAACCCCTGACAAACGCATGACCACCGTCGCCCTCTTGAGCCGCTCCGTCGACATGGACTTTCTGCGCCCGCTGCTGCTGGCCGCGGACCCGACGCTCGACATCGTCACCTGGCCCGACCCGCGTTGCCTGCAGGCCGAGGTGGCCGCCTGCTGGCAGTCGCCGCCCGGCGTGTATGCGCGCATGCCCAACCTGAAACTGGTGCACAGCATTGCGGCCGGCGTCGACAACGTGGTGGCCGAGCAAGAGCTGCGCGGTCTGCCGGTGTGCCGCGTGGTCGACCCGCTGCTGGCCGACGGCATGCTGCAGTTCGTGCTGTGGGGCGTGCTGCATTTCCACCGCAAGATCGACCAGGCCATGGCCAGCCAGCGCACGCAGCAATGGAAGCGCCCGCTGCAGACGCCCGCGGCTTCCTGCCGCGTGGGGCTGATGGGCCTGGGCGAGCTGGGCGGGCACATCGCCTCGTACCTGCCGCAGCTGGGCTACACGGTGAGCGGCTGGGCGCGCACCGCGCGCGACATGCCGGGCGTGACCGTGTTCAGCGGCGAGGCGGGCTTGGCGCCCTTCCTGGCGCAGACCGACGTGCTGGTGTGCCTGCTGCCGCTCACCCCGCACACGCGCGGCATTCTGAATGCGCGCACCTTCGCGGCCATGCCCAAGGGCAGCGCGCTCATTCATTGCGGCCGCGGCGAGCACCTGGTCGAAAGCGACCTGCTGGCCGCACTGGACAGCGGCCAGTTGCGCGGCGCGGTGATCGACGTGTTCGAGCAGGAGCCGCTTCCGCCAGAAAACCCGCTCTGGCAGGCGAGCGGCGTGGTGGTCACGCCGCACATGGCGACCATGGCGGCCTTCGACGTGGTTGCCTCGCAGATCGCACGCAACGTGGCGCAGCTGCGCGCGGGCGCGCCGTTTTTCAACCAGGTGGACACGGCGCGCGGCTACTGAGCGCGGCACCGTTCCTCTCTTTCAATTTTCTCTGGCAACGCACACCATGACCCAACTCGACCCCGCATTCGCCGCATCGACCCAGGGCGCCAAGCCCGCGCCGCTCGACCCGCAGGTGCAGCTCTTCGTGCAGAAGATGTCGGCCGACGCCTCGAAGTTTCCGCGCCGCGACACCGTGTCCATCGCCGAAGGCCGCGACATTGCCGAGCAGGTGCGCGCGCCCTGGACCGAAGGCGGCCCGCGCATGGCGCGCACCGTAGAGCACCAGGTGCCCACGCGCCACGGCGAGGTGATGGTGCGCGTGTACTACCCGAGCGAGCGCCGCATGCCGGGCGCGTTTTTCTACATCCACGGCGGCGGCTTCGTGCTGTTCAGCGTGAACACGCACGACCGCGTGATGCGCGAGTACGCGCAGCGCGCGGGCATCGTGGTGGTGGGCATCAACTACACCCGCGCGCCGGAGGCCAAGTTTCCGCAACCGATCGAGGAATGCATCGACACCGTGAACTGGCTGAAGGCCAACGCGGGTGCGCTGGAGATCGACGCGGCGCAGCTCTTCATTGGCGGCGACTCGGCCGGCGGCAACCTGTCGCTGGGCACCTGCCTGCACTTTCGCGACATCGGCGAAAGCCCGATTCGCGGCATGGTGCTCAACTACACCGGCTTCAGCACCGACCTGTACCAGGACTCGGTGGTGCGCTACGGCGCGGGCGACTACGGCCTCTCCCTGCACATGATGGTGTGGTTCTACCGGAACTACCTCGGGCGCAAGGAGGACTACACCGACCCGCGCATGAACCTGCTGGACGCCGACCTGCACGGCATTCCGCCGGCCTTTCTGGTCATTACCGAGTGCGACCCGCTGTACGACGGCAACATCGACATGGTCGCCAAGATGAAGGCAGAGGGCGTGGATGTGGAATCGAAGGTCTACAAGGGCACGGTGCACAGCTTTCTGGAGGCGGTGTCGGTGGCCGACGTGGCCGGCGTGGCCTTCGACGACACGGTGGGCTGGCTGCAGCGCCACGCCTGAGGACCGCGCCCATGTACACGCCACCGGCCTATGCCGAGCAAGACGAGGTGCTGCTGCGTGCGCGCATGCGCGAGTGGAGCTTTGCCACGCTAGTGACGCACGGCGCGAACGGGCTCAACGCCACGCACCTGCCCTTTCTGGTCGACGAAGACACCCCGCAAGGCTCGCATGGCCTGTTGACCACGCACCTGGCGCGCGGCAATCCGCAGTTTCTTGACCTGAAGGCCGGCGTGCCGGCACTGGTGATTTTCCAGGGGCCGCACGCCTTCATCTCGCCGAGCTGGTATGAGCACCGCCTGACCTTTCCGACATGGAACTACACCGCCATTCACGTGCACGGCACGCCCCAGGTGGTGGAAGACACCGACGCCATTCACGCGGTGCTGCAACGCACCGTGGCCACCTACGACACGCCGCTGGGCGGCGACTGGTCGTTTCCGGGCGTTCCGGCCGACTACACCGCGCTGCGGCTGAAGGCCATTGCCGCGGTGCACATTCCCATTGCGCGCATCGAAGGAAAGATGAAGCTCAACCAGGACAAGTCGGTGGCCGACCGTCTCGGCGTCATCGCCGCGCTGGAGCGCCAGGGCGACGCGCAGAGCCTGGCGGTGGCCGCGCTGATTCGGCAACAACCCGGCCTTGCAGCCGCACCCCACGCATGACCACCACCGAAGAGACACTCTCCCCCGCAGCCATTGCCGAAGCCGAGGCCCGCACGCGGCACGACCTGGCCGCGCTGTACCGCCTGATTGCCCACTTCCGCATGACGGACCTGGTCGACACGCACATCAGCGCGCGGTTGCCGGGCACGCCCGACCACTTTCTCATCAACCGCTACGGCGTGTTGTTCCACGAGATGCAGCCGCAGGACCTGGTGAAGATCGACCCGAGCGGCCAGGCCGTGAACGCGGCCGATGCGTCACAGCGCGTGAACGCGGCGGGCTTCACCATTCACTCGGCCGTGCACATGGCGCGGCACGACCTGGCCTGCGTCATTCACACGCACACGGCCGACGGCATTGCGGTGTCGTGCCAGGAAGAAGGCCTGCTGCCGATCAGCCAGCACGCGCTGAAGTTCTACGGCCACCTGGCGTACCACGACTACGAAGGCATTGCGCTGGACCTGGACGAGCGCGAGCGGCTGGTGAACAGCCTGGGCACGCACCGCGTGATGATCCTGCGCAACCACGGCCTGCTGGCCGCGGGCCGCACCATTGCCGAGGCCTTCCTGAACATCTACTTTCTGGAGCGTGCCTGCCAGGCGCAGGTGAAGGCGCTGAGCGGCGGGCGCAAGCTGAGCCTGCCGCCCGCGGCCGTGTGCGAGCGCACGGCGGCGCAGTTCAACCGCGAAGAGGGGCTGGCGCATTCGCAGATGGCGTGGGAGTCGGCTTTGCGACTGATAGGCTGATCGGCTGACAGGAAGACGGCGGGTTACGTGCGACCATCTCGTGCCGCCGCGCCAGCGTGCTTTCTGCATTGGCCGGCGGCGCACCCCGACACCCGCAACCACTCCCCCACACCCTTTACACCCCCGCACCCCATGCTCAAGATCCATCACCTCGGCCATTCCCAATCCGAACGCATCGTCTGGCTCTGCGAAGAGCTGGACATTCCTTACGAACTGCAGCACCACACGCGCGACGCGGTCACCGTGCTCTCGCCGCCCGAGCTCAAGGCGCTGCACCCGCTGGGCGCGGCGCCGGTCATCGAAGACGGCGATCTGCTGATGGCCGAGTCGGCTGCCATCGTCGAATACATCATCGTGAAGCACGGCGGCGGCCGCCTGAAGCCCGGCCCGGAGCATGCGGACTACGCCGCCTTTCTGTACTGGTTTCACTTTGCCAACGGCAACCTGCAACCGTCGATGGGCCGAATGATGATGATGAGCCGCGCCAAGCTCGCGGCGGACCACCCGATGATCAAGGCCGTGCAGGGCCGGCTCGACCTGGTGCTGACGCTGCTGGAAAAACGGCTGGGCGAAGCGACCTACCTGGCGGGCGACGAGTTCACGGCGGCCGACATCATGAGCGTGTTCTCGCTCACCACGATGCGGCTGTTCCAGCCGCTCGACCTGGCACCGTGGCCGAACATTCGTGCCTACCTGCAGCGCATTGGCGAGCGGCCGGCGTACCGCCGCGCCATGGCCAAGGGCGATCCGGACCTGACGCCGATGCTGGACTGAAAGCCGCCCGCCGGGCGCTCAGCCGAGCGCCCCGCCCACCGCTGCTTTTCTTCCCGCCCTGGGTGCTGCATCGGGCAGCAACGCCAACAAGGCCTTCACCAACGGCGACTCGTCCGACTTGCGCCACACCACCAGCGTGTCGACGTAGGTCTTCTCGCCCTTCAGCGAGCGGTACACCACGCCTTCGCGGTGCAGCGCCTTCACGCAAGCCGGCACCAGCGCAATGCCCACGCCGCCCGACACCAGGCTCACGATGGTGTTCATCTGCCGCGCCGGAAACATCAGCGGGCTGAAGCCGCGGCGCATGCAGGTGGTGACGATGGCGTCGAACATCTGCGGGCCGATATGGCGCTCGAAGCCCAGAAAGCGCTCGCCCGAGAACTTTTCCAGCGCCACCGGCCCGGCACCGGCCAGCGGATGCGCCTCCGGCAGCGCAAGGATCAGCGTGTCTTTCTGCACCAGCCGCGAGCCGAGCGTGGCCGGCATGTCGGACGGCTGCAGCACCATTCCCACGTCGAGGTGGCCGGCCTCGACGTCGGCAACGATCTGCTCGGTGATGCCCTCGCGCAGCGCCACCCGCGCGCGCGGATGCGCTTCGTTGAAGCAGCGCAGCGTCTGCGGCAGGAACGAATAGGCGGGCAGGCTGATGAAGCCGACCGCAATCGAGCCCATGATGCCGGCCGCGCCGTCGTGCGCGCGCCGGCGCATGGTTTCCATGCCGGCGAGCACGGCGCGCGCATCGTGCAGCGCGTCTTCGCCCGCGCGCGTGATGGCAATGCGCCGCGAGGTGCGCTCGAACAGGGCCACGCCCAGTTCGTCTTCCAGCTCCTTGATGGCCAGGCTCACAGGGGGCTGCGACAAGTGCAGGCGTTGCGCGGCGCGGCCGAAGTGAAGCTCTTCTGCCACGGCGACCAGGCAGCGAAGGTGGCGCAGTTCCATCGATCTGAATCCTGTATTGATCTATCTGAATTGTAGATTTGTTGCTATGGATGTCCGATCCTAGACTTTGTGCCAGACGCCGGCTCTACCCCTGCCGCGCGCCAAGGAGACAAAGAAATGATCGAGAAAACGACGGGCCTGCCACGAGCACGCACCGTGGTTCACCCCGGCCCTAGCGGGCCTGTGCGGATCGCCCACATGCACGCCGACAAGGGCCGGCACTTTCGCCTGTCGCTGCCCCCGGGCGCCACGCTGTACGACAGCCTCGTGCGGGCGCTGTACAGCGAAGACGTGGCCAGCGCATCGATGACGCTCATCGACGGCGAGCTCGACGCCATGAGCTTCTGCATGGCGCTGCCTGACCCCACCGGCCGCGTGCTTGCCACCTACGGCGCACCCGAAACGCTGCGCGGCGCGCGGCTCATCTTCGGCAATGCCACGCTGGGCCGCTCGGCCAGCGGCAGCCCGGTGGTGCACTGCCACGGCGCGTTCCGCGAAGCCGACGGGCGCGTGCGCGGCGGGCACATCCTGACCGAGCGCACGGTGGTCGGCCGCATTCCCGTCACGGTGGTGGTCACCGCGCTCGACAGCTTCGAGCTGCGCGTGTCCTACGACGAAGAAACCCGCATGCCGCTGATGCGCCCCGAAGCCAGGGCGGTGGCCCATGTCTGATGTGCGCCTGATCGAGCGCGGCCGCATGGGCCGCGTGGCCTACGCACGCATCGGCCCCAACGAAGACCTGATGCAGAGCGTTGAAAAGCTCTGCGTGGCCCAGGGCTTCGGCAACGCCTTTGTGCGCGGCGCGCTGGGCAGCCTGGTCGACGCCTGCCTGGAGCGGCCCGACGGCACCTGCCAGGTGATTCGCGGGCCCGCCGTGGAAATTGTGAGCCTGGCCGGCGAAGTGCGCCGCCAGTCCGACGGCACGCTGCGCGCGGCACTGACCGGTGTGGTCGCCGACACGCAGGGCCAGGTCTACGGCGGCCCTTTCGTGGCGGGCGCCAACGCCGTGTGCGTCACCTTCGAGATCACGCTCGAAGAGTGGCTGCCTTCCGACGAATCCTGATTCCGCAAACGCAAGAAAACCATGACAGACACACCCTCCGCTACACCATCCTCTGCGCCATCTTCCCCCCGCGTCGCCGTCGTCACCGGAGGCGCGCGCGGCATCGGCCTGGCCATCGGACAGTGGTTCCTGGCGCACGGCTACCAGGTCGCGCTGCTCGACAACGACCACGCCACGCTCGACAACGCCGTGCGCGACCTGGCCCTGCCAGAGCGTGTGCTGGGCGTGCGCTGCGACGTGTCCGACCCCGCGCAGGTCGACGCCGCGGCCAGGGCCGTGCTGGGCCGCTTCGGGCGCGTCGATGCGCTGGTCAACAACGCCGGCGTGGCGGTGTTCAAGCGCATCGCGGAGACCACCTTCGCGGACTGGCGCACCGTGCTGGGCACCAACCTGGACGGCGCGTTTCTCTGCACGCAGGCCTTCGGCGCATGGATGGCCGAGGCCGGCCGCGGCGCGGTGGTGAACGTGGCGTCCATCTCGGGCCTGCGCGCCAGCACGCTGCGCGTGGCCTACGGCACCAGCAAAGCGGCGCTCATCCACCTCACCAAGCAGTACGCGGTCGAGCTGGGCAATGCGGGCGTGCGCGTGAACGTGATCGCGCCCGGCCCCGTGGAAACCGAAATGGCCAAGCTGGTCCACAGCGTGGCCATTCGCTCCGACTACTGCGACGCCATTCCGCTGGGCCGCTATGGCAGTGTGGAGGAAATGGCCCACACGGTCGGCTTTCTGTGCAGCGACGCGGCGAGCTTCATCAACGGCCAGGTGATTGCGGTGGACGGCGGCTTCGACGCGGCCGGCGTCGGCCTGCCGACGCTGCGCCGCGGCCTGCCCACGACCACGACCACGGCTGGCCACGCCAGCCAACCCAACCCCGCCTGAGGAGCAAAGCCCATGCACACCAACAGCTACATCGTCGGCTGGGGCCACACGCCCTTCGGCAAGCTCGACGCGGCGGACAGCGAGCAACTGATCCGTGACGCGGTCGAGCCCGCGCTGCGCACCGCAGGTCTGGAGGCCGGCGACATCGACGGCATCTTTGTCGGCCACTTCAACAGCGGCTTCCTGCCGCAGGATTTCAGCGCCTCGCTGGTGGCCATGGCGGTGCCCGGCCTGCGCCACGTGCCGGCCGTGCGGCTGGAAAACGCCTGCGCCACCGGGTCGGCCGCGATCTGGGCCGCGCTGGACGCGGTGGCCAGCGGGCGCGTGCGGCACGCGCTGGTGGTGGGCTTCGAGATCATGAACGCGGTGCCCGGCCCGGTCATTGCGCAAACGCTGCTGCGCTGCTCCTACGTGAAGGAAGAAGGCGACACGCCCGCGGGCTTTGCCGGCGTGTTCGGCCAGATCGCGGGCGGCTACTTCGAGCGCTTCGGCGACCAGAGCGACGCGCTGGCGGCCATTGCGGCCAAGAACCACGCCAACGGCACGCACAACCCGTTTGCGCACATGCGGCGCGACCTGGGTTTCGACTTCTGCCGCAATCCGTCGGACAAGAACCCGTTCGTTGCGGGTCCGCTCAAGCGCTCCGACTGTTCGCTGGTGTCCGACGGCGCCGCGGCGCTGGTGATCTCGGCCGCGCCCGTGGGCTCGGCGACGGTGCCTGCGGTGCGCTGGCGCTCGCGCACGCAGGTCAACGACTACCTGCCGCTGTCGCGGCGCGACCCCACGCGCTTCGAAGGCGCGGCGCTGGCGTGGCACCGCGGGATGGCAGCAGCGCAGCTCACGCTCGACGACCTGGGCTTCGTGGAAACACACGACTGCTTCACCATCGCCGAGCTGCTGGAGTACGAGGCCATGGGCCTGGCGCCGCACGGCCAGGGCGCGCGCGTGATTCTGGACGGCGTGACGCGCAAGGACGGCAGGCTGCCAGTGAACCCGTCGGGCGGCCTGAAGTCGCGCGGCCACCCCATCGGCGCCACGGGTGTGTCGCAGCACGTGATGGCCGCGATGCAACTGAGCGGCACCGCCGGCGACATGCAGGTGGGCACGGGCAAGCCGGGTGCCGTGTTCAACATGGGCGGCGCGGCCGTGGCCAACTACCTCAGCGTGCTGGAGGCGGCGTGAGCGCAGCCCAGGCGGCCAACCTGTCGGTGCTGCTTGCGCAGACGGCGGCGCTGTTTCCCCAACGCGTCGGCCTGATCCTGGAAGAGCGCGAGTGGACCTGGCGCGAGATAGACGGGCGCGTCGACGCGCTCGTGCAGGGCCTGCGCGCGCTGGGCATGCAGGCCGGCGACAAGCTGCTGGTGCAGTCGCGCAACAACCTGGCGCTGTTCGAAAGCTGCTGGGCCGCGTTTCGCATGGGCGCGGTGTGGGTGCCCGTCAACTTCCGGCTCACGCCGCCGGAGGTGGCGTACCTGGGCAGTTCGAGCGAAGCCTCGGTGATGCTGGCCGAAGACTGCTTTGCCGCGCACGTGGACGCGGTGCGCGCGGCCAGCACGCACCTGCGCCACGTGGTCGCTGTCGGCGTGCCGCGCCAGGGGGAGCACGGTTACGAGGCGATGCTCGCCGCAAACTCCGGCGCCGAAAAATCCATTGCCGATGTGCAGGCCGACACGCCGCTCTGGTACTTCTACACCTCGGGCACCACCGGCAAGCCCAAGGCGGCGGTGCTCACGCACGGGCAGCTCGCCTTCGTGGTGACCAACCACCTGGCCGACCTGATTCCCGGCACCACCGAGCAAGACTGCTCCATTGCGGTCGCGCCGCTGTCGCACGGCGCGGGCATTCATGCGCTGCTGAACGTGGCGCGCGGCGCGGCCACGGTGCTGCCGCCTTCCGACAGGCTGGCGCCACGCAGCTTCTGGTCGCTGGTGGAGCGACACAAGGTGAGCAACGTGTTCACGGTGCCGACCATCGTCAAGATGCTGGTGGAAGACCCGTCGGTCGACGAGTTCGACCATGGCTCGCTGCGCTACGTGGTGTATGCCGGCGCACCCATGTACCGGGCCGACCAGAAGCGCGCGCTGCAAAAGCTCGGGCCGGTGCTGGTGCAGTACTTCGGGCTTGGCGAGGTCACGGGCTGCATCACGGTGCTGCCGCCGTCGATGCACTCGGCCGACGACGCCGATGCCAACGCGCACATCGGCTCGTGCGGACGGCCGCGCACCGGCATGGAGGTGGCCATCCTCGACGAGCACATGCAACGCATGCCCGCAGGCGCGGTCGGTGAAATCTGCTGCCGCGGCCCCGCCGTGTTCGCGGGCTATTTCAACAACCCGGAGGCCACGGCCAAGGCGCTGCGCGGCGGCTGGTTCCACACCGGCGACCTGGGCCGCGTGGACGCGCAAGGGCTGCTCTACATCACGGGCCGCGAGTCGGACATGTACATCTCGGGTGGCTCCAACGTCTACCCGCGCGAGGTCGAAGAAATTCTGCTGACCCACCCCGCCGTGCGCGAGGCTGCCGTGCTGGGCATGCCCGACGCCAAATGGGGCGAGGTGGGCGTGGCCGTACTGGTGTGCAACCGCGACGGTGTGACGCCCGAGGACATCCTGGGCCACCTGGACGGCCGCTGCGCCAAATACCGCTGGCCGCGCCACGTCTTCTTCTGGGAGTCGCTGCCCCGGTCGGGCTACGGCAAGGTGACCAAGAACGACATACGCCGGCTGCTGGCCGAGCGTGGGGACATCGGGGAGGCCGCCACGAACTGAGCCTGCACCCTGCCCCCCGGACGATCGCATTCAAAACAAACCAAGACACCGAGACAAAGAATGAACATCCAACGCCGCACCGTGCTGCGCACCGCCGTCGCCGCCTCGAGCCTTGCGCTCCCGTTGCGCCACGCCCTCGCGCAGAAGAACGTCTTCAACTACAAGTACGCCAACAACCTGCCCGTGTCGCACCCGATGAACCTGCGGGCCAAGGAGATGGCCGACGCCATTCGCGCAGAGACCAACGGGCAGGTAGACATTCAGATCTTTCCCAACAACCAGCTGGGCTCCGACACCGACGTGCTGAGCCAGTTGCGCTCGGGGGGTGTGGAGTTCTTCACGCTGTCGGGGCTCATTCTGTCGACGCTGGTGCCGTCGGCTTCCATCAGCGGCGTGGGCTTTGCCTTCCCCGACTACGCGAGCGTGTGGAAGGCCATGGACGGCGATCTGGGCAGCCATATTCGCACGCAGATCGCCAAGGCCAACATCGTGGCCATGGAGAAGATCTGGGACAACGGCTTTCGCCAGATCACCTCGTCGAACAAGGCCATTGCAACGCCGGCGGACCTGAAGGGCTTCAAGATCCGCGTGCCGGTGTCGCCGCTGTGGACCTCCATGTTCAAGGCGCTGGACGCCGCGCCCACGTCGATCAACTTTGCCGAGGTGTACTCCGCGCTGCAGACCAAGATTGTCGATGGGCAGGAGAACCCGCTCGCCATCATCTCGACCGCCAAGCTCTACGAGGTGCAGAAGTTCTGCTCCATGAGCAACCACATGTGGGACGGCTTCTGGTTCCTGGCCAACAAGCGCGCGTGGGACAGGCTGCCGCCCGAGCTGCAGACCGTCGTTGCAAAGCACATCAACGCCGCGGCCATGAAGGAGCGCACCGACGTGGCCGAGCTCAACGCCAACCTGCAGAGGGAACTGGCCGCCAAGGGCATGCAGGTCAACCAGCCCGACCCCGCCGCGTTTCGCGACCAGTTGCGCAAGGCCGGCTTCTACGCGGAGTGGAAGGCCAAGTACGGCGATGAAGCCTGGGCCCTGCTGGAGCGCAACACGGGCAAGCTCGCATGAACACGCCGCGCCCGGCGGCGCGGCCGCCAGAGCGCCACGAACGGCCTGCAGGAATCGACGACGAAGACACCACGGCGGGTGGGCACGGGCACGGGCAAGGCCATGGCGACGCGGCCAACGAGGCCAACCCGGCCTCGTTCGTGGCGCGCGCCGAGCGCGTGCTGGGCACGCTGGTCGACACGGCCGCGGGCGCGCTGGTGCTGGCCGACGTGGCGGTGCTGCTGGCCGGCGTGGTCGCGCGGTTCGTGCTGCACAAGCCGCTGATCTGGTCGGACGAGCTCGCGTCGATGATCTTCATCTGGCTCGCGATGCTGGGCGCGGTGGTGGCGCTGCGGCGCGGCGAGCACATGCGCATGACGGCGATGGTGTCCAGGCTGACGGGGCCGCGCCGCCGCTTTGCCGAGGCCGTGTCGCTCTACGCCGCCCTCGCCTTTTTGGCGCTGGTGGCATGGCCTGCGTGGGAGTACGCCAGCGAAGAGCGCTTCATCACCACGCCCGCGCTCGACATTTCCAATGCATGGCGCGCCGCCGCCCTGCCGGTGGGCGTGGCGCTGATGGGCATGTTCGCGGTGCTGCGGCTGTTGCGCGACTTCGACTGGAAGACCTCGACCCAGGCCTTGGCGGTGGTCTTCACGCTCATTGCGGCCTTCACGCTGGGGCGCGCGGTGTTCGAAGACCTGGGCCGGCTCAACCTGCTGGTGTTCTTCGTGGGCGTGGTGCTGGCCTGCGTGCTCAGCGGCATTCCGATCGCGTTCGCGTTCGGCCTGGGCACCCTGGGCTACCTGGCGCTGACCACCGACACCGCCCTGCCCGTGATCGTCGGGCGCATGGACGAAGGCATGTCGCACCTCATCCTGCTGGCGGTGCCGCTGTTCGTGTTCCTGGGCCTGCTGATAGAGATGACGGGCATGGCCAAGGCGATGGTCGCCTTCCTGGCAAGCCTGCTGGGGCATGTGAAGGGCGGGCTTTCGTATGTGCTGGTGGGTGCGATGTACCTGGTGTCGGGCATCTCGGGCTCCAAGGCGGCGGACATGGCCGCCATTGCGCCCGCGCTGTTCCCGGAGATGAAGAAGCGCGGCGCCGCCGAGGGCGAACTCGTGGCGCTGCTGGCCGCCACCGGCGCGCAGACCGAAACCGTGCCGCCGAGCCTGGTGCTCATCACCATCGGCTCCGTCACGGGTGTGTCGATTGCCGCGCTCTTCACCGGCGGCCTGTTACCGGCCGTGGTGCTGGGGCTGATGCTGTGCGTGGTCGTGTGGTTTCGCAACCGGCATGAAGACCTGAGCCAGGTTGCGCGGCCGCCCATGCGCCAGGTGCTCAAGCTGGCCGGCGTGGCGCTGCCGGCGCTGGCGTTGCCCTTTGTGATTCGCGCGGCCGTGGTCGAAGGCGTGGCCACGGCAACCGAGGTGTCGACCATCGGCATCGTCTACGCCGTGGTGGCCGGGCTGTTGGTGTACCGGCAGTTCGACTGGCGAAGGCTGGGGCCGATGCTGGTAGCCACCGCGTCGCTGTCGGGCGCCATTCTGCTGATCATCGGCACGGCCACGGCCATGGCATGGGGGCTGACGCAATCGGGCTTCTCGCGCTGGCTGGCCGAGGTGATGGGCAGCCTGCCCGGCGGCGCGCCGATGTTCCTGGCGGTGTCGCTGGTCGCCTTCGTGGTGCTGGGTTCGGTGCTGGAGGGCATTCCGGCCATCGTGCTGTTCGGGCCGCTGCTGTTTCCGATTGCGCGGCAGCTCGGCATTCATGAGGTGCACTACGCCATGGTCGTGGTGCTGTCCATGGGCCTGGGGCTGTTCGCGCCGCCGCTGGGGGTGGGCTACTACGCGGCGTGCGCCATTGGCAGGGTGTCGCCCGACAAGGGCATCAAGCCGATCGTCGGCTACATGCTGGCCCTGCTGGTGGGCACCGTTGCCGTGGCGGCCATTCCGTGGCTGTCCATCGGGTTCCTTTGAGCTTGGGCCAATTCATTTCATAAAAGGAGACAGACATGGAGACAAACATGGAAGCAACGACAGGCATCGTGCGCAAGACCGTGGCCGTGGATGGCGACATCAGGCTGAGCTACCTGGAGGCGGGCAGCGGCCCGACCCTGGTGCTGATACCGGGCTGGTCGCAAACGGCCGCGCAATACCGCCATCAGCTCGAAGGGCTGGCCGCCACGCACCGCGTGATCGCGGTCGATTTGCGCGGCCATGGCGACGCCGACAAGCCGGGTTACGGCTACCGCATTGCGCGCCTGGCCACCGACCTGCAGAACGCGCTGGTGGCGCTCGACCTGAACCAGGTGACCATCGTCGGCCACTCGATGGGTTGCTCGGTGCTGTGGTGCCACTTCGACCTCTTCGGTGCGGGGCGCATCGGCCGCTATGTTTTCTGCGACCAGGCAACCTGCCTCACCCGCAACCCCGACTGGAGCGAGCAGCAGGTTGCGGACTACGGCCCCATCTTCACGGCCGACAGCGTGAGCGAAACCGCCAACGCGCTGCGCGGCCCGGGCGGCACCGAGGCCACCGTGGGCTTTCTGCGCGCCATGGTCACGCCCGGCATTTCCGCCGACCTGTTCCAGTGGATCGTCGACATGAACATGAAGATGCCGCGCGCCGCGGCGGCCGACCTGCTCTACAACCACTGCCACCAGGACTGGCGCGAGGTGCTGCCGCGCATCGACCGGCCCACGCTGTTCATCGGCGGCAAGGGCAGCCTGGTGCCGCACAGCTGCATGCGGTGGGAGGCCACGCAGGTGTCGGGGGCGCGGGTCGAGATCTTCGACGACGCGGAGGCAGGCTCGCACTTCATGTTCATCGAGAACCCCGCGAAGTTCAATGCGCTGCTGGCGGGGTTTGCCGGGTAGGACCGCAAACAGGCGCGAAGCCTTCGCGGGCTGGGCGGGCCGGAAATTCGACGCGGGGGCATATCGTTAATCGCACTCAAGGCATTGCGATGCGATACCCATGCGCTATCCTCTGGCCTTCGCTCCGCCCTACCGCGCCCCGGCGCATTTCCACCGCATGACCGCTCGCCCCGACACGCTCTACATCCAGTCCCTGGCCAAGGGCATGAAGGTGCTCGAATGCTTCGCCGACCATCCGGCGCCGCTCAGCCTCAACGACATTGCCGAGTACTGCGAAATGGACCGCAGCGCCGCGCAACGCATGGCCTACACGCTGGTGACGCTGGGCTACCTGGAGCGCGGCATCAACGGGCGCGGCTTCGTGCTGGGCAAGAAGATTCTGGAGCGCACCTTCGACTACCTGCGCAGCGTGCCGCTGCTGGAGCGCGCCACGCCGCTCATCGTCGACGTGCAGCGCGAGTCGGGCGAGCGCGTGGAGCTGAGCCTGTTCGATGACCTCACCATCATCTTTGCGCTGCGCCGCCAGACCAAGCGCCAGACCTACACCACCACGTTGATTGGCCGGCGGCTGGCGACCATCCACACGGCCAGCGGCCGTTCGATCATGTCGCACCTGCCCTCGGAAGAAGTCGACGGCATCCTCGCGCGCTCCACGGCCACGCCGCTCACCTCGCGCACCGTGACCGACCCCGCTCAGATCCGCGAAATGATTGCCCAGAGCGCGGCCGACGGCTACGCCATTGCCTCGGAGGAAAGCTTGCTCGGCGAGATCAGCCTGGCCAGCGCGGTGCTCGACAACGACAACCGCCCGATTGCCGCCATCGACATCTCGGGCTCGCTGGCCGACTGGAGCGCGGACGCCTTCGCCAAGCGCTTTGCGCCGATGCTGATGAGCGCCACCAAGGCGCTCAGCGGCAAGGCCGGGTTGTCTTGAACGTTCTTGCGCGCCTGCCTCAGAGCAGGCGCAACGCCGCCGCCCACACGCGGTTGCAATACGCCATGGCCGTGGGCCGCTCGAACTGGCGCGCGGTGCGCTCGCAGACTCCGGCCGACGGGTACACAAGCGCGTCGCCGCCCGATGTCGCCTTGATCTGCGCCTGGCACGCACGCTCCAGAAAGTAGATGTTCACGAAGGCTTCTGGAATGGTGGTGCCCGCGGCCAGCAGGCCGTGGTTGCGCAGCACCATGGCCTTGTGCGGGCCCAGGTCGGCCACCAGCCGCTCGCGCTCCTGCAGGTCGACGGCAATGCCTTCGTAGTCGTGGTAGCCCAGCCGGTTGTAGAAGCGCAGCGCATGCTGCGTTATGGGCAGCAGGCCCTTGGCGCGGCAGGCCACCGCAATGCCGTCGGCCGTGTGCGTGTGGACGACGCAGGCCAGGTCGTGGCGCGCCATGTGCACGGCCGAATGGATGGTGAAGCCGGCCGCGTTCACGCGGTTGGTGGTCTCGGGGTCGCCGGGGTCGACGGGCTTGCCGTCGGTGTCGATCTTCACCAGGTCCTGCGGGCGCATCTCGTGAAAGAGCACGCCGTAGCGGTTGATGAGAAAGTGATTCTCGGGCCCGGGCACGCGCGCGCTGATGTGCGTGTCGATCAGGTCGGTCATCTTGAAATGCGCAATGAGGCGGTACAGCGCGGCAAGGTCCTCGCGCACCTGGGCTTCGGTGGGCTCGGCAAGGGCTGGGGCGGCTGTATCAGTGGCGCCCTGAAGGGGAATGTCGGCAAGGTTCATGAAGTGCTTTCCATCGAGGGGGCTGCCAGGGCCTCGCGCATGTCGTGCTGCGCGCGAAGCAGGCCGGCCATTTGCAGGCTCTGCGCGTCGCCCTGCGCCTGCAGCGCGGCAATGATGCCCAGCCGGTCTTCGACCGTCTTGTCCTGGCTGAGCTTCATTTTTCCGGTAAGCGAGGTGATGGGAATTTCCAGCGTGGCAATGACCCGCAGGCGCGAGCCGGTATGCGACATCGGAATTTTCTCGAAGTCCCAGCTGCCGCCCAGCGGCGTGTCGTAGTGGGCCACGGTGCGTCGCAGCACCTGCATGACCTTGTCTTCGTCCTCGCTCACCGTGGGCTTGCCGCGTGCCTGCACCAGCGTGTAGTTCCACGTAGGAAAGGTCATCTGGTTGCGGTACCAGCTCGGCGAAACGAAGGCGTGCGGGCCCTGGAAGATCACCAGCACCTCTTGGGCCACCAGCAGGTCGGCATACAGCGGGTCGTGGCGCGGCAGGTGCGTGACCAGGGTGCCGAAGGGCGCCGCCTCGCTCACCTGCGCATCGAGCAGAAACGGCAGCAGCGACGACTGAATGCCGCCCTGCCCCTGCGTGACCAGCGTGGCAAAGCTCCAGGCGCGCATGCCGGCGTGCAGCGCGGCAATGTCTTTTTCGGCGTAGGCCGGTTGTACGAACATGGCGCGGCCTCAGTTCGCGGGAGCCGAGCGTTCGCGCAGCCAGCGCGCGGTGTCCTCGAAGGCCTCCACGGCCAGGTCGGAGATGGACACCGCTTCCAGAAAGCTGTGCGCCGCCCCGGCGTAGACCTTCATGCGCACGTCGTTGCCGGCGTCGCGCAGCATCTGCTCGAGCTCGATCATGTCGTCGTGCACCGGGTCGCATTCGGCCACCACCAGCCAGGCCGGCGGCAGGCCGTGCAGCTTGGCGCGCAGGATGTCCACGCGCGGGTCGGTCAGGTCGGCGCCGCTGGCCACGTGCATGGCGCGAAACCACATCATGCTGAGCAGCGACAGGCCGTAGTCCCCGCCGCCGTACTGGATCACCGAGTTGCGGTACAGGTTGCTGCTGACGCTGCCGTAGTTCAGCACGATGCCCTTCAAGATCTGCTCGCCGCTGTCGCGCAGCTCCAGGCTCGCGCCCATCGAGAAGTTGGCGCCGGCCGAGTCGCCGCCCACGAAGAGCTGCGCCGCGTCCACGTCGAGCAGCGCGCCGTTGGCCGCCACCCAGCGCAGCACGTCGGCGCACTCCTGCATGGGACGCGGAAACTTGGCGTCGGGCGCGCGGGTGTAGTGCACGCCAATGACCACGATGCCCGCGCGCTGCGCGTACTCGCGCATCACGCGGTCGTGCGTGTCCAGGCTGCCCAGCACGAAGCCGCCGCCGTGCAGGTACACGAACACGCCGGGCAAGGCGCGCTGCGCCGGGTAGTGGGCGCGCACGCGCACGTCGCCGTGGCGCGTGGGCACGCTGTGCTCCACGCTGCGGGCCATCTCGGGGCCGCCGACGACCCAACGCTTGCGCACAGTCTCGGCAATGTCGCGCGCCTCGGCGATCGACACCGTCTCGCGGCGGCCGAACTTGCCGGCGTCGGCGTCCATGGCGCGCACGAACTGCTCGACCTGCGGGTCGAGCGCGGAGCGGGCGGGAATGGGAACAGAAATGGCGGGGTCTTCGAAACTCATGGGTTCTCCAGCGGAATCAGGGGGACGGATAAAAAAGGGGTCAGTAGCCGCGGTGCATGTCGACCACGTTCAGCAGGGGCTGGCCGGCGTCGAGCCGGCGCACGTTGTCGGCCACCTGTTGCGCCACCACGGCGGACGAGGCCATGGTGGCCATGTGCGGCGTGACGATCACGCCGGGGGCCTGCCACAGCGGATCGTTTTGCGGCAGCGGCTCGCTCGCGAACACGTCGAGCACCGCGCCGCGCAGCTGGCCGCTGTCCAGCGCGGCCAGCAGGTCGGGTGCCACCAGGTGCTCGCCGCGCCCGCAGTTGACGACGGCCGCGCCGCGCGGCAAGGCATCGAAGGTGCGCTGGCCCAGAATGCCGCGCGTGGCGTCGGTCAGCGGCAGCACGCAGACCAGCACGTCGGTGCGGGCCAGAAAATCGTCGAACGCTGCGGGGCCGCTGAACACGGTGAGCCCTTCGATGTCGGGCGCGCTGCGCGACCAGCCGTTCACCGCATAGCCCAGGCCGAGCAGGCTGCGCGCAATGGCACCGCCCAGCTTGCCGAGCCCCATGAGGCCGACGCGGCATTCACCGGCCGGTGTCTGCATCGGCCGTTGCCAGACGCGCTGGCGCTGGTTGGCCAGCGCCACGTCGAACTTGCGGTGAAAGTGCAGCACCGACCACAGCACGTACTGCACCATGCCGTCGGCCAGCTTGGGGTCGACCACGCGGCACACGGGCAGGCCGCGCAGCGCCTGCCCGGCCACCACGTTGTCGACACCGGCCGCAATACTGTGCACCAGCCGCAGACGGGGCATCTGCGCGTACACGCCGGGCGGTGCGTTCCAGCACATGGCCACGTCGGCGTCTTCAAAGGCAGGGTCGGGCCACACCACCACATCGAGCTCCGGCGCGGCGGCCTGCAGCAGCGGCACAAAGTAGTCGAGCCTGGCCGACTGGCTGATCAAGGCGATGCGCGTCATGCCATGGCCTCCTCTGCCAACCGGGACTTTTGCCCCGGAATGGCCGACAGCAGTTCGCGTGTGTAGTCGGCCGAGGGCTGCTCGAACACCTGGCGCGCGGTGCCCAGCTCCACCACCTTGCCGCGCTGCATCACCGCGATGCGGTGGCACAGCCGCGCGGCCACGCGCAGGTCGTGCGTGATGAAGACGATGCTCAGGCCCAGCCGCGCGCGAATCTCTTCCAGCAGGTCGAGAATCTGCGCCTGCACCGACACGTCGAGCGCGGACACGGCCTCGTCTGCAATCAGCACTTCGGGCTCCATCATCAGCGCGCGCGCAATCGACAGGCGCTGGCGCTGGCCGCCAGAGAACTCGTGCGGAAAGCGCTGCAGCGCGCTTGCGTCCAGCTGCACCAGCGCAAGCATGCGCAGCATGCGGGCATCGACCTCGGCGCGTGTTTCACCGTAGTTCATCGGGCCTTCGGCCAGCGCGCTGCCGATCTTCATGCGCGGGTTGAACGAGCGGAACGGGTCCTGAAAGATCATCTGCACGCGCTTGCAGTGGGCACGCCACTGCGAGCGCGAAAGGTGCGTCACGTCGATGCCGTCGAGCAGCACCTGCCCGCCGGTGGGCGCGGCCATGTGCGCCAGGCAGCGGCCCAGCGTGGTCTTGCCCGAGCCCGACTCGCCCACCACGCCCAGCGTTTCGCCGCGCGCGAGCGACAGCGACACGCCGTCCAGCGCATGCACCACGCGCCGGCGCGAGGCAAAGAAGCTCGCGGTTTCGTAGCGCAGGGCAAGGTTCTTCACCTCCAGCACGGTCTGTGCGCCGGTCTCGTGCGCGTCGGCACCAAACTCGCCGCGCGGCACGGCGGCCAGCAGCTTGCGCGTGTACGGTTGCTGCGGGTTGCGCAGCACCTCGTCGACGGTGCCGCTTTCGATGATGCGACCGTGCTGCATCACGATGACGCGGTCGGCAATTTCAGCGACCACGTCGAAGTCGTGCGTGATGAAGAGCACGCCGTTGTCGTGCTTGTCGCGCAGCTCGTTCAACAGGCGCAGCACCTGCGCCTGCGATGTGACGTCCAGCGCGGTGGTGGGCTCGTCGGCAATGATCAGCGCGGGCTTCATGGCCAGCGCCATGGCAATCATCACGCGCTGGCGCTGCCCGCCCGACAGCTGGTGCGGGAAGGCGCTGCGCAGGGTTTCCGGCGCGGGCAGCTTCACGTCGACCAGCAGCGCGAGCACACGCTTGGCGACCTCTGCCGCACCGAGCGAGGCGTCGTGGAACTCGAAGACCTCGGCAATCTGGTCGCCCACGCGCATCAGCGGGTTCAGCGCGGTCATGGGCTCCTGAAAGATCATGGCCATGCGGTCGCCGCGCAGCGCGCGCAACCCGGCGCGCGAGGTGTGCGTGATGTCCCGGCCCTCGAGCAGGATCTGCCCGCGCTCCAGCGTGAGCACGTCCTTGGGCAGCAGGCCCATCACGGCGCCGGCGGTCACCGACTTGCCGGAGCCTGACTCTCCGACGATGCAGACGATTTCCTTGCGCGCCACCGTGAGGCTGATGTCCTGCGCCGCGTAAATGCGATCGCTGGTGCCGGGCAGGCGCACATGCAGGTTGCGCACTTCGAGGATGGGCGCCGCTTTGACAGCGCCGGTGTCGGGTGTGGGGTTTGGCATCAGTTTCTGCCTTTGCGCGCAAGGCGCGGGTCGAGGCGATCGCGCAGGGCGTCGCCGAACATGTTGATGGCCAGGATCAGCAGCGCCAGAAACGTGCCGGGGAAAAGAATGATCCACGGCGCGCGCTGAAAGTACGGCCGGCCCTCCGCAATAATGCTGCCCAGGCTGGGCACCTCGGGCGGAAAGCCCAGGCCCAGAAAGCCCAGCACCGCCTCGGTGAGGATGGCCGCGGCGCACACGAAGGTGGCCTGCACCACCAGCGGGTTGATGGTGCTCGGCAAGATGTGCCAGGTGAGCACGCGCAACGTGGACGAGCCCATGCCGAACGAGGCCTCGACATACGGCTCCTCGCGCACCGACAGCACCACGCTGCGCACCAGGCGCGCGATGCGCGGCACCTCGGGGATGGCGATGGCCAGCACCATGGTCGATATTTGCGCGCCGCCCAGCGCCACCATCGCAATGGCCAGCAGCAGGCCCGGAATGGCCATGACGCCGTCCATCAGCCGCATGATGACCGCGTCGGCGCGGCGAAAGTAACCCGCGACGATACCGAACAGCAGGCCCACCACCACCGAGCTCACGCTGACCAGCAAGGCCAGCGAGATCGACAGCCGACCGCCGTACAGGATGCGCGAGAACAGGTCGCGCCCGAGCGAATCGGTGCCCAGCCAGTGCGCGGCCGACGCGCCCTGCAGCCGCTCGCGCGGCGCAATGGCCGCCGGGTCTTGCGAGGCGAGCAGCGGCGCGAACACCGACACCGCAATGAGCAGCAGCAGCAAGAGCAGCGACACCAGCATGACGCGGTCGTGCAGCAGCACGCGGGCCGCGGCGCGCAGCCGGGACGGCGCGGGCGTTGGCGGAGACGAAGAAGAAGGAGAAGAAGGAGAAGAAGGAGGAGGAGGGGTGGTCACAGCGGCTGGCATGGTCGTTCCGTGTCAGTAGCGGATGCGGGGGTCGAGCAGCACATAGATCAGGTCGATGGCAAGGTTCACGAACACATAGATGAAGGCGAAGAACAGGATCGTTCCCTGCACCACCGGGTAGTCGCGCGCCAGCACGGCGTCCACGATGAGGCTGCCGACACCGGGAATGTTGAAGATGGTTTCGGTCACCACCACGCCGCTGATGAGCGTGGTGACGGCCACGCCGACCACGGTGACGATGGGCGCGGCCGCGTTGCGCAGCGCATGGCGAAACAGCACATAGCGCTCGGGTGCGCCCTTGGCGCGCGCGGTGCGCACGAAGTCTTCGCCCAGCACGTCGAGCATGCTGGCGCGCGTGATGCGCGTGATGAGCGCGACGAACACGGTGGCCAGCGTGAGGCTCGGCAGCACCAGCCGGTACAGGAAGCCGCCCACGCCGTTGGCCAGCGGCGCATAGCCCTGCACCGGAAACCAGTTCAGCGTGACCGAGAACACCAAAATCAGCACGTAGCCCACCACGAAGGCGGGCACCGAGAAGGCGAGCACGGTCAGGGCCATGGTGACGCGGTCGAACGCGCGGCGGTGCCACCACGCGGACAGCACGCCCAGCGGAATGGCCAGCAGCACGGTGAGCAGCAGCGAGCTGACCGCCAACGCGGCCGTGGGGCCGATGCGCGAGCCGATCAGCGCGGACACCGGCTGCTTCGACACGATGGACGTGCCCAGGTCGCCCTTGGCCAGGGCGCCCATGGCCAGTGCGTACTGCGTGGGCAGCGGCTGGTCGAGGCCGAGGTTGGCGCGAATCTGCGCAATGGTGTCCTCGCTGGCCATGTCGCCGGCAATGACCCGTGCCGGGTCGCCGGGCGCCATGCGCAACAGCAGGAACACCACCGTGGCCACGATCAGCACCACCGGCACGGCGGCGAGCAGGCGTTTGAAGACGAGGCTCAGCACGTCACTTGCTCGACCAGAACAGGGGCAGCTGTGCGTCGACCAGCTTGCCCATCTTGGCGTCGAAGGCCTTGTACTCGATGACCTCGCCCAGCGGCACGTAGAACACCTGCTCGTAGGCGCGCTTCTGAATGGCTTGCGCAATCTGCGCGCGCTTGGCGGCCTCGGGCTCGCTGGCGAACTGGTCGCGCAGGCCTTCCATGGTGTCGTCCTTGGTCCAGCCCGGGTAGCCGACCTCGCCGCGGCCGTCCAGGTTGGGGTTGACCACCGGGTTGATCAGGTCGAGCACCACGATGCTCGACTGGAAGATGCTCCAGCCGCCCTTGTCCACCGGGTCTTTCTTGGTGCGGCGTGCCAGCAGCGTGGTGAAGTCCATGGCCTGCATGTCGACGTTCATGCCAATGCTGCGCAACGCCTGCGCGGTGATGGGCGCAATGTTGACCAGGCTGCGCACGTCGGTCGAGTGCAGCACCACCACCTTCTCGCCCTTGTAGCCGCTGTCCTTGAGCATCTGCCGGGCCTTGGCCAGGTCGGGCTTGTGGATCTGCGTGGCGCCTTCTTCGGACTTGTAGGGCGAGGAGCAGGTGAGCACCGCGCCGCACACGCGGTAGCGCTTGGGGTCGCCGATGGAGGCGTCCAGGTAGTCGAGCTGGTAGAGCGCGGCCATGGCGGCGCGGCGCACCTTCACGTTGTCGAACGGCGGCTGCATCCAGTTCATGCGCAGCGTGTACATGTTGGTTTCGCGGCTCTTGGGCGCGGTGCTCACGCCCTTGGCGCCGTCGAGCTGCGAGAGCAGGTCGGGCGCGACGTTTTCGATGAAGTCGATCTCGCCGTTGCGCATCGCGTTCACGGCCGTCTGGCCGTCGGCGATGTTGACCACTTCGAGCCGGTCGATGTTCACCACCTTGCCGCCGGCAAAGTTGCTGGCCGGCTCGCTGCGCGGCACGTAGTCGGCAAATTTCACATAGGTGGCCTTCACGCCCGGCTGAAAGTCGGTCTGCACGAACTTGTAGGGGCCGGAGCCGACCATCTCGGTGATGGCCTCGTTGGGCGAGGTGGCGGCCAGCCGCTTGGGCATGATGAAAGGCACCGGCGAGCCGGGCTTGGCGAGCGAGTCGAGCACCAGGCCGTAGGGCTTCTTCAGCTGCAGCGTGAAGGTGTTGGCGTCGACCGCGGCCAGCTTCTCGGTGACGGCCATCAGGCGCGTTCCCAGGGCGTCGCGCGCGGCCCAGCGCTGCAGCGACGCGACCACGTCGTCAGAGGTAACGGGCGCGCCGTCATGAAACTTCAGGCCGGGGCGCAACGTGAAGGTGTAGGTGAGCTTGTCGGGCGACAGCTTGAAGGCGCTGACCATCTGCGGCTGCGGCTTGCCTTCGCTGTCGAGCGAGAACAGCGTGTCGAACACCAGGTAGCCGTGGTTGCGCGTGATGTAGGCGTTGGTGAAGATGGGGTCGAGCACGCGCAGCGGCGCATGCATGACGACCTTGACGGTGACGTCGTCCTTGGCCTCTTTGGCGAAGGCAGGCGCGGCGGGCAAGGCCATGGCCGCGCACAGGGCAACGGCGGCGAGGAGCAGGTTCTTCTTCATGCGGATCCTTGAATGAACGGAGAGCTTGGAGGGCTGGAAAAGGGAGCTTGAAAGGGAGTAGTCGAAGGAGTCAGCCCGGTGCCGGGCGAACGTGCGCCCAGGGCGCGGCGCGTTCGAGCTGCGCCGACAGCGCCAGCACCTGGTCTTCCCGGCCGAAGTGGCCGATGAGCTGCGTGCCGATGGGCACGCCCTGCGCGGTGCGGTTCATCGGCAGCGTTGCCGCGGGCTGGCCCGAGGCGTTGATCACCGCCAGGAAGGTGGCGTAGCGCGACACCTTGGCGCGAAAGTTCCAGAAGCCGCCGGTGAGCGCGAGCTCGCCGAGCTTCACCGGCAATTGTGTGAGCGTGGTGCTGATGACGATGTCGCATCCGCTCATCGCGGCCTCGAAGGCGCGGCCGATGGCATGGAAGCGCTGGATGGCTTCCACGTACTGCGTGGCGGCCAGGCCCTTGCCGACCGCGTAGCCGTCTTCGATGACTTCTTCGATGTCGCCGGCCGCAAGCGCACGGCCCCGCAGCTTCACGCGCGTGTCGACCGCCATGGCAATGTTCGCGGCCAGCACGGTGCCGTGCGCGCGCACGAAGGCTTGGTAGTCGATGTCGGGCAGCGGCACTTCGACGATCTCGTGACCCATGTCGCGGCACAGCGCCGCGGTGCGGTCCACCGCGGCCAGGCATTCGGGCGCAATGGCGATGTCGTTCCACGCATGGCGCCACACGCCGATGCGCAGCGGCCGCTCGTTCCCGGTGGCGATCAGCGCGAGGTAGCTGCCGGCCTTGGGCGGCGATGCGTAGGGCGCGCCCGTTTCGTAGCCGCTGATGGCGTCCATGGCCGCGGCCGTGTCGCGCACGGTGCGCGTGAGCACGCCGTCGACCGCCATGCCGCCCCAGCCTTCACCGCGAAAGGGCCCCATCGGCACACGGCCGCGCGAGGGCTTCAGGCCGTACACGCCGCAGCAGGCGGCGGGCAGGCGAATGGACCCGCCGCCGTCGCTGCCATGCGCCACCGGCACGATGCCCGCCGCAATGGCCGCCGCCGCGCCGCCGCTGGAGCCGCCCACCGAGCGGGTGCGGTCCCAGGGGTTGAGGGTGGCGCCGCCGTTGCGCACCGCCTCGGTCGACGGGCCCATGCACAGCTCGGACACGGTGGAGCGCGCAAAGGCGATCAGGCCGGCCTGCTCGAAGCGCCCTGTGAGCGTGGCGTCCACCGTGTAGCTGGTGTCGTCGAGCAGCCGCGAACCGATGCTCGACGGAAAGCGCGTGGACGCGAGCCCCGAGTCCTTCAGCAGAAAGGGAATGCCGCCGAACACGCCGCGCGGCTGCCAGTCGCGCGCCAGCGCCAGCGATTCGTCGAAGCGCTCGTAGGTCAGCGCGTTCAGGTCGGCATGGCGGCGCGCGGCCTCGATGGCGCTTTGCATCAGCGCCTGGGAACTGACTTCGCGCTCGGCCAGCATCTGGGCCATGGCCAGCCCGTCGAGGGCGTCGTAATCGGTGGGCGCGAGCGCACTCATGCGCGGACCTCGTTCGTTAAGTATTGCATTGCGATCTTTGAATATTGCATCTAGATATATTCCCATGTTTGCCGGTTGTCGGCAACGTGAACCTCATGGGTACAAACCCCGCCTTCGAATGGCCTCGAACTGGTGCACCATTGCCGTAAAGTATTTTTTAGCAATACATATAAATTGCTATACGATTTATTAAGCAAGCTTCGTGCACACATCGACGTGAAGCGCTTTCCTTTTCAGGACGACTGCCTTGACCTCACCCGCATCTCTTTCATCCCGCATTCCCGGCACCCTTTTTCTTCACGCGCCCGGCCCCACGCGGCTGCCGCCCCAGGTGGTGAACGCCATGGGCACGCAGCCGCTGGAGCTCGGCGACCCGGCGCTCGACACCCTCATTGCCGCCTGCGAAAGCGGCCTGCGGCGCGTGTTCGGCACTGCGCAGTCCGACGTGTTCATGTATGCGGCGAACGGCCACGGTGCATGGGAAGCGGCCATCAGCAACCTCGCGGCACCGGGGCAGTGCGTGGTGGTGGCGGGCAGCGGCACCTTTTCGGAAGCCTGGGCGTTGCATGCCGAAGGCATGGGCGTGCGCGTGCAGCGCACCGCCTGCGAAGAAGGGCACGCGGCCGACGCGGGCGCGGTGGCGCAACTGCTGCGCGCCGAGAGCGCGCGAGAAATCGTCGCGGTGTTCGTTGTGCACACCGACACCGGCAGCGGCGTGACCAGCAACCTGCAGGCCTTTCGCGATGCGATCGATGCCGCCGCGCACCCCGCGCTGCTGGTGGCAGACGTGGTGGCATCGCTGGGCGCCGCGCCCTTCGACATGGACGCGCTGCGCGTGGACGTGGCCATTGGCGCGTCGCAAAAGGCGCTGATGGTGCCGCCGGGCCTGAGCTTCGTGGCCGTGAACGAGAAGGCACTGAACGTCGCGCGCAACAACCCGACGCCGCGCGTCTACTGGGACTGGCTGCGCCGCAAGAGCGAGCTGAGCTACCGCAAGTTCTGCGGCACGCCGCCGCAGAACCTGCTGATGGGGCTGCACGCCGCGCTGGGCCTGGTGTTCGAGGAAGGGCTGGCGCAGGTCATTGCGCGCCACCGCCTGCTGGCCGATGCGGTGCAGGCGGCGGTACAGGGCTGGAGCGAGCGCGGCGACGTGGGCTTTCATGTGCGCGAGCCGAAGTCGCGCTCTGTGTCGGTCACCACCATCGCGGTGCGCGAGGGCATCGACCCCGAGGCGCTGCGCACGCTGGCGCGCGAGCGCTTTCAGGTCGGCATTGCGGGCGGGCTGGGCAGCCTTGCGGGGCGGATCTTTCGCATCGGCCACCTGGGCGACCTGAACGCGCCGATGGTGCTGGGCTGCCTGGCCGGGGTGGAAGCGGCCATGCATGCGAGCGGCATTGCCTACGGGCCGGGCGTGGCGCACGCGGTGCGGGTGCTGGCGGGTCCGCTTGAAGCAACCCGCGGTGAAGCGGCCCTTGTCGAAGCGGCCCTTGTCGAAACGCCCGCGCCATGAGCGGCCCGCTGCACGGCGTGCGCGTGATCGACCTCACCTCGGTCGCGATGGGCCCCTACGCCACGCAGATCATGGGCGACATGGGCGCCGACGTGATCAAGATCGAATCGAAAGACGGCGACGTGTTTCGCCACGTGGCGCCGGCCCGGCACGCCGGCATGGGCGCGCCATTCTTGAACCTCAACCGCAACAAGCGCAGCGTGGTGCTCGACCTGAAGTCGGCGCCCGACGCGCAGCGGCTGCGCGACCTGGTGCGCCATGCCGACGTGTTCGTGTCCAACGTGCGGCCCAAATCGATGGCCCGCCTGGGCTTGGACGACGCCACGCTGCGCGCGCTGAACCCGCGGCTGGTGTATTGCGCGGCGGTCGGCTTCTCGGAAAAGGGGCGCTACGCGGGGCGCCCGGCGTTCGACGACATCATCCAGGCCATGAGCGGGCTTGCCGCCGTGCAGGCCAACCCGCAGACGGGGCACCCGGCCTACGTGAACACCATCGTCGCGGACAAGACAGCCGGCCTTACCGCGGCCTATGCGGTGGCCATGGCGCTGTACGAGCGCGAGCGCTCCGGGCTGGGGCAGGCCATCGAGGTACCGATGTTCGAGACGCTGGCCGCCTTCACCATGGTGGAGCACCTGGCGGGCCACACCTTCACGCCACCCGAAGGGCCGATGGGCTACGAGCGCCTGCTGTCGAGCGCGCGCCGCCCCTACGCGACGCAGGACGGCTTCATCGCGCTGCTGCCCTACACCACGGCGCAATGGCAGCGCTTCTTCCGCCTCGCAGGCCGGCCCGAGGTGGCCGAAGACCCGCGCTACATGGAACCCGCGCAGCGCAGCCGCAACATCCATGCGCTGTACGGCATGCTCGCCGACCTGGTGGCGCAGCGCAGCACCGCGCAATGGCTGACCCTGCTGGCCGACGCGGACATTCCGCATTCGCGGGTGCTGTCGATGGAGGGCGTGATGGCCGATGCGCACCTGCGCGAGAGCGGCCTGGTGCAGTCGCACGCGCACCCGAGCGAAGGCGCGCTGCAGATGCTGGGCATACCGACCGGCTTCTCGCGCACGCCGGGCAGCATTCGCGCGAGCGCGCCGGCGCTGGGGCAGCACAGCCTGGACGACATTGCGGAGGAATGGCGACGCGAGTCGCCGCGCGGCGCGCTTGGGGCAGCCCCTCCAGGCTAGACCTCCCGCAAGACCCAGCTGCTCAGCAGCGCGAAGTACTCCCGCAGCCAGATGTTGTAGCGCAGGTAGAGCGGCGTGTCCGCACCGATGGCCGTGGCCGCCGTGTACCCGGCGCGCCTGGCGATCAAGCCGGTTCGCAGCGTATGAAAGTCGCTCGTCACGATGTGCACGGGCGCGTCGGCGGCCACGCCCGCGGCCGCCAGCAGCGGGCGGCTGAAGACCAGGTTCTCTTCGGTGCTGGTGCTGCGCTCTTCCTTCACGATGCGCCCGGCCGGCAGCCCGCGTTGCTGCAGGTACTCGGCCATCACCTCGCCTTCGCTGCGCGCCCTGAAGCTGATGCCGCCGCTCACCAGCACCACGGCCTGCGGGTGGCGCATGGCATCGCGCAGGGCAAGCTCCAGCCGCGCAACGAGCGTGGGCGACGCCGTGGAGCCGGGCGACCCCGAACCGAGCACCACGATGGCCGCGGGCGGTGCGGCCGGAACATCTGCCAGCTTCTTGGTGGCCAGCACGGCCCAGAACGCAGCCAGGGTCACCAGCCAGCACAGCACCGCCCGCCAGAACCAGCGCCACAGCATCGCGCGCCGGGCGGTGGCGCCGACCCAGCGCGCCGTCTGCCGCCAGCGAAGGCCCAGGGCGCAGAGCCCGAGCCCCAGACCCAAGGGCAGCACCACGCCCAGGTTGAAGTAGCCAAGCGCGATCAGCACCAGGCCGTCCGCAGCAAGCACGAGGCCGATGGCCAAGGCCGCCGCGCGTTTCACGCGGTTCGCGCGGCCGGCGCGTTCATTCACAAGAAGATTCATGGGGGCGGACTCTAAAGTCCGCCGCCGGGCACCATGTGAAGTGCGAATGAAGTCCGGCTTGCTTCTTTCTTACTGCGCAGCGCCCGCGCCCGCGTCCGCACCCGCATCCGCACGAACGGGCAGCGTCCACTCGGGCCGCAGGAAGTGGCAGGTGTAGCCGTTCGGAATGCGTTCCAGGTAGTCCTGGTGCTCCGGCTCGGCCTGCCAGAACGGGCCGGCCGCGGCCAGCTCGGTGCTCACCTTGCCGGGCCACAGGCCAGAGGCGTTCACGTCGGCAATGGTGTCCAGCGCCACGCGCTTCTGCTCGTCGCTGGTGTAGTAAATGGCCGAGCGGTAGCTCAGCCCCCTGTCGTTGCCCTGGCGGTTGAGCGTGCTCGGGTCGTGAATCTGGAAGAAGATTTCGAGCAGCTTGCGGTAGCTGATGGTCGCCGGGTCGAACACGATCTCGATGGCCTCGGCATGGGTGCCGTGGTGGCGGTAGGTGGCGTTGGGGACGTCGCCGCCCGAGTAGCCCACGCGCGTTGAAACGACGCCGTCGTACTTGCGAATGAGGTCCTGCATGCCCCAGAAGCAGCCGCCGGCCAGGATTGCGGTTTCTTGACTCACTTGATGTCCTCCACTTGGTCGATGTAAGCGCCATAGCCTTCAGCGGCCATGTCGTCGCGATGAATGAAACGCAGCGATGCGGAATTGATGCAATAGCGCAGCCCGCCCCGGTCCGCCGGACCGTCGGGGAACACGTGGCCCAGGTGGCTGTCGCCGTGGGTGGAGCGTACCTCCGTGCGCACCACGCCGAGCGAGGCGTCGCGCAGCTCGCTCACGTGCGCGGGCTCGATGGGCTTGGTGAAGCTGGGCCAGCCGCAGCCCGACTCGTACTTGTCGGCCGAGGCGAACAAGGGCTCGCCCGAGACGATGTCGACATAGATGCCGGGCGCATCGTTCTCCAGGTACTGGCCGCTGCCGGGGCGCTCGGTGGCGTTTTGTTGGGTCACGCGAAACTGCTCGGGTGACAGTGCGGCAATGGCTTCGGGCGTCTTGCGGTAGTCGGGCATGCGTTTGTCTCCAGTGATTCCCAGGGGAAATGGTCGGGGGCCAAGGGCGGATGGCCGCCATGGCGGCGCGAACCGACCAATTGGGGATCTTCGAGAAAAAGGCAAGCCCGCGGTGGCCTGGCGGTCTTTGCCGCCGCGGCCTCCTTGGCTCAGGCGGCCGGGGCCGCGCGCACCGCGGTGCCGATCGCCTGGTCCAGCAGCTCCAGCCCCAGGTCGATCTCGCTGTCGCTGATCGTCAGCGGCGGCGCAATGCGAAAGACGCCGCCCATGGCCGGCAGCTTCACGATGTTCATGCTCAGCCCCAGCTTCATGCACTCGCGCGTGATCGCCTCGCCCAGCGCGGAGGCCGGTTCGCGCGTCTCGCGATCGGTGACCAGCTCCAGCCCCAGCAGCAGGCCCCGCCCGCGCACGTCGCCGATGCATGCGTGGCGCGACTGCAGGCGGTGCAGGCCCTGCGCCAGGCGCTCGCCGGCCACGCGTGCGCGCTCGACCAGCCCGTCGCGCTCCACCACCTCCAGCACCTTGAGGCCGACCGCGGCGGGCAGCGGGTCGGACACGTGCGTGGTGTAGAACAAAAACCCCCGCGCATGCGCCTCGTCCTCGATGGCCGCCGTGGTGACCATCGCCGCCAGCGGCAGGCCCGCGCCCAGCGTCTTGGACAGCGTGAGCATGTCGGGCGCCACGCCGTCGCGCTCGCACGCGAACATGAGCCCGGTGCGCCCGACGCCGGTCTGCGCCTCGTCGACGATCAGCAGCATGCCGCGCTCGCTGCACTTCTTCTTCAGCGCGGCCATGTAGCCCGGCGGCAGCTCCAGAATGCCGCCGCTGCTGAGAATGGGCTCGGCAATGAACGCGGCCAGCGCGCCGGTCGATTGCCGGTCGACCTGCTCGAAGCCGTCGTCGAGCTCGCGGCGCCAGTCGAGCTGGCCGTCGGGCGTGGTGAAGCGCGGCCGGTAGGCATTGGGCGCGGGAATGGCCATGGAGCCGGCCGCCACCGGGCCGTAGCCCTTGCGGCCCGCGCTGTAGGTTGCGGCGGCTGCGCTGCCGGTCATGCCGTGCCACGACTGCGTGAAGGCCACCACCTCGTGCCCGCCCGTCACCAGCTTGGCCATGCGCAGCGCCGCCTCGTTCGACTCCGCGCCGGTGCTCAGCAGCAGGCAGCGCTCCAGCCCGGGCGGTGCGTGCCGCGCAATCTGCTCGGCCAGCGCCACCACCGGGCGTGACAGCATGCCGCTGAAGAGGTGGTCCAGCGTGCGCACATGCGTCGACACAACCTCCACGATGTCGGGGTGCGCGTGGCCCAGCAAGGCGCTCATCTGGCCCGAGGTGAAGTCCAGAATGGCGCGGCCGTCGGCGTCGTACACAAAGCTGCCCTGCGCGCGCTCGATGATCAGCGGCTCGAAGCTGCCGCCATAGCGCACCATGTGGCGCTGAACACGCTGCCAGAACTGGGGGTCGTCGTTCCTGCTCATTGCGATGCTTCCTGATCAAAATGACGCACGTTACGCAGCATGGTTCGCTTGGAGAAGCGAATTGTTTTGAACTCAGGTATCAGGAGAATTCATTTCGTGAGCCAATCGCTCGACATCGATCTGCTGCGCAGCTTCGTCGCCATTGCGGAGACGGGCGTGCTGGGCAAGGCCGCGGCCCGCGTGGGGCGCACGCAGTCGGCGCTCAGCATGCAGATGCGCAAGCTCGAAGCCATCGTCGAGCAGCCGCTGCTTTACCGCACCGGGCGCGGCGTGACGCTCACGGCCACCGGCGAGCGGCTGCTGCTGCGCGCCGCGGAGCTGCTGCGCAAGCACGACGAAGCCCTGGCCGACGTGCGCGGCGCGCAGCTGTCGGGCGTGCTGCGCTTCAGCTGCCCCGACGACTACGCGGTCGTGTTTCTGCCGTACCTGCTGCAGGGCTTTGCAAGCCTGCACCCCGGCGTGCAGCTGGAGGTGATCTGCGCGCCCACGCCGCGGCTGCACGAGCTGCTGGCGCGCCATGCGGTGGACCTGGCGCTGGTGTCGGTGGCGGGGGGTGCCGAGGGTGATGGAGTGGACGGCGAGGTGATCCGCCACGAGCCGCTGGTGTGGGTCGGCCAGCGCGGCGGTGCCGCCGCGGCGCTGAACCCGCTGCCGCTGGCGCTGGCCTCGCCCGACGCGCTGGACCATGTGCTGCCCAGGCAGGCGCTCCAAGCCGCGGGCCGCGCCTATCGGCTGGCCTATGCGAGCAGCAGCCTCACCGGGCTGGTGGGCATGGCGCGCTCCGGCCAGGCCGTGATCGTGCTGACTCGCACCGCCGTGCCCGACGACCTGCAGATCCTGACGGCGGAGCACGGGCTGCCCGCGCTGCCGAGCGTGGGCGTCACGCTGGCCTTCGACCGCAAGGCACCGACCGCGCTGACGGCGGCTTTTGCGGCGCATGTGCGGAAGTTTCTTCCGTTGGCTTGAGCGCCTGCGCGCTCGAACCGCGCGCCCGCGTGAGTCCGTGCGCCACGCCGCGCCGCGCCCTACCTCGCAGGCCTCTTTGAACTCTTCGCGGACCCACCGGCATCCCCGCGCCGCGGAATCCAGTAAGCCAGCGTGCCCGCCGCCGCAAACGCGATCAGCCCGGTCACCACGATGCCCGCCGCCAGCGACAGGCTGCCCGCCAGCAACGAAAGCAGCGCCGGCCCGCTGGAGGCGCCGATGTCCGACATCAGCCGCCACACGCCCAGAAAGTGCGCGCGGCCGTGGCGCGGCGAATGGTCGGCGCCCAGCGTCATGATCATTCCCGAGCCGATGCCGTTGCCGAAGCCGATGGCCATCGCCGCCAGCAGCAGCGTGAAGACGCCGGAGGTCAGCGGCATCAGCAGCATCGCGAGCCCCATGATGAGCATCGACGGCACCGCCACCCAGCGCCGGCCCTTCTGGTCCATCACCTTGCCCGCGGGGTAGAACACCAGCATGTCGACCGCGCCGGCCAGGCCGTACACCAGCGAGGCCACCGAGGGCGCCAGCGCGAGGTGGTCGGCCCACAGCGGAATGACGGCCTGGCGCGACGCGCGCACCGCGCTCACCAGCACCACGCCGATGCCGAGCGTGAGAAACACATGCCGGTGGTCGCGCAGGGTCGAGGCGATGGTCGGCGGGGCGGGCGGCTGCTGGCCGTGCGGCACCGGCGGCAGTTGCAGATCGGGAATGCGCGCGCCCAGCGCGGCCGCCCCCAACACCGCCACGATGCCCAGCACATACGCCGCCGGCAGCCCGAACACATGCACCGCCCCCGCCGCCAGAAACGGCCCGGCGAACATGCCGATGCGCATGACACCGCCCAGCGTGGACAGCGCCCGCGCGCGGTATTCCACCGGCACCGCCTCGGTCATGTAGCTTTGCCGCGCCAGGTTGTAGACCGACTGCGACATGCCCACCATGAAGCAGCCCAGCGCAAACAGGCCCAGGTGCGTGGTGGCCAGGCACAGCGCCATGCCCAGGCCGCTCCACACGCCCGCCGCCACGATGGCCCAGCGCTCGCCCCAGCGCATGGTGATCAGCGAGGCCGGAATGTTGTTGACCAGCGAGCCGATGCCGATCAGCGCGACCATCAATGCCGCAATGGGCACCGAGGCCCCCAGCTCGCGCGCCGTGAGCGGCACGATCGGCAGGATGGCGCCTTCGCCGATGCCGAACAGCAGCGAGGGGCCGAAGGCCGGCACGGCGATGCGCCAAAGAGAGAACGCGGGTGGGGAGGGCTGGCTCGGAGCGGTGGGCGGGGAAGACATGCGCGAAGGAAAATCCGGTAGGGCTGCCGCTGCCCGCCAAGGGCGCAGCGGCGGCCATTGTCCCGCCGATGCCGGATGTCTGCACGGGCACGGTCGGTGGGCGGGGCAAAATTCGCCCTGCCTCCAGGCCCGGCCCGCTCGCCGATTTCCCCTTCATGCCGCCCCTTTCTCCCGCCACCACCGCACAGCCGTCCACGCCCGCGCCAGCGCCCACCCCTGTGCGCCGCCGCACCCGCACGGCCGTCGCCTGGCTGGCCACGCTCGCCCTCGCGCTGCTGCTGATCGGCCTGGCCGCGCAGTGGGCCGGCACGCGCGAAGCCAACTTTCAGGCCGACTCCATTCACCGCGCCATGGAAGTGCACGTGCTCGGCCTGCGCGACTCGGCCGGCAAGTACAGCTACCTGCCGTTCACCGCGGGCGTGCATCCGGCGGTGCGCGCCGCGCTGGCCCATCCGCAAGACCCCGCCGCGGCGCAGCGCGCCAACCTCTACATCGAGGAGGTGAACCGCCAGGCGGGCTCCGACGCGCTGTACCTCAGCGACCTGCGCGGCCTCACGCTGGCGGCCAGCAACTGGGCCACGCCGCAGAGCTTTGTGGGCGAGTCGTATGCCAACCGGCCCTACTTCATCGACGCGCGCGCGGGCCGGGGCGGCCTGTTCTACGGCGTGGGCCAGACCACCGGGGAGCCGGGCCTGTTCATCTCGGCGCCGGTGCGGGCCGAAGACGGCGCGGTGCTGGGCGTGGTTACGGTCAAGGTCAGCCTGCGCCAGCTGCAGGAGGCCTGGACCTTCGTGCGCGAACCGATTCTGCTGAGCGACGCGCGCGGCGTGGTGTTTCTCAGCTCGGTGCCGTCGTGGCTTTATCAAACACGCCGCGAGCTGGCCCCCGCCGAGCTCGAGCGCGTGCGGCAAGACCAGCAGTACGGCGCGCGCGCCAGCTTTGCGGCGCTGCCGTGGAAGGTGGAGCGCATCGACGACCAACCCGGCTACCTGGTGCGCACCGACATCGGCGGCAAGCCGCGCCGCTTCCTGGCGGTCGACGAGCCCCTGCCCGACCTGGGCTGGACGCTCACCGTGATGGCCGACCACGCCGAGGTCACCCGCGCGCGCGAGCGCACCTGGATGCTGGGCCTGCTGGGCGCGGGCGTGCTGCTGCTGGGCGGCCTGTATTGGCGGCTGCGCGAGCGCCGCTTTGCCGAACAGCGCGATGCGCGGCGCGACCTGGAGCTGCGCGTGCGCGAACGCACCCACGCGCTGGACGAGGCCCATGCCTTTCGCAAGGCCATGGAAGACTCGCTGCTGGTGGGCATGCGCGCACGCGACCGCCAGGGCCGCATCACCTACGTCAACCCGGCCTTCTGCGACATGACCGGCTACGGCGCCGACGAGCTGCTCGGCAAGCTGCCGCCCTACCCCTACTGGCACCCCGACGACGTCAACCAGCACTGGCACCACTACGACGCCATGATGAGCGGGCAGCCCGCGCGCTCGGGCTTCGAGTCGCGCCTGCGGCACCGCGACGGGCACGAGGTGATCACCATGGTCTACACCGCGCCGCTGATCGACGCCGACGGCGCGCACAGCGGCTGGATGAGCTCGGTGGTCGACATCACCGAGCAAAAGCGCGCCGAGCTGCGCCAGCGCCAGAACGACGAGCAGCTGCAGCATGCGCAGCGCCTTGCCAGCCTGGGCGAGATGGCCTCCACGCTGGCCCATGAGCTCAACCAGCCGTTGATGGCATTGAGCAATTTCGCGAGCGCGGCCAAGGCCTTTGCCGAGCAGGGCAACCAGCCGCTGTTGGTGAGCAGCCTGGACGAGACCATGGCGCAGGCCCAGCGCAGCGCGGAGATCGTGCGGCGCATTCGCGGCTTCGTGCGACAGCGCACCGTTGGCACCGAAGACTGCGCCGTGAGCGCACTGGTGGCCAATGCGCTTGCGTTGCTGCAGGGCGAAATGCGCCAGCGCCAGGCGCGCGCCGAGGTGCGCATGCCCGCCGGCCTGCCCCCGGTGCGCGGCGACCGCGTGCTGCTGGAGCAGGTGCTGCTGAACCTGGTGTCCAACAGCCTGCAGGCGATGCAGGCCACGCCCGCGGAGCAGCGCGTGGTCGACATCGAGGCCGAGCTGCTGGACGGGCGCATGCACATTCGCGTGGGCGACCGCGGCGCGGGCATCGACGACGCGCTGGCCGAGCAGGTGTTCGCGCCCTTCTTCACCACCAAGGCCGGTGGCCTGGGGCTGGGGCTGAACATCTGCCGCACCATCGTGGAAGCCCATCGCGGGCGCCTCTCGTTCGCCCACCGGGCGGGCGGTGGCACCGTGTTCACCCTTGCGCTGGAAACCTCACCTCCATGAACGCCCTTGCCAACAACCTGTGCGTGGTCGACGACGACGAGGCCGTGCGCCGCTCGCTCGGCCTGCTGCTGCTGTCGCGCGGCTACGCGGTGCAGACCTTTGCGTCTGGCGAGGCCTTTCTGGCCGGCGCCGACCTGCAGCGCGCGGGCTGCGTCATTCTCGACCTGCGCATGGACGGCGTGAGCGGACTGCAGGTGTTCGACGCGCTGCGCGCGCAGGACAGTCCGCTGGTGGTGGTGTTTCTGTCCGGCCACGGCGACATTCCGATGGCGGTGGAGGCGGTGCAGAACGGCGCCTTCGGCTGGCTCGAAAAGCCTTGCAACGACGAACGCCTGCTCGACAGCATCGCCCGCGCGCTGGAGCGGGCCGGCGAGATTGCCGTGCGCCGCCAGGCCCGACAGGCCGCGCAGGCGCTGTGGGACAAGCTCACCCCGCGCGAGATGCAGGTGGCCCGGCTGGTGGCCGAAGGCAAGCCCAACAAACAGATCGCCCAGGCGCTGGCGCCGCTGGAGCAACGCACCGTGGAAACCCACCGCGCCCATGTGTTCGCCAAGCTGGGGCTGTCGAACAGCCACCAGCTGGACCGGTTCCTGAGGGAACACGGGCTGTAGCGCTTGCGTGATTCAGTGAGGTGCGCGTGGCGCGCGTTGGCCAAGGCCAGAACCACGAAAAGACCGGCTCACGAAAGGCCGGTCGACTCGCTCGGCCACAACTGCGCACTGTGAAGAATCGGAGGAGGCGAACACGATGCGTCTCCCCCACCCTCCGGAAATTAAGCACCTGCACTCATGTGGCATTCCTCTGCGGGGCAAGGCTGGACGACTGGCGCGTCGGCTGAATGGCCGCATTGGCGCGTGCCGCGTGAACTTTCCTGTAGCTGTCGATCAGGCGCTGGTGCCTATCGAGGCCTTCCAGTTTCAAGCTGGTTGGCGTGAGGCCAAAAAAGCGCACGCTGCCGTCCACCGATCCCATGACCGCATCCATCCGCGAGTCACCGAACATTCGGCGGAAATTGAGCACGTAGTCCCCCAGCTCCAACTCTTCGTCAAGCACGACTTCAAGCACCGCATTGACGGCCTGATAAAACAATTGGCGGTCGAGCGTGTTGTCGTTGTATTGCAGGAAACTCGACACCAGGTCCTGTGCATCTTCAAATTGCTTCAAGGCGAGATGAATCAGCAGCTTCAATTCCAGAAGTGTGAGCTGACCCCACGCCGTATTTTCATCAAACTCGATGCCGATCAACGTGGCGATGTCACTGTGTTCATCGACGTCGCTCTGCGTCAACCGGTCCAGCAGTCCGGCCAGTTGGGTGTCGTCGAGGCGATGAAGGTTCAGAATGTCGGCCCGAAACGGCAGGGCCTTGTTGGTGTTGTCCCAGATCAGATCTTCGATTGGATAAATCTCGGAAAAACCGGGTACCAGCATTCGACAGGCCGTTGCACCCAGCTGGTCGTATACCGCCATATAGACCTCCTTGTTCATGCCTTCGAGAATTGCGAGCAGGGAGGCGACCTCTTGCGCATTGGAATCCGCGCCCTGGCCGGAGAAATCCCATTCGACAAAATCGAAATCGAAGTTCGCGCTGAAAAACCGCCACGACACGATGCCGCTGGAGTCGATGAAATGCTCGACAAAGTTGTTTGGCTCTGTCACCGCATTGCTGTTGAAGGTCGGCTGAGGCAAATCGTTCAAGCCTTCAAAACTGCGCCCCTGCAGCAATTCCGTGAGACTACGTTCCAGCGCAATTTCCAGGCACGGGTGCGCGCCGAATGAGGCAAACACACCGCCCGTCTTCGGATTCATCAAGGTCACACACATCACCGGGTACACCCCACCCAGCGAGGCGTCTTTCACCAACACCGGAAATCCCTCTGCTTCCAACCCCTGAATGCCAGCCAGGATGCTTGGGTATTTAGCCAGCACCTCGGGCGGCACATCTGGCAGTGCGATTTCACCCTCCAGAATTTCGCGCTTCACCGCCCGTTCGAATATTTCTGAAAGACACTGCACCTGCGCCTCAGCCAGCGTGTTGCCAGCGCTCATGCCATTGCTCATGTACAGGTTTTCGACCAGGTTGGATGGGAAATAAACCACATGGCCGTCAGACTGGCGCACAAACGGCAGCGAACAGATGCCGCGCTCTAAGTTACCGGAGTTGATGTCGTACAGATGCGAGCCGCGCAATTCGCCATCGGGATCGTAGATTTGTCGGCAGTGCGCATCGAGAATACCGGCTGGCAGCAAATCGCCAGCGCCTGGCTTGAACCATCGCTCATTGGGATAGTGCAAAAACGCGGCATCGTCGAATTCTGCGCCCCAGAAACTGGCGCTGTAAAAATGGTTGCAGTTCAGGCGCTCAATAAACTCCCCCAGCGCAGATGCCAAAGCACTTTCTTTGGTCGACCCTTTGCCATTGGTAAAACACATGGGCGAGTGCGCGTCGCGGATATGCAGCGACCAAACGTTTGGAATAATGTTGTGCCATGAAGATATTTCAATCTTCATACCCAATTCGGCCAAAATGCCAGCCATATTGGCAATGGTCTGCTCCAGCGGCAGATCTTTGCCTTGGACAACCGTTTTGAATTCGGAAGACGGGTGCAACGTCAGCAAGGCCTGGGCATTGGCGTCCAGGTTTTCCACCTCTTCAATGACAAAATCAGGACTGGCCTGCACGACCTTCTTGACCGTACAGCGATCGATATAACGCAAGATGCCTTGACGATCCTTTTCGGACATGTCTGCCGGCAATTCCAGCTGGATCTTGAAAATTTGCTTGTATCTATTTTCAGGATCAACGATATTGTTTTGCGACAGGCGAATATTGTCCGTTGGAATATTGCGCGTAACGCAGTACAGCTTCGCAAAGTAGGCTGCGCACAAAGCCGATGAGGCCAGGAAATAGTCGAACGGACCCGGCGCCGAGCCGTCGCCTTTGTAGCGGACAGGCTGATCGGCCACCACCGTGAAATCGTCAAACTTGGCTTCCAAGCGGAGTTTGTCGAGAAATTTGACCTTGATTTCCATAGAATTTCAAAAATAAAAAATGAAGCAGAGCTGCAATACAACTCAGCCTCCAGTTGGCACATGGCTCTAAGCCGAGATAGCTTGGGGCTCGTTTTCGGCGAGGGAGGTCAGGCTAGATCGTCCATTGGGGCCAAGCTGGACGATTGGCGCGCCAATTCGATGAAGGCCCGCACGTAGTCAATGGCGGTGTCCCCTTCGCGTGCCCCCAGGAAGATCTGCTTGGCGATGCCGCGCTGGCCCAGCCGTACAGGCACAACGTCCATCCTGGCCGCGTACTCCTCGACCAGCCAGCGCGGCAGTGCCGCCACACCGCGGCTGCTGGCAACCATCTGAAGAATGATGTCGGTGGTTTCAATGGCTTTGTGACGCTTGGGCGTGACACCGGCCGGCAGCAGAAACTGGTTGTAGATGTCCAGGCGCTCGATGTCCACGGGGTAACTGATGAGCACTTCCTGGGTCAGTTGCTGGGGCGTCACGTAGGCCACCGTTGCCAGCGCATGGCCCTTGGCCACGACCAGCACCTGCTCGTAGTCGAACACGGGCTCGAACTTCAGCCCCGGCTTGTACAGCGGGTCGGGCGTGACCAGCAAATCGATCTCGTAGCCGAAGAGCGCGCCGATGCCGCCGAACTGGAACTTCTGCTTGACGTCCACGTCCACGTCGGGCCATGCAGCCAGATAGGGTGACACCACCTTGAGCAGCCACTGGTAGCAAGGATGGCATTCCATGCCGATGCGCAGCGCACCGCGCTCGCCCTGCGCGAACTGGCCCAGGCGCTCTTCGGCCAGGTCCAGTTGCGGCAGCACCCGGTTCGCCACCGCCAGCAGGTACTGACCGGCCTGCGTCAGGCGCAGGTTTCGCCCTTCGCGCAGCCAGACGTCGGTGCCCAGTTGTTGCTCCAGCTTCTTCACGCTGTGGCTCAGAGCCGACTGGGTCAAGTTCAGCACGCCCGCCGCGGCCGTCAACGACCCTTGCTTCTCGACTTGCCGGACGATGTTGAGATGGATGCGCTCAAGCATTCAAATGAACCAGGTTCATGGATTGTTGAAATAAGACCATTTTACTTCATGAGGCTTAGTCTCTAGCATCCATTTCCATTGTTTGTTCGCATTGAAAAACAAGACGGCCCAACCGTCGCAGCGATTCTGTCGAACGCTCGCAAACGGCAGCGCTGGCGTCGCATGGATCCATCCTTATGAAAGTAAAAATGACACGTCCACTCCGTGTAGTCGCGGTCTCCGGCGGACTTCAACGTCCCTCCAGGGCTGTCGCCCTGTCAGAGCACCTGCTGGACCTGATTGCCGACGAAGTCCCGTGCGAACAACACCTGATCGAACTGGGCCGGCTCGCGCCGCAATTTGCGGGCGCCGTGTGGCGCGCCCAGCTGCCCGGCGCGGTGGAGCGGGAACTTGCCGCGGTCGAGCAAGCGGACGTTCTGGTCGTGGCAACACCGGTCTACCGTGGCTCTTACACGGGACTGTTCAAGCACTTCTTCGACTTCATTCACCAGGACGCCTTGATCGACAAGCCCGTCTTGTTGGCTGCCACGGGCGGCAGCGAGCGCCATGCCTTGGTAATCGACCACCAGCTGCGACCGCTGTTCAGCTTCTTCCAGGCACGCGCATTGCCCTTGGGCGTCTACGCGACCGACAGCGACTTTGTGGACTACCGCCTGCAGAACGAGGCCCTGATCCATCGTGCCAGGCTGGCAGTTGAACGGGCATTGCCATTGGTGGAATTGACGCGCCAGGCACGATCAGCCCCCGCTGAGGAAGTGTTCACGGCCTGAAACAAGAAACGGCTTTCATCCCAAGAATCAACGACCAGACCACCATGAGCAAACCGTTCACATTCAGCATCAAGAGCATTTGCTTCGATGAAAACTATCACCCGTCGGACAACACGCGCGCAACCACCAACTTTGCCAATTTAGCCCGCGGGCATGGTCGCCAGGAGAACCTGCGCAACACCCTGAGGATGATTGACAATCGATTCAATAACCTGGCGCATTGGGACAATCCGACAGGTGATCGCTATTGCGTCGAACTTGAAATCATCTCCGCGGAGATGAAGATTGATGCCGACGGTAAAAATGATGTATTTCCTTTGATCGAGATACTCAAACCGAACATCATTGACAAAAAAACGAGCAAACGCATCGAAGGCATTGCCGGGAATAATTTTTCTTCTTACTTACGTGACTACGACTTCAGCGTACTGCTCCCGGAGCACAACATCAACAAGACCGAGTTCGGCGCGCCAAACGATTTTGGCAACTTGCACGGGAAGCTGTTCAAGCACTTTCTGAGCTCCAATGCATACCAGGAATACTTCAGCAAACCGCCGGTAATCTGCATCAGCGCCTCGAGCAGCAAGACCTACCACCGAACAGAAAATCGACACCCTGTCCTGGGCGTCGAATATCGGCAGAATGCGCTTTCCTCGACGGACCGGTACTTCGAAAAAATGGGTTTGCGCGTTCGCTTTTTCATGCCGCCCAATAGCGTTGCGCCTTTGGCTTTTTACTTTCTCGGCGATTTGCTGGGCGACTATACGGATCTTGAGTTGATCGGCACCATCAGCACGATGGAAACTTTTCAAAAAATCTATAGGCCCGAGATTTATAACGCCAACTCGGCAGCCGGGAGTTTCTATCAGCCAAATTTGAAAAATTCGGATTATTCGCTAACTCGGATTGTCTATGACCGGGAGGAGCGTGGCCAGTTGGCGGTAAAGCAGGGCAAATTCACGGAGGAGCACTTCATCAAGCCGTACAAGAATGTTCTTGCAGAATGGGCTGCCGATTTCGTGCATTGAGAAACCAAAAACCACAGACCATCGTAATGAAAAAACTATTTGAATCCTCGATTGCCGGCAGCCTGCCTAAGCCGGCCTGGTTGGCCGAAACCAACAAGCTCTGGCCGCAATGGATGGCCGAAGGCGATGCGCTGCGCCAGGCCAAGGCCGACGCCACCCTGCTGTGGATCAAGGCGCAGGAGGACGCTGGCCTGGACATCGTGGGCGACGGCGAGCAGGCGCGCCAGCACTTCGTGCACGGCTTTCTCGAGCAAGTCGAAGGCATCGACTTCGAGCACAAGGTGAAGATGGGCATCCGCGACAACCGCTACGACGCGATGGTGCCGCAGGTGGTTTCGGCGCTGCGCCTCAAGGGCCGCGTGCATGCCTTCGAAGCGCAGTTGGCGCGGGCGCACACGAAGAAGAAGCTGAAGTTCACCCTGCCCGGCCCCATGACCATCGTCGACACCGTGGCGGACCGCTTCTACGGCGACAAAGTCGAAATGGCCTTCGCGTTTGCCGAACTGCTCAACCAGGAAGCTCTCGCTCTGCAGGCCGACGGCGTGGACATCATCCAGTTCGACGAACCCGCGTTCAACGTCTACATGAAAGATGCCGCCGACTGGGGCGTGCAGGCGCTGGAGCGCGCGGCGCAGGGCCTCACTTGCACGACGGCGGTGCACATCTGCTACGGCTACGGCATCAAGGCCAACACCGACTGGAAAAGCACGCTGGGCGAGGAATGGCGCCAGTACGAGACGGTGTTCCCTGCACTCGCCAAAAGCAGCATCGACCAGGTGAGCCTGGAAAGCATCAATTCCCACGTGCCGCCCGACATCATGAAGCTGCTGGTCGGCAAGGACGTGATGGTCGGTGTGATCGACGTGGCCAGCGACGTGGTGGAAACGCCCGAGCAAGTGGCCGACGCCATCGGTCGGGCGCTGGAATTCGTGCCCAAGGAGCGTCTGTTCCCGTGCACGAATTGCGGGCTGGCGCCGATGGGGCGGGATGTGGCGTGGCGCAAGCTGCGGGCGCTGGCAGAGGGAACAAAGTTGGCCCGGGAACGGCTGACATTGGTCTGATTGATGCAAGTTGCTCACTGACCGTAGTGGGGCCGGACGCGGTCGCCCGACGATTTTCGCCAAACGCCTCCCTGGCTACACGGGTCAGCACGATCCTCACCACATCCGAGACGGTGAGGCCGATGTTGCCAAGCACCTCGGTGGCGCGTTCCTTCACGTGGGCGGCGATGCGGGCCTGTATCAATGCGCTTGCAGCCATGGCAAAACTCCGGTCAGTGGCAGGGGCGGTAAGTCTTTCTAAGTATTTACCCTTGCGTACCGATACGTAGCCGCGCGGCGGGCGGCTACGGACGACAGCCGGGCGTGCGCCGAGCAGACTCGGCGGCAAGACGACAAGGACTCCCACAATGACCACCCTCGCCAATGCCGGCAGCGCCCCCACGGCCGCCTCCGACGACGACAGCAACAACACCCCGTACACCTTCGAAGAAAAGCGCAAGCGCATCTTCGCCATCTTTGCCGCCTCCTCCGGCAACCTGGTGGAGTGGTTCGACTTCTACGTGTACGCCTTCTGCGCCATCTACTTCGCGCCGGCGTTCTTCCCCAAATCAGACCCGACGGTGCAACTGCTCAACACCGCCGGCGTGTTCGCCGCTGGTTTCCTGATGCGCCCGGTGGGCGGCTGGCTGTTCGGCCGGCTGGCCGACCGCAAGGGCCGCAAGACCTCGATGGTGGTCTCGGTCACCATGATGTGCGTGGGCTCGCTGATCATTGCCTGCCTGCCCACCTATGCGCAGATCGGCGCCGCCGCACCCGCGCTGCTGCTGGCCGCGCGCCTGCTGCAGGGCCTGTCGGTCGGTGGCGAGTACGGCACCACCGCCACCTACATGAGCGAAGTGGCCATGCGCGGACAGCGCGGCTTTTTCTCGTCGTTTCAGTACGTCACGCTGATCGGCGGCCAGCTTCTGGCCGTGGTGGTCGTGGTGGTGCTGCAGCAAGTGCTGGACGAGCCCGAGCTCAAGAGCTGGGGCTGGCGCATTCCCTTCGTGCTGGGCGCGCTGGCCGCGGTGGTGGCGCTGATGCTGCGCCGCACGCTGACCGAAACCGCCAGCACCCAGACCCGCGCCGCCAAGGGCGCAGGCACCATGCGCGAGCTGTTCACCCACCACAAGCGCGCGTTCCTGGTGGTGCTGGGCTACACGGCTGGCGGCTCGCTGATCTTCTACACCTTCACCACCTACATGCAGAAGTACCTGGTGAACTCGGCCGGCATGTCGATCAAGACCGCCAGCAACATCATGACGGCCTGCCTGTTCATCTACATGTGCATGCAGCCGGTGTTCGGTGCGCTGTCCGACCGCATCGGCCGTCGCACCAACATGCTGCTGTTCGGCGCGCTGGGCGCGCTGATGACGGTGCCGGTGCTGAGCAACCTGCAGAACGTGGGCAGCCCGCTGATGGCCGGCGTGCTGATCACCGTGGCGCTGGCGGTGGTGAGCTTCTACACCTCGATCAGCGGCATCGTGAAGGCCGAGATGTTCCCGCCTGAAGTGCGCGCGCTGGGCGTGGGCCTGTCGTACGCGGTGGGCAACGCCATCTTCGGCGGCAGTGCCGAATACGTGGCGCTGGGGCTGAAGTCGATCGGCCACGAGTCGTACTTCTACTGGTACGTGACCGCCATGATGGGCGTGGCCTTTCTGGTGAGCCTGCTGCTGCCCAAGCAGGCCAGCTATCTGCACCACGACAAGTAGAGCGCTTCAGGGTGCGGGCGGCTGGCCTTGGTTGCGCCGGCGCCCGATCAGCGTGGCCACCACCCATGCCACCACGGCGCCAAGCATCGCGCCGACAGGGCCAATGCCGCTCACAAGAACCGCAACGGCCGCGCCGGCACAGCCGCCGGCCAGCGCCCAGGCCCACGCCCTGCGCCAGCGCGCATGCAGGGGCGACGGCTTCTGCGCCCACAGGCCGTTGGCCACCAGCCAACCGATGGCGATCACCCACAAGATCACTGTCGTGAACACGCTGTACTCCCTGGTCGATGAAGGCCGCCGTCATGCGGGCATGACGGCGGTGTCGTTGAAAGGGTAACCGGGCCGCCTTTCAAAACGCGTTCATCGGTGGGGCCAAATAACGGGATGGGCGCGCCGCCTACGCGCGGCTGCGCCAATGACTGCCGGAGGCGCCCGCGCGGGCATGGACACTCGGCAGTTCCTCCACGCACCCACACCCTCCCACCCATGGCCGACTCCCCCTCCGCTCACCAGCCCCTGACCGTGCTGGAAGGCACCTCGCATCCCCTCGGGTCGACCTTCACGGGCGACGGCGTCAACTTTGCCGTGTTCTCGGCCCATGCCACGCAGGTGCAGGTGTGCATCTTCGACGAGGCCGGCACCACGCAGATCGGCTGCGTCACGCTGCCCGAATACACCGACGAGGTGTGGCACGGCTTCGTGCCCGGCCTGAAGCCCGGCGCGCGCTACGGCCTGCGCGTGCACGGCCCCTACGAGCCCGAAAAGGGCCACCGCTTCAACCACCACAAGCTGCTGCTCGACCCCTACGCCAAGGCCCACATGGGCGAGCTGAAATGGGGCCCGGAGGTGTTCGGCTACACCGTGGGCCACGAAGATGGCGACCTGAGCTTCGACGAGCGCGACAGCGCCCCCTTCGTGCCCAAGTGCGTGGTGGTCGATTCGCGCTTCGAGTGGACGCAGACCGACGCGCTGCGCGTGCCATGGAAGGAAACCGTCTTCTACGAAACCCATGTGCGCGGCTTCACCATGCAACACCCCGCGGTGCCCGAGCACTTTCGCGGCACCTTCGCCGGCATGGCGCGCGACGAGGTGCTGGCGCCCATTCGCGCGCTGGGCGTGACCAGCGTGGAGCTGCTGCCGGTGCAGATGTTTCTGAACCAGTCGTCGCTGCTGGAGAAGGACCTCACCAACTTCTGGGGCTACGACACCATCGGCTTCTTTGCGCTGGACCCGCGCTACATGGACGGCCCGCACATCGACGAGTTCAAGCACATGGTCGACCGCTTCCATGCGCATGGGCTCGAGGTGATTCTGGACGTGGTCTACAACCACACGCCCGAGGGCAACGAGCTGGGCCCGACCATCTCATTCAAGGGCATCGACAACGCCAGCTACTACCGCCTGCTGCCCGACACCCCGCGCTACTACATCAACGACACCGGCACCGGCAACACCGTCAACCTGAGCCACCCGCGCGTGCTGCAGATGGTGATGGACAGCCTGCGCTACTGGGTGACAGAGATGCGCGTGGACGGCTTTCGCTTCGACCTGGCCACCATCCTCGCGCGCGAGCCGCACGGCTTCGACGAAGGCGGCGGTTTCCTCAAGAGCTGCCGGCAGGACCCGGTGCTCTCCAGCATCAAACTCATTGCCGAGCCGTGGGACATCGGCCCCGGCGGCTACCAGGTCGGCGGCTTTCCGCCCGGCTGGGCCGAATGGAACGACCAGTTCCGCGACACCGTGCGTGCCTACTGGAAGGGCGACGAAGGCATGGCCGGCAAGCTGGCGCAATGCCTCACCGCCAGCGGCGACCGCTTCAACCAGCGCGGGCGCAGGCCCTGGGCCAGCGTCAACTTCATCAGCGCGCACGACGGCTTCACGCTGGCGGACACGGTGAGCTACAACGAAAAGCACAACGACGCCAACGGCGAAGACAACCGAGACGGCCACTCCGACAACCGCTCATGGAACTGCGGCGTCGAAGGCCCCACCGACGACGAAGCCGTGCTCGCGCTGCGCGCGCGCCAGCAACGCAACCAGCTTGCTACGCTGATGCTGTCGCAAGGCACGCCCATGCTGCTGGCCGGCGACGAGTTCGGCCGCACGCAGCAGGGCAACAACAACGCCTACTGCCAGGACAGCCCGATCTCTTGGGTCGACTGGGCCGCAGCGCAAGACGAGCCTTCGCGTGCGCTGGCAGATTTCACCGCGCGCCTGCTCGCCTTGCGCAAGGAGCAGCCGGTGCTGCGGCGCAACCGCTTCCTGGCCGGCGCCTGGTTCGAGGACATCGGCGCGAAAGACTCGACCTGGTTCACGCCTGCTGGCGAAGAAATGCAGGCGCCGCATTGGGAAGACCCGCAGACGCGCTCGTTCGCGCTGCTGCTGGACGGCCGCGCGCCGGCCTCGGCCCTGCCGCTGGAAGCGCACGACCCTAGCGTGCTGTTGGTGTTCAACGCTTGGCAAGACGCGGTGCCCTTCACGCTGCCCCCGCCGCCTGCGGGTGCATGGAGCTTGAAGATCGACACGGCCGATCCGGCATTGGGAACGGACGCTGCTGCCAGCTGGACGGAATACCTGGTGACGGGGCGGTCGGTGCTGGTTTTCACGAGCACATAAGCCTTGGCGGCAGGGGCCGCAAAGACTTACAAACCATCCTATAGCCATCCATCCACCATCCATATGGATGGTGATAGGATGGCGCATGCCTTCCAAGACACCTCCGCCGCCCGTCTCCCTCAAGACGCCCGAGTCCGAGAAGATCACCATCAACATGGGCTTCGTCGACCTGGGCCACATCGATCTGCTGGTGGCCGAGGGCTTTTATTCGAACCGCACCGACTTCATTCGCACCGCCATTCGCACGCACCTCGCTTCGCATGGCGACGCGCTGCGCCAGGCGGTGTCTCGCAAGATGCTGGTGCTGGGGCTGCAGACCTTTTCCGCAGCCGACCTGCAGGCCGTGCAGGCCGCGGGCGAACAGCTGCAGGTGCGCGTGCTGGGCCTGGCGGTGATCGCGCCCGACGTGAGCCCCGAGCTGGCCGGCGCGGCCATCGAATCGATCACCGTGCTCGGTGCGCTGCACGCGTCGCCGGCCGTCAAGGCCGCGCTGGCCGGCCGCATCCGCTAGCCACTTCTCCACACACTCACCACCTCAAGGCCACTCCATGAATCCACTTTTCGCGGGCCTGATGAACGAGGCCGCCCACCTCACGCGCAACGGCCGACTGGCCGAGGCGACCGAAGCAATCCAGCGGGCGCTGCGCGGCGGGGCCGATTCGCAGGCTGCTTCGACGACCACTCCCATGCCGAGCACAGCACCCATGGCCGATGCCGATGTGATCGAAGCCGAGGCGCGCGAGATCGGGCGCGAGCAAGCCGCACAGCCGCCATCGCCATCGCCGACGCCAACGCCCTCATCGAACAGCGCCGAGCAATGGACCAAAGACACGTTCACGCACCAGGGCCGCACCATCGACTACAGGCTGTTCGTGCCCGCATGCGACGCAGGGCAGCCCGCAACTCCCCGGCCGCTGGTCGTGATGCTGCACGGCTGCACGCAGGACGCGGCAGACTTCGCCACCGGCACAGGCATGAACGATCACGCCAGGCAACAGGGTGCGATCGTGCTCTACCCCGAACAGGCGCAGCGCTCGCACGGCCAGAAATGCTGGAACTGGTTCAAGACCCAGCACCAGCAGCGCGGCCGCGGCGAGCCGGCCTTGCTGGCCGCGCTCACGCAGCACATCGTGGCGCAGCAGCAGGCCGACGCGGCCCGGGTCTACGTGGCGGGCCTGTCGGCGGGCGGCGCCATGGCCGATGTGCTGGGCCATTGCTACCCGGACATCTATGCGGCGGTCGGCGTGCACTCGGGCCTGGCGCATGGCGCGGCGAGCGACATGATGTCGGCGTTGACGGCCATGCGAACCGGCGCGTCACCAGCACACGCACATGCTGGAACGCAGAGCGCCACGGCACCGCCCACCATCGTTTTCCATGGCGACGCGGACACCACCGTGCATGTGAACAACGGCCTGGCCGTGCTGGCCGGTGCCACACCCGGGCCGGCCATCGAAGGCAGCTCCGCGGCGGGGCGGCGCTTCACGCGAACGCTGTACCCGGCATCTGCAGGCCATGCAGCAGCGGAGCATTGGCGGCTGCACGGCGCGGGGCATGCGTGGTCGGGCGGTGATGCGAAGGGCAGCTACACGCAGCCGGACGGCATCGACGCCAGCGCCGAAATGCTGCGCTTCTTTCTGGCGCATCGCCTGAACGCTGTCGCCAAGTAGGCACCGCCACAAAGGCGAAAACGCAGACAAAAAAAAAGGCGCCAACGGCGCCTTTTTTTATTTCACGAGGGCTTAGCCCTTCATGGCCTTGATGTCGACCTTGGCCTTGTCGTGATCGGCCTTGGCCTGGTTCACGCAAGCGCTCTTGGCGTCGCCCGACTGGTCGTCGCACTTTTCCTTGGCCACTTCGTAGTTCATGGTGGCGGTTTCTTCAGCGACCTTCTTGGCGTGGCCGGGGGTGGGCTTGTAGTCTTGTTCGAGCTGGGCCTTGGCCACGTTTTCGGTGCCCTTGGCTTCCTTCTCGCACACGTCCTTGGCGTTGTCCTTCAGCGTGTCGCACTTGGCCTTGGAGACCTTGTAGTCGGCCGAGATCTTTTCCTTGGCCACGTTGTACTGGTCCTTGGTCATGGTGCCGGCAGCGTTGGCGGCGGTCATTGCGAAGCAGCTGGAAGCGATGGCCAGAACGAGAAGATGTTTTTTCATGGGAAGTCCCTCAAGAGTTGGTTGATCTGCGAAGCCGCCCTTTGCTGCTCCGGTGAATTCAATGTACGAAGGCCGCGGTGCGGACCGGGTAGGACGGCGCCCACCGAAGCAATAGGTGGGAGGCATGTGCGCGTGGCGCCGGCGGTCCGACATGCGTCGGCGGGCACGCCAGCGCCTTCCTGCATCACGCCTTAGCGGCCCTTGCCGCATTGCGCAGGTCACGAATCTGATCATGGTTGCGCTGCGCCGCCTGCGCCTGCGACTGCACCACCTGGCGCACGCCCTGCGGCAGTTGCGCCTTCAAGGCCTTGCGATAGCGCGCCACCGCGGCGTCTTCGCCGCGCTCGCATTCCTCCAGCATCGACAGCTCGCTGTTCGCGCCCACCGCCCCCTTCAGCTGCACCCAGCCGCGATGCAACGCGCCCGAGGCCGTGCCGCCTTCGGCCGGCTTGCCGCCGTACGAAACGATCAACTGCGACAGCTGCGCAGCGGCCTCACGGCACTGCGCGGCGCGCGTTGCAAACACCTCCTTCAGGCGCGCCGACTCCACTTCTTCAGCGCAGGTGCGAAAGCCCGCTTCGCCGTCGCGCGTGTTCTCCAGCACGTCGTTCAGCACGTCGACCACGTCGTCGTTCGACAGCGGGTCGCCTTCGGGGAACGAGGTGTCTTCTTCACGCATGTAGAGCCGGTCGGCGCGCTCCCACGCGGCGTGCGAGGCCGGCCGCGCCTGCGCCCAGCTGAGCGACGAAGCACCGCGGCGCGCTTCCCACTCTTGCGCGAGCGAAGGCTCGACGGCGGCAAAGTCGTCGTCCACCGCCGTGCGACGGCTCCAGCCCAGCTCGTAGGCCGGCGCGTAGTGGTCGTAGCTCAGGCCCGGCTCGTAGTAGGGCTCGCGTGTGAAGGTGCCTTGCCAATGGCTGTGCTCGGCCGTGGGGTTCACGCGTTCCGCCACGGCCTTGCCGCCCAGGCCACCGACGACAGCGCCCACCAGCATGCCGGCCACCGCGCCGGCCGGGCCACCAAGGGCGCCCACAGCCGCTCCGGCGACAGCACCGCCGGTGGCGCCAGCGCCCGTACCGACGGGGTGCGAACCGGGCTCGCCGGTGATGGGGTCGAGGTTCAGGTCTTCGCGGTCGTCGAGTTGGCGTGAGTTGCCTGGGTCGCCTGAGTTGTTGGTCGGGTTCATGGTGTGGCTCCTTTGGAATGAAGGTTGAACGAAAGATGCAATGGGCTTGATGGTTCGCTGCACGCAGGCGGCGCAAGGTCGGTGGCAGGCGCGGGCTGGTGTAGTCCATCCCGTGGATCGCCGAGCCGCGCGGGCACGAGGCATTGCTGGCAACCGACGCGAATGCACTTGCCGAGCAGCCCGCTGAATCGTTTCGCAAAGCGAAAGGATTCGACGCCGCCGTTGATTGATTCGGAGGGAGCCCGCCGGTAACTTCGATTCCAGACACGGCGCTCTTTTCGGTTTTTGTTTTTCTTGGCTTCTGTTCCGCGCGCCGTCATCCGCAAAGCAAGCCCCAGCAAAGCACCCCCCATGACTACCCATCGCATGCCAATGCCGGCCGCCAGGATCGGCGTCTTCGCCGCCCGCCCCATCGCCGTGTCGATCACACGCGAAACAAAGGCACCCCTATGACCACCTGGGACAGCGCAAAGCGCGCAAGAAACGCCCGGCTGCAGGCCGGCGCGCGCCATGCCAACGGCAAGCACGTCGCGCCTGAAGATGCCACCGCGCTGCTGGAGGCCGTGCTTCAGCCGGGCGACCGCGTCTGCCTGGAGGGCGACAACCAGAAACAGGCCGAGCTGCTGGCCGCCGCACTGGCGGGCGTGGACAGCGCCAAGATTCACGACCTGCACATGGTGCAGTCCGGCGTGGTGCTGCCTGAGCACCTGGACGTGTTCGAGCGCGGCATCGCCAAACGGCTGGACTACGCCTACTCGGGCCCGCAGTCGCAGCGCATTGCCAGGATGCTGTTCAGCGGAAAGATCCAGCTCGGCGCGGTGCACACCTACCTGGAGCTGTTCGCGCGCTACTTCATCGACCTCACGCCGCAGGTGGCGCTGATCGCCGCCGTGAGCGCGGACCGCGAAGGCAACCTGTACACCGGCCCCAACACCGAAGACACGCCCACCGTGGTGGAGGCGACGGCATTCAAGGACGGCGTGGTCATCGCGCAGGTCAACGAGATCGTCGACAAGCTGCCGCGCATCGACATTCCGGCCGACTGGGTGCATTTTGTGGTGGAGAGCGGCAAGCCCTTCTACGTGGAGCCACTGTTCACGCGCGACCCCGCCGCCATCACCGAAACGCAGATCCTCACCGCCATGCTGGCCATCAAGGGCATCTACGCGCCGTACGGCGTCAAGCGGCTGAACCATGGCATCGGCTTCAACACGGCGGCCATCGAGCTGCTGTTGCCGACTTATGGAGAGCGCCTGGGCCTGAAGGGCAAGGTGGCCAGCCACTGGGCGCTCAACCCGCACCCGACCATGATCCCGGCCATCGAGTCGGGCTGGGTGGAGCAAATCCACAGCTTCGGCTCCGAGGTGGGCATGGACGACTACATCCGCGCGCGCCCCGACATCTACTTCACCGGCCCCGACGGCTCGCTTCGCTCGAACCGCGCGTTCTGCCAGACGGCGGGGCTCTATGCCTGCGACATGTTCATCGGCTCCACGCTGCAGATCGACCTGCAGGGCAACTCCTCGACCGTGACCACCGAGCGCGTGGCCGGCTTCGGTGGTGCGCCCAACATGGGCAGTGACGCGCGCGGGCGGCGCCACCCCAGCGCACCCTGGCTGCAGGCCGGCAAGGAGGCCGACCCCGACAGCCCGCCCGCGCTGCGCCGCGGTCGCAAGCTCGTCGTGCAGATCGGCGAGACCTTCGGCGACAAGAACGTGCCCCTGTTCGTGGAGCACCTGGACGCGCTGCGCCTGGCCGAGAAGCTGAACCTGGACCTGGCACCGGTAATGGTCTACAGCGACGACGTGACCCACATCGTGACCGAGGAAGGCATTGCCAACCTGCTGCTGTGCCGGGACAGCGACGAGCGCGAGCAGGCGATTCGCGGCGTTGCCGGCTACACCGAGATCGGTCGGCGGCGCGACCCGAAGATGGTTCAGCGCCTGCGCGAGCGCGGCGTGATCCGTCGCCCCGAAGACCTGGGTATCGACCCGATGGACGCCGACCGCCGCATGCTTGCCGCGCGCTCCATCAAGGATCTTGTGAAGTGGTCCGGCGGCCTCTATGCGCCCCCGTCCAAATTCAGAAACTGGTAAGGAAACACATCGATGGAACAACTCAGTTTTCGGCACGCCGCGCGCCAGCGCGCGGCCGGGTCCAGGCCCCAGGCCATCGTGGGCGTGGTCGCCTCCGGCAACCTGGAAGTGCTGGTGGAGCGGCTGCTGCCCGACAGCGAATGCGAAGTCGACATTCGCACGGCGGCCGAGGGCTTCAGCGAAGTCTGGCAGGCCGTGGTCCAGGATTTTGTCGAGCGCCGTTCTCCGGGGGGCCTGAAGCTGTCCGTGAACGATGGCGGTGCCCGCCCCGATACCGTCGCGCTTCGGCTCGCACAGGCGGTGCGCGCGGTAGAAGGCGACCCGTCATGAGCGCCCCGGTGCACCACGAGGACGAGCGGCTCGCGGCCAGCTGGTACGAAGCGTCTGCGCGCCAGCGCGTGGACGGCCTGCTCGACGCGGGCAGCTTCGAGGAATTCATTGGCCCCGAACTGCGCGAGACCAGCCCGCACCTGCCGCTGTTCGACCTTCCACAACAGTTCGACGACGGCATGGTCGTGGGCCGTGGCCGTCTCGACGGTGCGCCGGTGCTGGTGGCCGCGCAGGAGGGCCGTTTCATGGGGGGCGCCTTCGGCGAGGTGCATGGCGCCAAGCTCACGGGCCTGCTGCGCGCCGCGCGCGACATCGGCACGGTGCCGGTGCTGATCCTGTTCGACACCGGCGGTGTGCGTCTGCAGGAGGCCAACGCGGGCGAACTGGCGATCGCGGAGATCATTCGCGCCCTGCTGGACGCGCGCCTGGCCGGCGTGCCGGTGGTGGGCCTGATCGGCGGGCGCGCCGGCTGCTATGGCGGAGGCGGACTGATTGCGGGGTGTTGCTCCGCGCTGGCCGTCTCCGAACAGGGGCGCATCAGCGTGTCCGGCCCGGAAGTCATCGAGACCAACCGCGGCGTCGAAGAGTTCGACGCCAAGGACCGCGCGCTGGTGTGGCGCACCATGGGCGGCAAGCACAGGCGCCTGATCGGCGGCGCCGAGCGGTTCGTGGACGACACCATGGCCAGCTTTCGCGCGGCGGCGGTCGATCTGTTCCAGTTCGCCTCGACACCCGACGAGGCCACTCTCGAGGCCGAGCAGACCCGTCTGGAGCGGCGCATCGAACGCTTCGGCCAGTGCCGCGACGCAATGGACGTGTGGCAGGCGCTGGGCGCCGACCACCCAGCCGCCATTCCCGGCATGCCCTTCGAGGCATTCGTCGCGTTGGCCAACCGACTGGAGGAGCCTGCTCATGACGCTCGCTGAAATTCTCGCTTCGCTCTTTCCGGCAGGTCACCAGGTGGTGCTCGAAAACGGCCTGCTTTCGGGCAAGGGCCCGCGTGCGGACGGCACGGAGATCGCCGTCGTCGGGGTCGACGGCCGCAAGGCCATCGGCATCGACGAGGCGGCCTGGCTCGCGCGCAAGGTGTTGGACACGCTCGAAGCAGGAGGCACGGCGCCGATCCTGGTGCTGATAGACAGCGACAGCCAGCGCATGAGCAAGCGCGACGAGCTGCTGGGGCTCAGCGAGTACCTGGCGCATCTCGCGAAATGCCTGAACCTGGCCGACGCGCGCGGCCACGCGACCGTCGGCCTGCTCTACGGCCATACGGCCGCGGGGGCCTTCATTGCCACCGCGCTGTCGACGCGAACGCTGTTGGCTCTGCCAGGGGCGGAGCCGATGGTGATGGACCTGCCGTCCATGTCGCGCGTGACCAAGTTGCCCATCGAGGTGCTGCAGGAAATGGCCAGGTCCACCCCGGTCTTCGCGCCCGGTCTGGACAACCTGATGCAGACCGGTGCGGTGGCGTGCCTGCTGGACCCCACGCGCCGGCTCGACCTGCAGCTCGACGAGGTGCTGAAAGCCCTGCCTGCGCAGGGCGCGCACGCGCCGGACCTGCGCGACCAGCTTGGCAAGGCACGCAATGGCCGCCCGAAGGCCGTCGACATTGCAAGGCGCGTGTATGAACTTGCCCGCCCTGCCCGCTGACGCGCGCCTGCCGCGGCACCATCTGGTGCGGGTTGCCGCGCCCGCCTGGGCCGCGCTGATGGCATCGCGCGACGACCCGGCCAACGAGCCCCTGCTCCAAGGCTGGGCACAGCGTGGCTGGCCACTCATCGTGCGGCGGCGCTTGCCGGGTGAACGCGGCGACGCATCGTGGCTGCCGCTGGGCCTGCCCCTGCCACCCAGCGCCGGCAAGCGGCGCCTCGCCCTGCAGGTGCAGGCCCGCCACATCGCTTCGGTCTCGGCCTTGCCACAGCTGTGCGAAGTCGTCACATCAGCGCCGCGGGCCTGGCACCCTGCCCTGCGGCAGCTGCTGGCCGTCGGCGACCGCTTCGGCGTGCAGACCCGCGTGTTCGGCAGCCTCGCCTGGCAATGGCTGACCGGACTGGACTACCTGAGCCGCGGCTCGGACATCGATCTGACCTGGACGCTGCCCGCCAGCGAGTGCATCGAAGAATTTCTGGCGGCCGTGGCCGACATCGACGGCGCAGCACCGATGCGAGTGGACGGCGAATTGCTCCGCAGCGACGGGGTGGGCGTCAACTGGCGCGAACTTCATGCGCGCAGCGCCGAGGTGATGCTCAAGACGGCAAGCGACCCGCTGCTGTGTTCCCGCTCGCAGTTTCTGGAGCCCGTCGCATGAACGCGGCAGCGCCGACATGGAGCGGCCCGGCCGCAGGCCGCCACGACCGAGCGCGCACCTGCGCGGAACACGTGGGTGCACTGGCCGAGCGCAGCCTTCGACTGGAGGTGCACACCTGGCCGAAGCCGGGGCTGGTCAGTCACGTCGACGCGGGCAGCCACACGGACATGGACGCAGCCACCTTTCACCGCAGCGCAGCGGCACTTCGACCGTTCTTCACGGAACTGGCCGCGGCCGGCATGCAGGACCAGGACATGACCGCACTGAGAAAGATCGGCCTGCGCGCCGAGTGCGCGATGACGGCGGCGACCGGTGGTGTGAACACGCATCGCGGGGCCATCTTCGGCCTGGGCCTGTTGTGCGCCGCGGCCGGGCTGAGGGCGCGACGCGGCATGGAGGGCGGTAACTTGCAGTCCCTGGGCGACACCGTATCGCGCCGCTGGGGCCCGGCCATCCTGGCCGGCCCGCGGCCGAGCGACAGCCATGGCGAAGCCATGAAGCGTCGCTACGGCGCAGGCGGCGCCCGGCAGGAAGCCGCGCTGGGCTTTCCAAGCGTCTATGGCATCGGCATGCCCGCCTTGCGCCACGCCGCGCGGGTGGCACCGTGCGATGCACAAGCTGCAAGGGTGCAGGCATGCTTTGCGCTGATCGCCGAACTGGAGGACACCAACCTGCTGCACCGCGGAGGTGCCGCCGGCCTGCGCTTCGCGCAGCAAAGTGCGCGCGCATTCCTGGCCGCCGGCGGCGTCGGGCAGCCCGGCTGGCGTCGCGCCGCAGAGAAGATCCATCACGCCTTCGTGGCGCGTTGGCTCAGCCCGGGCGGCGCGGCCGACCTGCTGGCGATGAGCCTGTTCGCGATGGCAATAGAGCAGGAGCCCGCGCCGTGACAGCGATCTTCCTGCCTTCGGGCTTGACCATCGCATGCCTCTGCGGGCCAGGCGGCACGCCATGACGCTCGCCATCCTCTGCGCGGGACAAGGCAGCCAGAACGCCGACATGTTCTCGTTGACAGGCGCGGCTGTCGAAGCGCAAGCGCTTTTCGCCCACGCCACCGAACTGCTCGGACACGACCCGCGCACCTGGGTGCGCGAAGCCGACATCGATGCACTCCATGAGAACCGCTCGGCGCAATTGCTATGCACGCTGCAGCCCCTCTGCGCCTGGGCCGCGCTGGCGGACGCGTTTTCGCCGCGCTGCTGCATCGCGGGCTACAGCGTGGGCGAAATGGCGGCGTGGCACATCGCAGGCTTGACGAGCGCGAGCGACACGCTCGCGCTCGTTGCCGCGCGCGCCGACGCCATGGATGCCGCACAGCGGGCCAGGCAAGGCGAACAAGGTCTTCTGTTCGTGCGCGGCCTCGAGCGGCCCGACATCGACCGGCTGTGCGAACACCGTGAAGCCGCGGTCGCCATCGTCAACCCTGGCAACGCTTGGGTGCTGGGCGGCATGCGCGATGCGCTTGCGGACATCGCTGCACAGGCGCTGGCCCAAGGCGCGGCACGGGTCGTGCCAATCGATGTGAAGGTGGCGTCGCACACCTTCCTGATGGGCGATGCCACGGCCGCTTTCAGGAACAGCCTCGCCGCCGCCGCCATGGCACGCTCCCCGCGCCTGGGCGCGCGCTTGTTCAGCGGCATCGACGGTGAAGCGGTGCTGAGCGCGGCGCAAGGTGCGCAGAAGTTGTCCCTGCAGATTTCTCAGACCGTCCAATGGGCGTCATGCCTGGACGCTTGCGTAGAAGCCGGCGCCACGGCGTTCTTCGAGCTGGGCCCAGGCCGGGCACTCAGCGACATGGTTTGCGGTGCGCATGCCGGCGTTGATGCGCGCAGCCTCGACGATTTCAAGACCCTGCAGGGAGCGCGCGACTGGCTTTCGCGCATGCAGTCACGCTTCTAGAACGACAGCCGTAGAGATCAGGGCGCACAGGTCCGCTTGTCCATCCGTGTTTTTCGATTGGCGGGGAACATGGACGTGGCTCAAGGGCATGGGTCTCAGCAAAGCTCGGCTTTAGCGCTGCGACATACCGCCAGCAACGCCAGCAAGTTGGGGTCGCGCTCACGTGTGCGCAGGAAACTGACCGCCAGCGTCTGGCGCATCAGGTACTTGGGCTGCACCGGAATGAGTTGCACGTTCTGCGAGAACACGTCACGTACGCGCCCTGGCAGCAGCGTGCAGCCGATGCCGCCGCTCACCAGGTTCATCAGCGAGAAGATGTCGCCGGTCTGCATCACCACATTGGGCGTGAAGCCGGCCACGCGGAACGCTTCCACGAAGCCGTTGTACGTGGCAAAGCCTTCCTTGAGGCTGACGAAGTGTTCGTCGGCGCAGGTGCTCAGGTCCACACGCTCATGTTGCGCATAGCGCGAGCCCACGGGTGCGGCGAAATGAATTTCGTCGTCGAAGAGCGGCTCCGACACCAGGTCGGCCTCGCCTTCGGGGAGCGCCATCAGGGCCGCGTCGATGGAGCCGTCGCGCAGCTTGCGCAGCAGGTCGGCGTTGGAGCCGAGCACGAGTTCGGTCTCCAGCGTCGGCTTTCGCACCTTCATGTGGATGAGCACCGTCGGCACCGTGCGGATGGTGAGCGAATAGAGCGACCCGATGCGGATGCGGTCGGCCGAATAACCTGCCACCTCGCGCGTGGCCCGCACGCCCTGCGACAGCGTCTTGAGCACCTCGCGCGCCACCTCGGCCAGCGTTTGCGCGGCCTCGGTGGGATGCAGGTTGCGGCCCTCGTGCCGGAACAGCGCGCAGCGCACCCCGGACTCCAGCGAATGAAGGGCACGATGCACGCTCACGGGGCTCACGTCCAGCAACTCGGCGGCGCGCGCCAGGTTGCCCGTTTCCATGAACGCAATCAGCGTTTCGAGCTTGCGAAAGGTGATTTCTTCATCGATGCGAGGTTGCATGCTGGGCTCGGAAGTGAATGGCGCATCGTAGCGATTCGGGGTGTTTCTCGGCTCGTCGCGGGCCAAGCCCGATCGGCTGCCAATGCACCCGGCGGCTCGCGCGGTCGCTCACGGCAGATGCCTCACCGTTCCTGCATGCCAGCCTTCGGTCGATCCGCGGGCGAAGTCCGCCCAGATGCGGCGCATGCCCGTGCCAAGCTGCTCGATGTCCGCCCAGCGGGCCTTCCCAAGCTCCGGCGCCGCCGACCAGGCTTGCGCGCTGCCGAGCAAAAATGGCAGATCGATGCAATGGCAGGCCCCTAATCCGGTATCCGGCGATTGCCAGTCGAAGCGAAAAAGAAAAGCCCTCTGGCCCTTCGCGGCCAGCTCTTGAACCAGGCTGCGAGACCCTCCTTCGAACAGCGCATTCATCTCGGCCGTCTCGGCCGCGTAGCGCACTTGTGTTCCGGGTGTTGCAGCGACGTGGTTGTTCAGAAGAACAAAAGGCAGCGCGTCGTCCTTGCACCATCCGGCAATGGTGTCGACGGCAGACCCCAACGGTGTGTCGGGCGAGACAGGGGCCCAGACCAGCAGTTGATTCAGCGTCCTGGCGAGTCGGCTCTGGGCGGCAACGAGGTCGTCGACGCTCGCGGCGCGAGGGTCCTGCCCCAGTTCGGCGAGGAACATCTTCGAAACCCGCTCTGCTTCGTCCCGCGTGCGCGCGGCACCATGGGCTCCGCTGTGCAGGATGGCACGCTGAAACAAGGTGCCTCCGTGGCCCCAGGCCAGCATGGCCACGATGGAGAACCCACCGGCCGACTGTCCGAACACCGTCACGTTGTCTGGATCGCCACCCAATTGCGAAATGTGCGTCCTGATCCAATGGAGGGCTGCAACCTGGTCGGCCATTGCAAAGCTGGGGCCGGTGCTCGATGGAAACTGCAGGTAGCCGAACGCCCCAAGGCGGTAGGTCACCGACACCACGACCACGTCTTGCTCCGCGGTCAGCTTGTCCCCGTCGTGCCAAGGCAGCTCGCCGCCGCCGGTGACAAAGCCACCGCCATGGATGAACACCATCACCGGCCGCTTGCTCACGGTGCGTGCTGTGCCCGGTGCGCCCGGTGTGAACACCGACAGCACCTGACAGTGCTCGTTGAACTCCAAGGGTGCAAGCGGGCCTTGCACGACTTCCAGCCGCGAAGGCGCTTGCGGGCAGATCGGGCCGCGCTCGGTGTGATGCTTGCCGTCCCACGCCAGCACTTCGGGCTGCTCGAACCGCGCTGCACGCGCATATCGGATGTTGCGAAAAACTGCGACTTCTTTGGTCATTTGCTCGTCCTTCCAGATGCCTTATGTGCGCTTCGCGCCGCGTTCGACGCCACCGGGAGACCGCGCGTGCGTGGTGAATGCGTCCAGCAAGGGGCGAGCGCAATGGTGTGTCGTCTCTCGCTGAAATGCCGCACCAAGGCGCAGCAACAGGTCCTCGCGCCACGGTGCCGCCACGAGTTGCAGCGAGACCGGAAGGCCTTCGGCGCTGAACCCGCAAGGCAATGCGATGGCGCACAAGCCGTAGTAGCCCACGAAGCGAGTCATGCGGCTGGGCGCAGGGTCGCTTTCGTCCAGTGTCGCAAGGTCGGCGGCAGTGACCTGTACCGTGGGCAGCACCAACACGTCCAGTTGCTTGAAGAGTCGCTGAAATTCAGCCATGCGACTGCGTCGCTGATCGAGCGCTTCCCGGTAGTGCGAAGGCGCAATGTGCGCGCCCCGAAGAATGCGCGCACGCGATGCCGCATCGCCGGATGTGGTGGATCTGTGGAGCGCTTCGCCATGGCGGGCATATGCCTCGGCGGAAATGATGGCGCCGGAGGCTTCCTGGTCGGCGGCCAGGTCGAATTGCGGCAAAGCACCGCCGGCTTCCACGCAGCCAAGCGCTCGCAGAACCTTGCATGCGTCCTCGACGCCTTGGCGCACCGCCGGGGAGGTGCCTTCGCCCAGCGTCTGGTGCAGCAGGGCAAAGCGCACACCCACCACGCTTGCGCCCAGGGTCTGGAGAAAGTCTTCCGCCGCGGTACCCAGCGTCGTGGGGTCTCGCGGGTCCGGTCCGTGCATCGCCTGCAGCAGGCACGCCGCGTCCTCGGCGGTCCGCGTCATGGGGCCGACGGTGTCCAGGGTTTCGCTGAGCAAGTCGACGCCGTAGCGGCTGACGCGCCCGGCCGTGGTCTTGAGCCCGGTGAGTCCGCAGAACGCGGATGGAATCCGCACCGAGCCGCCGGTGTCGGTGCCAATGGCGCCGGCGGCCAACCCCGAGGCGACCGCCACCGCGGAGCCGCTGCTGCTGCCGCCAGGGGCGCGATGTACCGCCATGTCCCAAGGATTGCGCGGTGTGCCCATGCCCTGGTTGGTGCCCCAGCCGCCATAGGCCAGCTCGACCAGATGCGTCTTGCCGAGCAGGATCGCACCGGCATCCTGGAGACGCGTCGCCACTGTCGCCGAGTGGTCCATGCATGGTCGATCAGCAAACAGCGCGGAGCCGGCGCCAGTGCGTCGGCCTTGCACATGCAGCAGATCCTTCACTGCGAGCGGAACGCCTTCGAGCAGGCCGCGGGGCGCACCTTGCAGCAGGCGCTGTTCGCTGGCGCGGGCCTGCGCCAGCGCCGCTTCGGACCACACCTGCGCATAGGCATGAAGCAATGGATCGAGGCTTGAAATTCGCCGCAGAAAAGACTCGACGACCTCCACGGGCGACAACGCGCGCGTGCTGAATGCGTCGGCAAGATCGCGAAGCGCCCATTCACTGGGATCGCTCGCAACGCGCTGGCGGGTGTTCATTCGGACAGCCTGAGGCCGCGCGACTTGACCAGTGCGCTGGTCTTTGCCATTTCGTCGGCAACGAACTGGCGCGAGCCGTCGACGTCGAGCTTCATTGCATCGATGCCCAAGTCCTGAAAGCCCTTGGCAACGGCCGGATCGGCCAGCGCATAGGCAACGGCCGATGCCATCCGGTCCACGGTGGGTTGCGGTGTCTGGGCCTTGAGCAACAGCGCCTGCCACAGGAAGTATTCGAAGCCCGGCAACCCCGACTCGGCGATTGCAGGAACGCCGGGTGCCAGGCGAATGCGCTGCTTGCCGCTGACACCCAGCATCGTCAGCTTGTCCGGTCCGAAGCCGACCAGGTCGCTGGCCGGCAGGAAGGCGAAGTCCACCCGATTGGCGACCACCTCCGCCAGCATGTCGCGACCGCCCTTGTAAGGAATGTGCGTGGCCTGAAAGCCAGCGGCATTCGCCAGGTATTCCGCGTTGAGGTGCGTGCCTGACCCGATACCTGAAGACGCAAAGTTCAGGCTCCCTGGCTTGGCCTTGGCGGCGGCTACAAGCTCGGCGGTGTTAGTGAATCCGGACGCCTTGGAGGCGAAAAGCACGGTCGGCGAGCGCGCGACGATGCTGAGCGCCTGCAAGTCCTTGACCGGGTCGTAAGGCAGCCGCAGCCCCGACGAAGGCAACACAGCGAACGCGGAAGAAACGAACAGCAGCGTGGCGCCGTCGGCAGGGTCTGCGAGCAGCGACTGGGCACCGATCGTTCCCGTTGCGCCGGGCCGGTTGTCGACCACCACCGTCTGCTTGAGGAAGTCGGCCATGGGCCTCGAAATCATCCGCGCCACCACGTCGGTCTGGCTGCCCGCGGTGAACGGCACGATGATGCGCACCGGCCGGCCGTTGCCGACCTGCGCGTTTGCAACGGGAGCCAGCTGCATGGCGAGTGCCGTGGCACCCAGGGTCAGCAGCAGGCGGCGGCGGTGTGAAGAGGTGCGCATGATTTGTGCTCGCGGGTCGATCGATCGGGAGAAGGCGTGGCGATGCGGTGGTCAGTCGAACAGGTCGGGGTCGCTTCGGCAGATCGCGTCGTAGATCGGCTGGAAGTGAAGCCACGCGGAAAACGGCGTGCCCAGATGTTCAGATGAATGCATCGCGGCCTCGGGGCTGATGAGCTTCAGCGGGTGCCCTGTCGCCTCTGCCAGGAGCTGTATCTCGCATGCGCGCTCGGCGGCAATGAACCACCACACGGCTTCGTCCACGCTGTCCCGGCCCGCCGAAAACAGACCGTGGTTCTGGTGGATGACGATCTTGTTCTCGCCGAACACCGCCGCCACCTCATGGCCGGCATCGCGCTCCACCACCACCGCACCGGCTTGCTCGGTGATCAGCGCGTGGTCACTGTAGAAGCTGGCGGCGGTCTGCGTGATGGGATCGAGCTTGCGGCCCAGCGCGGCCCAGGCCATGCCGTGGGTCGTGTGCGCATGGCAGGAAGCCAGCACATGCGGATTGGCTTCATGGATGGCGGCGTGCAGTACGAAGCCCGCGCGGTTCACGGCCCAGGCGCCTTCGCGTACCGCACCGGTGTGATCGACCAGAAGCAGGTCCGACACCTTGACCCGACCGAAGTCCATCGCAAACGGGTTGGTCCAATAGAGGTTGGTGTGCTCCGGGTCACGTACCGTGATGTGACCGGCAAACCCGTACTCGTACCGGAAACGAGCGAACACGCGGCATGCAGCGGCGAGCCTTTGTTTTCTGTGCAACCGCTCCTCGACAAGCGTGGCAAACCTCGGTGGGGTGGGAAAGTAAAGGCCGGCCTGGTCCGGCTCATAGACAGAGCGCTTGTTCATCCGCATTTCCTTGGCGTTGGGGAGAAATCCTCCGGTGACGACAAAGTGTCGGACGCCTGCACGCATGCACGCCAATCAAAAAAAAGCGCGCAGCCATAAGCTGTGCTGATGGCCGATACCGCCGCCGGCACGCCCAGACGATGCTTCTATGCGAAGGTGCTTCTAAGCACGGACAGAAAATGATCCTGCAGCCGCGAGTGTGGTGCCGTCTTGTGCAGCAGCAGCATCGTTTCGAGCTCGATGCGCGGGAGCAGAGGGCGTGCCACGAGTCCAGGCACGGGCAGCGAGTCGAGCAGTTCCAACTCCACCAGCGCGACCCCCGCCTCCTGGTACGCCAGCGCCATTCCGGTGATCGACAAGCCGACGTGCACCGCAATGGTCGGAACCACACCGGCCTCTTGAAAGGCACGGTCGATGTAGGGGCGCAGCAATGCCTGCGGCAGATAGGTGATCAGCGCGTGGTCCGCCAGTTCGCGTACCTGGACTTCCGAACGCGCGGCCAGCGGATGATCGTCGCGCATCACGCAACCGATGGCATTGCGACCGAGCACCTCGGTGCTCACTTCCGCATGCATGACAGGGGCGTAGGCGATACCGATTTCTGCTTCGCGGTTCGCGACCCGGTCAAGAACGAGCGGCGAGGCGAGCGCTTGAAGAGAAATCTGGGCGCCCGGTCGGTCGACCAGCAAGTCGGCAACCAGGCGAGCGAGCCGGCCATTGGCGATGGGCGAGGACGCGGCAATGGACAAGGTGCCGAGCCGACCGCCTGCAAGGTCCTGGGTGAGTCGTTCAATTGCCTCGAGCCGACCGAATATGCCCGCCACGTCAGGCATCAGCGCGTTCGCTTCGGGCGTCGGCTGAAGCCTGCCACCCGTGCGCTCGAAAAGCTTCATTCGCAGTCGGCTTTCCAGATGCTTGAGCACGCTGCTGATCGCAGGCTGCGTGACATTGAGCATGCGTGCCGCGCCAGTGACCGAACCGGTGCGCATGATCGCGTGAAAGACCTCGATATGTTTGAGATTGATCACCGGAGCACCAATTCAGGGAGCAGAAAGGGCAAGGGGCATAAGCTGGCTTTATGGCTTGAGATGATCTTCTGAATATGAGGCGGGCGGGGCGCTACGTAGACTTTTGCCACCACAACATCTCGAAGAAAAGACTCCTCATGTCATACCCCATTGCGGCAACTTCCAGTCCAGGCCGTGCCTCAACTTCAGTGCGCACAGTGGCCATGGCGAGCTTCATAGGGACGGCGATCGAATGGTACGACTTCTTCCTCTACGGCATTGCATCGGCCGTCGTCTTCAGCAAGTTGTTCTTCCCCAACTATGACCCGACGGTCGGCACGCTGATCTCGTTTGCCACGTTTGCGGTCGGCTACCTGGCGCGCCCTTTCGGTGGCGCATTTTTCGGTCACATCGGTGACCGTGTCGGACGCAAGTCGGTGCTGGTGGCAACGCTGCTCATCATGGGCGTGGCGACGACGCTCGTGGGCGTTTTGCCCACCTACGAGAAGATCGGTATCTGGGCACCCATTGCGCTGCTGGTACTGCGCCTGGCGCAAGGCATTGCCGTCGGCGGCGAATGGGGCGGCGCGGTCTTGATGGCGGTGGAGCACGCGCCGCCCGGCAAGCGCGGGCTGTACGGCAGCGCGGCGCATATGGGCGCTCCGGCGGGCCTGATCCTTTCAACGGGGACCTTTTCGGCATTCGCACTGCTGCCGCACGACGCCTTCATGGAATGGGGCTGGCGCATTCCTTTCTTGCTCAGCATCCTTCTGCTCGGCGTAGGCCTGTTCATCCGTCTGAAGATCACCGAGTCGCCGGCCTTCGAGAAGATGAAAGCAACGGGCGGTCCTGCGCGCCAGCCCGTCATGGAAGTGCTGCGGCACCCGGGCAACATCATCCGCGTGGCGCTGCTGCGGTGCATAGATGGCGTCGGTTCCAGTACCTACTCTTTCTTTGGCGCGACCTATGCGGTGGGCCACCTCGGGTTTTCAACCAGCACCAGCGTGATGGGCAACGTGATAGGCGGGGCCGTGGGCCTGATCTCCGTGCCACTTGCGGCGCGTCTGTCTGACAGGTTCGGCCGGCGGCGCGTGTACATGGCCTATGTGGCCTTTGCGATCGCCATCGTCTTTCCGGCCATCTGGCTGATCAACACCGGCATTCCCGCCATGTTCTGGCTGGCAATGGCGCTGGGCCTGGGCATTGCCAACTACGGCCAGTACGGCTCGGTGTCCGCGTACTTTGCCGAACTGTTCGATACGAAGGTGCGTTACTCGGGCGCGTCCATCGGCTACCAGCTTGGTGGGGCCGTGTTCAACGGCACCGCGCCACTGATTGCCACCGGGCTGATGGCGTGGGCAGGCGCCTTGTGGCCCATTGGGGTGTTCATCGCGCTGGCCGGCATCGTGAGCCTGGTCACCGCGAGCCTGACACCCGAAACCTACAAAAAGGATCTCACCGCGCAGCGCGGTGTGGAAAGAGGACGGCGATGAACCGCAGCATCGTGACGTTGCACCACTTCCGCGGTACGCGGACCGCCAGCCACATCTCCCCCACTTTCGAAAGATGACCATGAAACTCCTCCATCTCGACTCCAGCGTTCTGGGTGCCAACTCGGTGAGCCGCCAGCTTTCCGCGCAAATCGTCGCGCGCCAACGTGCCTTGCACCCGGGCATCGAGGTGGTCTACCGCGATCTTGCCGCCGACCCGGTGTCGCATCTTTCGTCCGCGCACATGGCGGTGTGGCAAGGAGGCGAATCACAGGACGACGGCCTCACCGCAGACTTGCACAAGGGCAATGCCTATCTGGAAGAGCTTTTTGCGGCCGACATCCTGGTCATTGGGACCCCCATGTACAACCTGACGATTCCCACGCCGCTCAAGGCATGGATCGACCGCATCGCGCTGGCCGGAAAGACCTTTCGCTACACGGCGACCGGCCCCGAGGGCCTGCTGAAAGACAAGAAGGCCTTCATCGCTTCTTCACGCGGTGGCGTGTATGTGGCCGGCAGCCCGGCGGCGGCGCTGGAGCATCAGGAAACCTATCTCACCGGGCTGCTCGCCTTCCTGGGCGTGACCAACGTGACGGTGGTGCGCGCGGAAGGCATTGCATTCGGCCCGCAAGCCAGAGAGGCAGCGCTCGGCCAGGCACTCGAGCAGATTGCGTCGCTCAGCGCCTGAGGGCCCTGGGTTTCCGCGGGGCGGGCCAAGGCGCTTTTTGATGAGACAGCCCCGGCATCGGCGTCAGGTCGGCCGCCTCGCAGGTCCGTGTCGGCACGAAGTGCCAACGCGTGCACGTCACGGACATGCCCTGCGCTTTCTCGCGTGCTGATCGCGCACAGCATCTGGCACACGAAACGCCGCGCTGTCGCGTGCCCGAAGGTGAAGCAACACAGGCGCCATTGCCGACGCCATCCACGCTTATCTGGTGCTGGCTTTGACGGCCGCGAGGATCACCGCGGCAACGTCCTTCGGGCGCGACTGTTGCGGCACGTGGCTGGTGGGCAGCGTCGTGGTGACAGCGCCGATCTTCTTTGCCATGGCGCGCTCGAGGTCGGGTGGAATCATGCGGTCCTTGGCACTCACGATGAACCACGAGGGACGCGTCTTCCATGCGGCCACGGTGATCCTGTCTTCCAGCGCCTTTGCCTGAAGCGGCCCCTGCGTGACGGCCATCACCGCGGCCTGCGCGGCGGGCACGTCCTGCGCGAAGTCTTCGGCCACCGCCTGGGGCGGCAGCGTGAGCCAGCCCTTTGCGTCGGCAGTCAGCTTCTGCACGCCGGGCGAAGCCGGATAGCCCTTGCCGACCTCCGCGGAAGACTGGCCCGAGTCGGGCGCGAAGGCGGCCACGTAGACGAGCGCAGCCACCTTGTCGTTCTGGCCCGCCTCCGTGATCACCGAGCCGCCCCAGGAGTGACCGACAAGCACGACCTTGCCCTTCTGGTTGTCGATGGCACGCCGGGTCGCCTCGGCATCGCCGGCCAGCGACTCGAGGCCGTTCTGCACCGCAGTGACGTGAATGCCCTTGGCCTGGAGCAGCGGAATGACCTTGGCCCAGTCGGAGCCGTCGGCGAAGGCGCCGTGGACCAGCACGACAGAGGGCACTTCGGCCGCGAAGGCCTGGCCGGCGAACAGCGCCGCGGCGCCGAGGGCGATGGAAGAAAGCGTGTGACGCATGTTCATGACGGGTCTCTTGAAGGAAGTCTTTGAAACGAAAGCGGGCGCGCTCACTGAGCGGCGTTGGCCAAACGGTCGACAAGAACGGCGGCGGCAGCGGCCGACGACGCGGGGTTCTGCCCGGTGATGAGCAGCCCGTCGCTCACGACGTACGAGCCCCAGTCTTCGCCCTTCGAATACAGACCGCCCTTGGCCTTGAGTTCGTCTTCGACCAGGAACGGCACGATCTGGGTCAGGCCAACGCCCTCTTCCTCGGTGTTGGTGAAGCCGGTGACCGTCTTGCCTTCGACGAGCGGACGGCCGTCGGCGCTCTTAACGTGGCGCAGCACACCCGGCGCATGGCAGACCAGCGCGACAGGCTTGCCGGCGGCAATGAAGGACTCGATGAGCGCGATCGAGTGCTTGTCTTCCGCCAGGTCCCACAGCGGGCCGTGACCGCCTGGGTAGAACACCGAATCGAAATCGGCTTGCGACACGCTGTCCAGGCGCACCGTGGCGGCCAGTTGCGCGGTGGCTTGTGCGTCGGCCTCGAACCGGCGCGTCAGGTCGGTCTGGAACGACGGCTCGTTGCTCTTCGGGTCGAGCGGCGGCTGGCCGCCCTTGGGCGACGCCAGCACGACCTGCGCACCAGCCGCCTTGAAGGCGTAGTAGGGCGCGGCAAGTTCTTCAAGCCAGAAGCCGGTCTTGCGGCCGGTGTTGCCAAGTTCGTCGTGCGAGGTGAGGACCATCAAAATCTTCATGCTGTTTCTCCAAAAAGTCAGTTGATAAAAAACATTAGACCAGTCTACTAGTTAACTGGCTTAAAAAATAGCGTCTTGGTGAGACGCATCCGTTGGCTGCCCGGCTCATCCGGGCAGGTGAAGAACTTGGCGAGTCAGGGTCATGGCACTCTCGAATGGCTGGCGGCTGCGTTCGACTTTCACCAGCACGCTGGCCCCCAGCCAGAGCTGATAGAGCCCTTCAGCAAGGCTTTGGGGGTTGCCGTGCACGGCCAGGGACTTTTCCTGAATGCCGGCCTCGATGGCGCCGGCCAGCCGCGCCACGATGGCGGATGTTCCCTGCTTCATGGCAAGGCGCATCGCTTCGGACAAATCGGCCACTTCGGCACCCAGCTTCACGGCGAGACATTTGCCTTGGCAGTCCATGAAAGACTGGGTGTCTTGCCAGTTCTGCCAGTAGTTCATGAGGCGCTGCGCCATGGTCAGACCCGGCTGTTGAAGTGTCTTGTCGAGGTCGGCCAGGTAGTCGTTGAAATAGCTCGTCAGCAAGGCTTCGCCGAAGGCTTCCTTCGACTGGAAGTAGTGATAGAACGACCCCTTCGGTACACCCGATGTGGTCAGCACTTCATTGAGGCCGACGGCCGTGAAACCCTTGGCCGCCATGATCCGCTGACCCACCGCGAGGATGTTCTCGCGGGTGTCGGACGATTCGGGGGCGGCTGTTTTGACCATGCGTCGATTCTAGCCATCAAATAGACCGGTCGTCTAGTATTTTTCCGGCTTTTTGTTTCTCTTGCGCGCCGCGCCGCGCGCGGTCTTCCGGTTACCGAACACCGTGCGCATGGCTTCCAGCACCTGGGCGCGCAGCCAAACGTGGGCGTTGTCGGCTTCGTAGCGCTGGTGCCATGCGCAATGAACCGGCACCGGTGCCATCTTCAGCGGCAAGGGCAGCGTCAGCAGGCCCAGCGCGGTGATCGCCGCATGGCACATGCGCTCGGGGACGACCACGACCAGATCGCTCTGGCACGCGAACAGCAGCGCGGCCGTGCTGGTCGGCGCCGAGGCGGCCACCCGGCGCCGCAGACCCAACGCAGCCAAGGCCTTGTCGACCGGATCGCTCAGCCGCCCGCGGCGCGACACCGTCAGATGCTCAGCGCGCGCATAGCGCTCGATGCCCCACTTGCCGCTGGCCAGCGGATGGCCGCTGCGCAGCGCCACCACAAGGCGGTCTTCGCCAATGGCCTCGTGCCGGATCTCGGGCATGGAAGGCACAGCCGCGCCGATCTCCAGATCGACCTGGCCGTGGCGCAGGTCGTTGGTGTCGGTGGCGGCTTCCGCCAGCAGGCGCAGCGCCACGCCTGGCGCCTGCGCACGCAGCATCGCCAGCAGCGCAGGCCCGATCGCCGTGCCGATGGCGTCGTGGCACTGCAGCGTGAACGTGCGCTCCAGGCGCTGCAGGTCCAGCGGTTGTTGCGGCGCGAGCACCGCAGTCGCCTGCTTCACGAGCGCATGAACCTCGTTGCGAATGGCCAGCGCGTGCGGTGTCGGCGTCATGGTCCAGCCGGCACGCACCAGGATCGGGTCGCCAGTGGCGCGGCGGATGCGTCCCAGGGTGCGGCTCATGGCCGGTGCGGACAGCTGCAGGCGCGCGGCCGCGCCGGCCACGCTGCCCTCTTCGAGCAGGGCGTCCAGCGCACGCAGAAGGTTCAGATCCAATTGCATTCAGGTAACTCCATTCCTACCAAAGTTGCACTTCAAGTTAGCTGATATTGTCCGCGACATCGAGCCAACACACGCCTTTCATGACCTACGAAACCACCCCTTCCCCGCAGGCCGACCGCCTGCTTCTTCCCGCTGTCACGGCCGCTGTGCATGCGGCCGGCGCGCGCCTGCTGGAGCGCTTCGGCCGCACGGCGACCCCCGCGAATTTCGACGACCTGGTCAACGCCATTCATGCCAACGACGCCGCCTCGCTGGCCTGCCTGCGCGACGCGCTTCTGCTGGCGCGGCCCGGTGCCGGCTGGGTAGAGGACGAGCTCGCGGGCGGCGCATTGCCACCTGGCGAGTGGTGGATCACCGACCCGGTCGAGGGCAACATCAACCATGTGCACGGACAGCCCGATTGGGGCGTGACCGCCACGCTGGTGCGCGACAACACGCCGGTGCTCACCGTCGTGCACGTGCCCACCACCGGGCGCACCTGCACCGCGGTGTGCGGCGGTGGTGCGTTTGCAGACGGCGTGCCGCTTCGCGTGTCGGCCAAGACCGAACTGCGCGCCGCCATGGTGGCGACCGGCCAGGCCCGCCCCGGTGAGAGCAGCGCAACCTACCGCCGCATCGGCCAATCGGTCACCGCGATGCTGGAGGCCGCACTGGTGGTGCGCGTCTCCGTGCCTGCAACCTTTCAGCTGGTGATGGTGGCCGGCGGCCAGATGGATGCGTTCTGGCAGCACAGCCAGGTGCGCTCGGGCCTGGTGTCCGGCGCCCTGCTGGTCGAAGAAGCTGGCGGTGCGATCAGCGATCTGCACGGACGGCCGTGGACGCTGGAGAGCGAAGACTTTCTGGCCACCGCACCGGGGCTGCAGCGCGAAGCCGTGGCAACGCTGTCGGCCATCGCCTGAGCATCACCCCGCTTTTTTCACTCACACACTCAACCTGCAGGACCCTTCATGAACACCATCAGCATTCTCGGATCAGGCCGCGTGGCCAGTCCCATCGCGGCCAAGCTCGCCGTCGGCGGCCATGACATTGCCATCGGCTCGCGCGACCCTGTCGCCGCTGCCGCCAAATGGACAGGCCCTGCCGTGCGCCACATGGATGCGCGCGCGGCGGCCGGCGGCGCGCAGATCGTCATCAACGCCACGCCGGGCGACAGCGCACTGGCGCGCCTGAGCGAGCTGCGCCAGGAGCTGGAGGGCAAGATCCTCGTCGATGTCTCGAACGCATCGGCGCGCGATACCAACGGCATGCCGGCCGGCCTGCTCTACACCGAAGGCAGCCTCGGCGAGCGCCTGCAGGAGGCGCTCCCCGGCACGCGCGTGGTGAAGACGCTGAACACCATGCTGTTCAGCGTCATGGCCGATCCCCGCAGCCTTGCCACTGCGCCCAGCGTGTTCATGTCGGGCAACGACGAAGGCGCGAAGGCCACCGTGGCGGCGCTGCTCGGCGAGCTGGGCTGGCCGCAGGACTGGATCGTCGATCTGGGCGACATTGCAAGCGCGCGCGCCACCGAAGCCCTGATGCTGATGGTGCCGCACGTGCTGCGCCGATTCGGCTTCAAGCCGTTCGCGTTGAGCCTGGCGCGCTGACGCTGCACGCTGCGCGGGGCACGCACTGTGCTGCGCGAATGAAGTTCAACCTGCAGGTGCGCATCGACCGCGCCAGCCACCTCGCGGTCTATTCGCCAGTGCTTGGCGGTTCCAGGATCTCCAGCGCCTTGCGCGAAATATCGACCCAGTAGCTCTCGTAGGCGATGCCGGCCTGCAGCACCAGGCGCTGCAACTGCGCGGCCTGCGTCGAGGGCGGCTGGCTGAAGTCGCGCGCCTCGATCTGCCGGTAAGTCTCCAGCTTCTCGAGATGCAGCGGCAGGCGCCGCCGCACCTCGTCGGCCAGGCTCGACGAGGCCCCGACGGCCGCGGCGGCGCGCAGGCGCACCATCATCTCGTCGCGCAGCGGCTGGGGCTGCGTCGACTCGCTGAGCCAGCGGCCGAGCTCGTCGCGCCCCGCCGACAGAATGCAATAGACCTTCTTGCGCCCTCGCCCCAGCTCGGCGGGCAGCGCCTCCACCCAACCGGCTTCTTCCAGGCGCGCCAGTTCGCGGTAGATCTGCTGGTGCGTGGCGTGCCAGAAGTAGCCGATGGAGCGGTCGAAGCGCCCAGCCAACTCGGAGCCGGAGCCCGGTTGTTCGACGAGCGCCGTGAGCAAGGCGTGGGGCAAGGACATGGTGCGACTTCCAAAGATGACGACGGGCAGGGACAGCCGCGGCGCCCCTATTTTCCCGAACAGTGGCTCAGGGTTTCTCCCAAGATGGCATGAATGCAACTGGTTGCACTATCGCTCAACCCCTTTATGCAACCAGTTGCAGAAACCTCGAACAATGACCTCGTACCCCCACCTCATGCGTCCGCTGGATCTAGGATTCACTCACCTGAAGAACCGCGTGCTCATGGGCTCCATGCACGTTGGGCTGGAAGAAGCGCCCGATGGTTTTTCCCGCATGGCCGCCTTCTACGCGGAGCGCGCGCGTGGTGAGGTGGGCCTGATCGTCACCGGCGGCATTGCACCCAACGAACGGGGCCGCCCGATGCATGGCGGCGCCATGCTGACCACGCAGGATGAGGCGGCGCACCACTGCGGCGTGACGGCCGCCGTGCATGCCGAGGGCGGCAAGATCGCGATGCAGATCCTGCACTTTGGCCGCTATTCGTACCAGAAGGGTTTGGTCGCGCCCAGCGCCTTGCAGGCCCCGATCAACCCGCATGTGCCGCACGCGCTCACGGGCGACGAGGTCGAGCAGACCATCGAGGACTTCGTGCGCTGTGCCGCGCTGGCGCAGTACGCCGGTTATGACGGCGTGGAGATCATGGGCTCCGAGGGCTACCTGATCAACGAGTTCATCGCAACGCGCACCAATCACCGTGACGACGAATGGGGCGGCGCCTACGCCAACCGCATGCGGCTGCCGGTGGACATAGTGCGCCGCACCCGCGAGCGGGTCGGGCCCCACTTCATCCTGATCTACCGGCTGTCCATGCTCGACCTGGTCGAGGGCGGCTCCACGCTCGACGAAGTTATTCAGCTGGCACAGGCGGTCGAAGCGGCCGGCGCCACCATTCTGAACACCGGCATCGGCTGGCACGAGGCGCGGGTTCCCACCATCGCCACCAAGGTACCGCGCGCGGCCTATGCCTGGGTCACGCAGGCGCTGATGGGCAAGGTCGGCATTCCGCTGGTGGCCACCAACCGCATCAACACGCCCGAGGTTGCTGAGCAACTGCTGGCCGACGGTGTGTGCGACATGGTGTCCATGGCGCGCCCGCTGCTGGCCGATGCGGACTTTGTGCGCAAGGCGCGCACCGGCCGGGCCGACGAGATCAACACCTGCATCGGTTGCAACCAGGCCTGCCTGGACCACACCTTCGGCGGCAAAGTCACCTCGTGCCTGGTCAACCCGCGCGCCTGCCACGAGACCCTTCTGCGCATCGAGCCGACCCATGCACCGCGGCGCATCGCGGTGGTCGGTGCCGGCCCGGCCGGACTGAGCTTTGCCGTCACCGCGGCCGAGCGCGGCCACCAGGTCGTTCTCATCGAAGCGGCGGGCGAGATCGGTGGCCAGTTCAACATCGCCAAGACCATCCCCGGCAAGGAGGAGTTCCACGAGACGCTGCGCTACTTCCGGCGCCAGCTCGAGCTGAAGGGCGTGGAGCAGCGGCTCGACACCCGCGCCGACGTGGCCACGCTGCTGCAGGAAGGCTTCGACCACATCGTGCTGGCCACCGGCGTGGTGCCGCGCACCCCCGACATCGAAGGCATCGACCACCCCAAGGTGCTGGGCTACCTGGACGTGCTGCGCGACAGGAAACCGGTGGGCGCGCGCGTGGCGGTGGTGGGCGCGGGCGGCATCGGTTTCGACGTGAGCGAACTGCTGACCCACCACGGCGACAGTGCCAGCCAGGTGCCCGCGAAGTTCTATGCCGAATGGGGCATCGACACCACCTACGCAGGCCGCGGCGGGCTGCAGCCGGCCCACGTGGAAGCGCCACGGCGGCAGGTGCACCTGCTGCAACGCAAAAGCACGAAGGTGGGCGACCAGCTGGGCAAGACCACCGGCTGGATCCACCGCACGGGCCTGAAGGCGCGCGGTGTTCGCATGAGCGCCGCGGTGAGCTACCAGCGCATCGACGATGACGGTCTGCACATCAGCATCGACGGCCAGGACCAGACCCTGGCGGTGGACCACGTCGTCATCTGTGCGGGCCAGGAGCCGCAGCGCGAACTGCATGCGGGCCTGGTCGCGGCGCACGGCGCGGTGCACCTGATCGGTGGCGCCGACGAGGCGGGCGAGCTCGACGCCAAGCGCGCCATCCTGCAAGGCACCACGCTGGCCTGCGCGCTGTGAACCCCTCGCCTGCCCTTCTCTGACTCAACACCCTGCCCCAACCCACCAAGGAGACATTCATGCGCCCCCTGCCCTCCAACGTTCCCGCGGCCGTCGCCCGTTCCATCGAAACCTGGCACCAGATGATTGCCCAGCGCGATCTGAGCGGACTGGACCGCATCGTCCACCCCGAGGCGGTGTTCCGCTCGCCGATGTCGATCCATCCGTACGGCCCGGCCCCCGCATTGCTGCTGGCACTGCGCACAGTCATCACGATCTTCGAAGACTTTGCCTACGACCGCCAGCTCGCCAGCGACGACGGCCTGAACGTGGTGCTGGAGTTCAGCGCGCGGGTCGGCGAGAAGAAGCTCAAGGGCATCGACCTGATCCGCTTCGATGACCAGGGCCTGATCCGTGAATTCGAAGTCATGGTCCGGCCGCTGAGCGGGCTGCAGGCGCTGGGTGCCGAAATGGGCGCGCGCCTTGCGCCGCACATGCCGGCATTCAAGGGCAGAGACTGAGCCATGGCCGCACACGGTAACAACGGCCCCCAACCCGACCCCGCGAATTCCGCAGGCTATCCCGCAAGGCTTCAAGGCTACCGGCTGGACGAACACGCGCTGCCCACGAGTCTGGTGGCGCTCGCCACCCAGGCCCGCGCCACCCATGCCGACCGGCCTGCCCTGACCCTTGTGCTGCCGCAAGGCATGCACGCGAGCCTGAGCTTTGCCGAGGTCGATGCGCTGTCCGACGACTTCGCCGCCTACCTGCGGCACGATCTGGCGCTGCAGGTCGGTGATGTCGTGGCGCTGCAGATGCCCAACAGCCTGCACTACGCGGTGGCCGCGTTCGGTGCATGGAAAGCCGGAGCCATCGCCACCAACGTCAACCCGCTCTGCACCGCATCGGAGCTGACCGCTCAGCTGCAGGACTGTGCGGCCAAGGTGCTGGTGGCCACCGTGATGTCCTTGGCAACGCTGCGACCGGCGGCGGCAGAGACGGGCGTGGCCGTGGTGCTGGCGGGGCTGTGGGATTTCTTTTCAACGCCCGCGGCCCAGGCGCTGCGCGAGGCACTGGGCGGCGAGGTGACCTTGCTCGAGACCGAGTGCACCTTCGCGTACGCCTTGACGCAGGGCCGCCGCCATGGACCGCTCGCAGCCCGCCACCATGAGGTCGCGCTGCTGCAGTACACCGGCGGCACCACCGGCCGCAGCAAAGGCGCGGTGCTGACCCACCGCAACGTGCTGGCGGTGCTGCAGATGACCGACGACTACCTGTCGGCTCATGACGCGCCCTTCCTGCCGAGCGACGTCGTGCTGACGGTCTTGCCGCTGTATCACGTGTTTGCTTTCGTCATCAACTTCCTGAGCTTCTTTCGCAAGGGCGCCCGCAACCTGCTGGTTCCCAACCCGCGCCCGCTGAAGAATGTGGAGCCCGCCTTGCGCCAGTTCGAGGTGAGCTGGATCACCGGCGTCGACACGCTCTACGCCGGCCTGCTGGCCGAGCCGTGGTTCATCGCGTCGCCACCGGCGCTGCGCTATGCCATCTCCGGCGGCACGGCCTTGCGCCCCAGCACCGGCCAGCGCTGGCGCGACACGGTCGGCCCCATGCTGGAAGGCTATGGCCTGACCGAGACCAGTTGCATCGTGGCCTGCAGCCCGCCCAACCGGGCGCTGCAACCGGGGTCGGTCGGGCTGCCGATGCCTGGCAGCGAAGTGCGGGTGGTCGATGCGCAGGGCGAGGCAGTGCCGCACGGCGAGCGCGGCGAACTGCAGGTGCGCGGGCCGCACGTCACCCGTGGCTACCGGAATCGCCCCGACGACAACGCGGCAGCCTTCAGCGGCGATTGGTTTCGCACCGGCGACATCGTGACGATGGCGCCCGACGGCAGCATCCACATCGTCGACCGCCTCAAGGACATGGTGCTGGTGTCGGGCTTCAACGTCTACCCGAACGAAGTCGAAGCCGTGATCGCCGCCCACCCGGACGTGGCGGAAGTCGCGGTGGTCGGCATGCCCGACGAGGCAACGGGAGAGGCCGTGTGCGCCTATGTCACGCCCAGACATCCCGGGCTCACGGCCGAACAGGTGGTGGCGCACTGCCGCTTGCACCTGACCCGGTACAAGGTTCCCAAGCGCGTGCTGTTTCGCGACGGCTTGCCCAAGTCGCCGGTGGGCAAGATCCTGCGGGCTCAATTGCGCGGCGAATCCTGAGCAATCGTTGAGCCCCACGGGAGCAGCTCGACCACCGCGCAAGCCCGCGTACAACGAACACCCGTCCAATGAATCTGCTCCGCAAAGCGTCTGGATGATAATAAGAACAATTCTTGTTGTTCTGGCTCCTCGCTGCGTTGCAACCTGTGTTGCGCAGCTGATCAAGCCGCCATGGGGTGTGCCTTGCTGGAGCGCTACTACCGCGAACTGCTCAACTTTCTGCACCGCCAGCTGAACGACCGCGACTCCGCGGCCGACCTGGCGCAGGAGAGCTATGCGCGCGTGCTGGCCGTTCAGCATGCCGGGCGGAACATCCTCGATGTTCGGGCGTTGCTGTATCGCACTGCGCGCAACTTGCTGGTCGATCAGCATCGGCGCTCCGAGGTGCGGCGTCACGACAGCCTGAATGCGATCCCGGAAGACGAGCAACCCGCTGCACCGGCCTCCCTGCAGCCCGAGGGGGCGCTGGCGTCGCAGCAGACCTTGCGCGCCTATGTCGGCGCGATCGAGGGCCTGCCGCCACGCTGCCGCGAGGCCTTCGTGCTGCACATCTTCGACGAGCTCACCCATGCGCAGGTGGCCCAGCGCATGGGCATCTCGGTCAGCATGGTCGAGAAGCACGTCGTGCGCGGGATGCTGGCGTGCAAGCACTGCGAACGACGCCTCCAAGGCCTGGACGATCCCGCTGCAGAACGGGCGAAGGCGCAGTGAAGCTTCTCGCGCGACAACGCAAGCTGAGGAATCGGCACCCCTCGTGCGTCTACAGTCTCGAGCGCTGATGTTTTCTCCCTCCCCATGATTTCGCCGCCCCCTTCCGATCACGATGCCGTTGCCCCTGGGGCCGACGCGCGCGCGTGCGCGCCTGACGCGCTCGATCTGGAGGCTGCAACCTGGGCTGCAAGGCGACGCAACGGGCTCAACGCCGACGGCATGGCCGCGCTGCAAGCCTGGCTCGCGGCCGACCCGCGACATGCCGCGGCCCTCGAGGACATGGCCACCACGGTGGCACAGGTCCGACAGCTCTCTGGTGACGACGTGGCCGCGCTGCGTCGTGGCCTGCCGCAGGCGCACCGCACGCACGGTGAGACGGCCCGGAACACCGCGCCACAGCCGAGCCCCGATCGAAGCGATCAACACCGGCAACGCGGCTGGCGACTCAGGCTCGGCCCGCTGCTCGCGCCAGTGGCCGTCGCGGTGCTGGTCGTGGCTGTCGGTGGCGGTGGCTGGATGGGCTGGGAGCGTTGGCAGAAACTGCCGACCTTCGAGCAAGCCTTCGTCACCGAGCGCGGACAGCAGATCGTGGTGACGTTGCCCGACGATCCGACGCGCGGCAGCACGCTGCAGCTGGACACCGCCACGCGGCTCGAAGCGCAGCTGTTCCAGGACCGGCGCGAGATCCGCCTGCAGGACGGCCAGGCCCTGTTCTCGGTCCATGCCGACAAGGCGCGCCCCTTTCATGTGTGGGCCGGCCAGTTGCACATCGTGGTGGTCGGCACCCGCTTCTCGGTGCGGCATACGACGTCGGGCCTGGACGCCGGCCGTACCGTGGTCGCGGTGCAGGAGGGGCATGTGCGCGTGAGCCGCGTGGCACCCGTAAGCAACCCGCGCCCCGACGATGCAGGGAACGATGCTACGAGCGATACAACAGGCACCGCAACGAACAGCGCGCCGGTCGAACTCGTGGCCGGCGAGATGCTGGTGGGCGACGACGCCGGCCGCCTCGGGCCTGTGACGCGCGTCTCGCCCGCGGCCATCGCTTCGTGGCGCGCCGGGCGCATCAGCTTCGACCACACGCCGCTGGCCCAGGCGCTGGCCGAGTTCGAGCGCTACCGCAGCACCGGCCTGGTCATCAGGGACCCGGCCGTCGCCAGTCTCCCGGTCGGAGGCAGCTACAGCCTCCAGCAATTCGGCAGCTTTGCGGAGTCGTTGCCGCTGGTGCTTCCGGTACGGCTGGTGCCGCAGGGCGAGGTGTCTGAGATCGTGCTGCGCAAGCCCTGAAGATTATTTTTCGAATTCCCGGTTTTCGACCTGAGGTTTCGTTCGGGTTGATGCGTCTACAGCGGTAGGACCAGGCAAACACCCCCGTGGGGGCTGGCTCACGACCACCAACGATCAACGACCGAGGAGTTTCCGATCTATGCGCACCGCGCGTTTCAACCCTGCCCCGCTGAGCCTTGCAGCCGCCATCACCGCGATTTTTGTCGCAGGTCTCGCACCTTGTGCGCATGCCCAGAGCGGCGCGACAGCGGCCAGCGCCATGTCGCTTTCCATTCCCGCGCAGCCGCTCGCACAGGCACTCAACGAACTGGCCCGCGTCGCCAACCTGCAGATGAGTTTTCCGGCGGCCCTGGTGGGAGGCAAGTCGGCACCGGCGGTGTCGGGGCGCTGGACGACGCAGCAGGCGCTCGACCGAATGCTCGCAGGCAGCGGCCTGGAGGCCGTCGTGAGCGGTGCCTCGGTGCTCGTGCGGCCCGCATCCCTTGCGGGCCGCCCTGGCGCGCAGACCCTGCCGGTGGTCGAGGTGAGCGAATCCGCCACCCGCTCGTCAGCGCCCTATGCGGGCGGTCAGGTGGCACGCGGCGGGCGCATCGGCCTGCTGGGCGAGCGCGACATGCTCGACACGCCGTTCAGCGCCACGCAATACACCGCGCAACTGATCGAAGACCAGCAGGCACAGAACCTCGGCGACGTGCTGGTCAATGACCCCTCTGTTCGCAACACCTACTCGCGCGGCGCCGGGCGGGACGAGTTCAACATCCGCGGCTTCACGCTGTTCAACTACGACGTGTCCTTCAACGGGCTCTACGGCATCTCCCCGCGCAACGCCAGCTCGCTGATCGGCATCGAGCGCGTCGAGGTCCTGCGGGGGCCGAATGCCTTGCTCAACGGCATGGCGCCCGCCGGCTCGGTCGGCGGCTCGATCAATCTCGTGCCGAAGCGGGCCGACATGGAACCGCTCAACCGCGTGACGCTGTCGTACATGGACGATGGCCAGTTCGGCACGCAGGTCGACGTTGCACGTCGCTTCGGCGAGGACAAGCGATGGGGCGTGCGCGCCAACGCCCTCAAGCGCTCGGGCGACACGCCGGTCGATCACTCCAAGGAAGACCTGGACGCCTTCACCCTGGGCGTCGACTACCAGGGCGACAGCGTGCGGCTGGAGGCCGACCTGAGCTACCAGAACCGGCTCACGCATGCGCGCAGCGGCCTGCTGTTCCCGCCGGAGGCCGGCACCGCCATCGGCCCGGCGCCAGACGCCAAGACCAACTTTCTGCCGGCGTGGACCTACTGGAAGTCGAAGGAACTCTCGGGCATGGTGCGCGCCGAGGTGGACCTGACACCGAACCTGACCGCCTTCGGCGCCGTGGGCGCCATGCGCTACGACTTCAGGAGCCTGCAGACCAGCTGGCTGATGCAGGACAGCCTGGGCGCCATTGCCGGGCGTCCGGCGCGGCTCAACGAAGAGGTCGAGACCCAGACCGCGGAGGCCGGTCTGCGTGGCAAGTTCGCGACCGGGTCGTTGCGCCATGAAGCAGTGGTGAGCGTGAGCACCCTGAACTCCGAGCAAGGCACGCGCCGCCAGAACGGGGCCTTCATCTTCTCCAACCTCTACAGGCCGGCGGACATTGCGCAGCCCAACATCACGGTCGACCCGTACATCCCCAAGGTCGCCGAGACAAAGCTGCGCAGCATTGCGGTGGCCGACACCATCTTCTCCAGTGACCGGCGCATTCAGCTGACGCTTGGCGCACGCCACCAGCAGGTCGAGACCTCGGGGTTCGATGCCGTGAACGGCAACCGGTCCGCGCACTACGACAGGTCTGCCGTCACGCCGGTGGCCGCGCTGGTGTTGAAGGCGAGCGACGTCTTTTCCATCTACGGCAACTACATCGAAGGCCTGAGCCAGGGCCCGACGGCGCCGTCGGGCGCCTCCAACGCCGGTGAGGTGTTCCCGCCGACGAAGGCCAAGCAGATCGAGCTTGGCGCCAAGTACGACTTTGGCCGCTTTGCCACGACGCTGAGCGTCTTCCAGATCGAACGCGCCAGCAGCTTCCTCGATCCGGCGACGCTGCGCTTCAGCGCCAACGGCCGACAGCGCAACCGGGGTGTGGAGCTCATCACCCAGGGCGAGGCCGCCACCGGGGTGCGCCTGCTGGCCGGTGCCGCATACACAGAGGGCGTGCTCACGCGCACCGAGGGCGGCGAGAACAACGGCCGCACCGCGCCCGCAACGCCAAGGTTGCAGCTGAACGTGGCCGGCGAATGGGACGCCGCCTTTCTGCCCGGCCTGACCTTCACCGCCCGCGCACTGCGCACCAGCAGGCAGTACGTGGACGTCGGCAATACGCAGCAGATTCCGGGCTGGACGCGCTACGACATCGGGGCGCGCTATCGCTTCGTCAGCGGCAACGTGCCGATCACGGTGCGCGCCACCATTGAGAACGTGCTGGACAAGAACTACTGGCAGTCCGCGGCGCGTGAAGGCCTGACGATTGGCGCACCGCGCACGTTCCTGGTGTCCGTGTCCGCGGATTTCTGAACCGTTGACGGTGCGGTCTGTGCGCTGGGGCGTTCTTTCGCGATGCGTGGCCGCCGCGGTGGGCGGCTACGCGCTCGCGACCACGCTGTCCGCGGCCATCGCAGCCCTCGTGGCGGCCGGCCTCGGCGCCATGGCGCGCGCCGATGCCGTGCTGGTCGCAATGCAGCTGAGCTTCGTCGTTTATGTGGGCGCGGTGATGTGGGCCTTTGCGGCGCGCAGTGCAGCCCGCGCATGGCTCGGGCTCGGGCTGCCGGCCTTGCTGAGCGCGCTGGTTGCGCGGGCGCTGCTGTGAGGCGCGGGCCGGCCCAGGCGCTCCGCGGCGCACCGATGGTGAAGCAACAATTCCGCCAGTCCATGGCGTGGCTGCACACCTGGCTGGGCCTGCTGTTCGGCTGGGTGCTGTACTTCGTCTTCGTCACCGGCACCGCCGGCTATCTGGACACCGAGATCGATCGCTGGATGCGGCCCGAACTGCCGGTTGCCCGGCATGCCTCGTCACAGGCGCCAGCGATCCTGCAGGCGCAGCGCTACCTGCAGGCCCACGCAGCCCACGCGCGGCGCTGGACCCTCACGCTGCCCATCGATCGCAACGAACCGCACCTGCGCGTGTCATGGCAGGCGGCACGCGGTGCACCGCCCGATGCATCCGGCACGGCCTACCTGGACCCTGCCTCGGGTCGACCTATCGCGACGCGCGATACGGGCGGCGGGCAGACGCTCTATCAGATGCATTGGCGGCTGCACTACCTGCCGCCGCTGGCCAGCGAGTGGATCGTGGGCATCGCTACGCTGGTGATGCTGGTCGCACTGGTCACCGGCATCGTCGTGCACAAGAAGATCTTTGCGGACTTCTTCACCTTCCGCCGCGGCAAAGGGCAACGATCGTGGCTCGACGCGCACAACCTGGCCAGCGTCGTCACGCTGCCTTTCCAGCTGATGATCACCTACTCGGGGTTGGTCTTTCTGATGTTCTCTTTCATGCCGCTGGTCGTGGCCCCGTGGTACGGGCCGGGTGAAGCCCAGCACGAAGCCTTCCTGAACGAGGTATTCCCGCCACTGGCACCGAGCCGCAGCGCCGGCCAGCCCGCCCCGCTCGTGTCGCTCGAACGGGTTCTGCACGACGCGCAAGAGCGATGGGGCGCAAAGCAGGTCGCCACGCTGACCTTCGAGAACCCGAACGATGCCAATGCCCGCATCCACGTCGTCGGCAACTTTGCCGCTGGCCCGCTGCGCGCCACGGACATCCTGGTGTACGACGGCGTGAGCGGAGAGCTGCTCACTGAGCGAGCAGCCTGGCAATCGGGACCCAAGGCATTCCGCGACCTGATGCTGGGCCTGCATGAAGGGATCTTTGCAGCGGCCACCCTGCGCGCGCTCTATGTGCTTTCCGGGCTCCTGGGCGCGGTCATGATCGCCACCGGATTGGTGCTCTGGTCCGTCAAGCGCCGACAGCGCGCCGAGCGGCATCGGGGAGCGCCGCACATCGGCTTGCGTCTGGTGGAGCGGCTGAACGTTGCCGTGGTCATCGGCCTGCCGGTGGCCATCGGCGCCTATTTCTGGGCCAACCGGCTGCTGCCTGTGGACATCGCTCATCGCGCCCAATGGGAAGTGCACACCCTGTTCGGGGCGTGGCTGCTGATGTTCCTGTTTGCCGGCGTGCGCCCGCCGCGGTGCGCGTGGAAGGAGCAGGCCCTTCTTGCCGCCGTTGTCTTCGGGTTGCTGCCTGTGCTGAACGCCATGACCAGCTCTCGCGGCCTGGCGCACTCACTGGCAGATCACGACATGGTCATGGCCGGGTTCGACATTGCGATGCTCGCCATCGGCGCCACGTTCGCCGGCATCGCGAGGGCGACCGCCTACGCGCCTGCTGCGGTCGACGGATACGGCGGCACATAGCCACCCAACGCAAGAAAGCTGGCCACGTTCAGCATCAGTTCAATGTTCACCTGCGCCGGGTCGCGCGGAACCAGGTCGTAGTGGCACAGCGTGCCCAGGATCTTTCCAAAGCTGTCCATCACCGGAACGCCGCAGTAGGTCAGCACCTGCTCGCGGGCGGGATGCGCCGCCAACCGGGCATCTACCAGCGCATTTGGCGTGAGAAATGGTTGCCCCGATTCGCGGACGTAGCAGCAGTACGTGGCCGTGTCGGGCACCTCGGTTGCGGTCAGCACTTCGGGGTTTTCCCTGTCGTAGTGAACCACCGCATTCGCCTTGCCGTTTTCGAAGCGCCAGATTCCGATGAAGCGGTAGTCGGTGCGCTTGAGCAGCAACTCCAGCCCTTCGCGCACGCCCTCGGCTCTGACCTTGACGGCGAAATCGGCAAAAGTTCGACTGAGTTCGGAATCCATGGCTTCTCATTCAAGTTCGGTCACGCAGGCGCGTGAACGCGCGTGAGATTTTGACATGCAGCCTGGCCGGCTTTGTGCCTCTTGCAGTTCAGCTGCAGCGCAATGCCCACGCTCGTCATCGAGCGAATTGACGACCTGGTTCCCGCAGGCAACGAGCAAGCCGGGAATACCCTCTGCCGCCTCCGAAGTCTTCTTGCCTACATTTCTTGTATGCAAGACAAGGCATTGCTTGCATACATGCAAAACCAAGCCAAGACAGACAGGAGCCTTCCCATGCCTCGTTTCGCCAAATCGCTTTTCGGTCAGGTGGTCATCGCGCTGGTGGTTGGCGTGCTCGCGGGGCTGTTCGCCCCCGAGTACGCCGTCAAGCTCAAGCCGCTGGGTGACGGGTTCATCAAGCTGATCAAGATGATCATTCCGGTGCTGGTGTTTTGCGTGGTGGTGCACGGCATTGCCGGCGCGGGCGACCTGAAGCGCGTGGGGCGCGTGGGCGTGAAGGCGCTCATCTACTTCGAGGTGCTGACCACCATTGCGCTGGCCATGGGCCTGGCGCTGGCCTTCTTGTTCCAGCCCGGCGCGGGCATGAACGTCGACCCCGCCAAGCTCGACCCGGCCGCCATGAGCGCCTATGCCTCGAACGCCGACAAGCTCACCAGCGGCGGCACGGTCGACTTTCTGATGAAGCTCATTCCCACCACGGTGGTGAACGCCTTTGCCACTGGCGACGTGCTGCAGGTGCTGCTGTTCGCGGTGCTGTTCGGCTGCGCGCTCACGCTGCTGGGCGAGCGCGGCAAGCCGGTGGCGGTGGTGGTGGACGCGCTGTCGCTGGTGCTGTTCAAGATCATGGGCATCCTCATCAAGCTGGCCCCGCTGGGCGTGCTGGGCGCCATTGCCTTCACGGTGGGGCAGTACGGCGTCGGCTCGCTCAAGCAGCTGGGCATGCTGGTGGCGCTGTTCTACGGCGCGGTGGCCATCTTCGTGTTCGGCGTGCTCGGGCTGGTGATGCGCCTGTCGGGCTTCAGTCTGATCAAGCTGCTGCGCTATCTGCGTGAAGAACTGACCATCGTGTTCGCCACCACTTCGTCGGACAGCGTGCTGCCCCAGGTGATGGCCAAGCTGCGCCGCATGGGCATCCGCGACTCGACGGTGGGGCTGGTGATTCCCACGGGCTACTCGTTCAACCTCGATGCCTTCTCGATCTACATCACGCTGGCCGCGGTGTTCATTGCGCAGGCCACCAACACGCCCATTTCCATGGCCGACCTGCTGACCATTCTGGCGATTGCGCTGGTCACATCCAAGGGCGCGCACGGTGTGCCGGGCTCGGCCATCGTGGTGCTGGCGGCCACGCTGCACGCCATTCCGGCGATTCCCGCCATCGGGCTGGTGCTGGTGCTGTCGGTCGACTGGTTCATGGGCATCGCGCGCGCGCTGGGCAACCTGATCGGCAACTGCGTGGCCACGGTGGCCATTGCCGCGTGGGAAGGCGACATCGACCGCGAGCGCGCGCACGCGGTGCTCGACGGCACTTACACACCCGACGACGAGCCGCTGGCCGACGTGCCCGTCGTGAACACCACCAGCCCCATCTCCCCCGCCCACTGATCCCCATGCCCACCGACGTCAGCCCCACCGCCATTGCCGAACGCGTCGTCGAGGCCATCCTCGCGCAGAAGCTCGCGCCGGGCGAACGACTCGGCGAGCAGGCGCTGGCCGAAAACTTCTCGGTGAGCCGCACCATGGTGCGCGAGGCGCTCATGCAACTGCAGGCGCGCGGCTTCGTGGAGGTGCAGTCGCGCCGCGGCTGGTATGTGGTGCAGCCGTCGGCCGAGGAGGCGCGCGACGCGTTCGCGGCGCGGCGCATCGTGGAGGCGGGCATTCTGGCGGCCAGCGAGGGCCGCCCGCTGGCCAAGGTGATTCGCAAGCTGCGCGACCACATCGCCGACGAGCAGCGCGCCATCGACGCCGCCGACGCGGCCACGCGCGCTTTTCTGCTGGCCGACTTTCATGTGTGCCTGGCCGAGCAGATGGGGCACCAGCTGCTGGTCGACGTGCTGCGCGACCTCACGGCGCGCACCACGCTGGCGGCCACGCTTTACCAGTCGAAGCACGAAGCCGGGCAGTCGTGCGCGGAGCACCGCGCCATCGTGGCAGCGCTGGAGGCCGGCGACACCAATGAGGCGCGCCGGCTGATGCTGGAGCACATCGGCAACGTGGAGCGCGCGCTCGAGGTCGATGCCGCCGCCGAGCCCGACGCGCCGAGCCGGCTGCGCGCCACGCTGGCGCCGGTTGCCTTGCCAGCCAGCAAGAGCGGCACGCGCAGCACGTCTTGAGGGCGCCCCGGCTGACACGGCCACCGTCGGCGGCTCGGCTACAGTGCCAACACTTATGAATTCACCCCAACTCCAGCGCGGCGTGTTCCTCGCCCTCCTCGCCGCGGTGACCGGCGCCTTCATCTGGGTGCTGATGCCTTTCTTCGGCGCGGTGCTCTGGGGCGTGGCGCTGGCGATCCTGTTCACGCCGCTCTACAAGTGGCTGCTGCGCAAGATGCGCGGCAAACCCAACATTGCGGCGCTCTCCACGCTGGCCATCTGCCTGTTCATCGTCATCCTGCCGCTGGCCATGGTGGGCGTGTCGCTGGTGCAAGAGGTGGCGCTGGTCACGCAAAGCATTCGGTCGGGCGAGATCAACTTCGCGGCCTACTTCCAGCAGATTCTGGACGCGTCGCCGAAGTGGCTGCTGAGCCTGGTGGAGCGCTTCAACCTGGGCGACATGGCCGCATGGCAGGCGCGCATTTCGGCGGCCGCGGGCCAGGCCAGCCAGATCATTGCGAGCCAGGCGCTCACCATCGGGCAGAACACTTTCGACTTTGTGGTCAGCTTCTTCGTGATGCTGTACCTGCTGTACTTCCTGGTACGCGACGGTGCCGGCCTTTCCAAGAAAGTGCGTGACGCGCTGCCGCTGGCCAAGCCGCACACGCACTACCTGCTGAACAAGTTCACCACCGTGATCCGCGCCACCGTCAAGGGCAACGTGGCCGTGGCCATTGCGCAGGGCACCATCGGCGGGCTGGCCTTCTGGTTTCTGGGCGTGCAGGGCGCGCTGTTGTGGGCCGTGCTGATGGCGTTTCTGTCGCTGCTGCCGGCCGTGGGCGCGGCGCTGATCTGGGGCCCCGTGGCCATCTACTTTCTGGCCACCGGGCACTTCTGGCAGGGCGGCGTGCTGATCTTCGTGGGCGTGTTTGTCATCGGCCTGGTCGACAACATCCTGCGCCCGCTGCTGGTGGGCAAGGACACGCAGATGCCCGACTACATCGTGCTGATGTCCACCATCGGCGGCATGGCGATCTTCGGCATCAACGGCTTCGTCATCGGGCCGGTGATTGCGGCGCTGTTCATGGCGGCATGGGGCCTGTTCGCGGACTCCGGGCATGTGGGCAACGGCCATGAACCGCTGGAAGGCTCACCGGGCTTCGAGAACCCCGGGCACGCAGAGGACAAGAAGAAAGGTTGATTCAGAAGGGCTGATTCCGCCCCCGGGCGGCAGCCAGTTCAGCCCCGGGTCGCAGCCCTTGCTGCACCCGCCGCGCGCGTCTGGCGCATTTCGCGCGCGCATTCCTGCATTTCGTCGCATGCCGCTGGGCACCTCGGGTGGCCTGCGAGATCGTCGGGCCTCCAACTTCGAACCAGGCCCGCCATGCAACTCCCCGCCTTCTTGTCTTCATCGGTCGTGCGCGCCATGTGCGCAATGGGCGCGGTATCCGCGCTGTGCATCACCACACTCCTCGCGCCCACCGCTGCCCTTGCCGCCGACCTGAGCCTGAGCGTTGCCGACGGCCCCGCGGCGCAGGCCACGCTCTACGTGGCGCTGTACAGCGACGCCGCCGGCTATGCGGCCAGCAATGCCCTGGCCTCGCAGACCACGCCCATGCAGGAGGGCAAGGCCCGGCTGGTGTTCGCGGGGCTGCCACCGGGGCGCTACGCGCTGCGGGCGTTCGCCGACGAGAACGGCAACGGCAAGCTCGACACCAACCTCATGGGCATGCCGACCGAGCGCTACGGCTTCTCGAACGACGCCAAGGGCAACCGCGCCCCGCCGGACTTCGAGGCCGCCGCGTTCAGCGTCGATGCCGATCTGCAGACCGTCATTCATCTGCACTGAGGAGTGCCCGCCATGCAACGACGCGAACTCCTGCGCCTGCTGGCCAGCGCCGGCGCCCTGCCCCTGCTGCCCACCTTGGCCCCGCTGGCGCGCGCGGCCGGCACCAACGACGACTGGCAAGCCCAGTTCGACGCTGCCAGCGCGCCGTGGAAAAGCGGTTTCGCCACGCCCGCGGGCGACCTGCCGCTGACCCGCGCCACGGTGCGCGGGCGCTTTCCCGACGCCGTGGCCGGCACGCTGTTTCGCATCGGTCCGGCCGGCCATGCGCTGGGCGGGGACCGCTACCACCACTGGTTCGACGGCGACGGCATGGTGCATCGCTTTGTGATCGACTGCGCCGACGTGCGCCACCAGGGCCGCTACGTCGCCACCCCCAAGCGCGTGGCCGAAACGCGCGCGGGCCGCCACCTGTTCGAGGCCTTCGGCACCGTGCCGCTGGGCGTGGAGCCGCCTACATCGGCCGACAGCATCAACGTGGCCAACACCAGCGTGCTGCCGCTTCAGGGCGAGGTGCTGGCGCTGTGGGAAGGCGGCTCGGCCACCCGCATCGATGCGCGCACGCTGGACACGCTGGGCGTGAAGACCTGGCGCGCCGACCTCGCCGGCATGCCCTTCTCTGCCCACCCCAAGGTGGACCCGAACGGCACGGTATGGAACTTTGGCGTCAGCTCCAGCCAGGGGCTGCTGGCGCTGTACGAGATAGCGCTGGAAGGCACGCTGCGCCGCGCGGCGGTGGTGCCGGTGGCCGACATGCCGATGGTTCACGACTTCGCAGTGACCGAGCGCCACCTGGTCTTCTTGATGCCGCCGTTGGTCTACGACACCAGGCGCAAGGAAGCCGGTGCGAGCTTTCTGGACGCCCATGTCTGGCGGCCCGAGTTGGGCATGCGAGCGTTGGTGATCGACAAGCAGAACTGGGACAAACGTCAAATGCTGACGCTGCCTGCGGGCTTTCTGTTCCACGTAGGCAACGCCTGGGAAGAAGACACGCCGAGCGGCACGTCGATTCACATCGACTACGTTCGTTCGGACAACGCCGACGCGGTTTTCACCACCAACCGGGAGGTGATGCGTGCGCGCCGTGTGCGAAGCGGCGCCGACCCGCACCTGAGTGTCGCCACGCTGAATCTGGGCACGGGCGAGGCCACACAGTCGGTGCTGGCGCACGAGGCGGAGTTTCCGCGCATCGACGCGCGACGTGTCGGTCTGCGTCACCGTCATGTGGTGCATGCCACGCAGATCCGTGATGCGTTGCCGGGCTTCGGTGCGGTCGCGCGCACCGATGTAGAAACCGGTCGAAGTCAACGTTTCATCTACGGCGCGCAGGCGATGGTGGAAGAGCATGTCTTCGTGCCCGACGGCTCCAACCCCGGTTGGGTTCTGGGCACGGTGCTGGATTTCGGTCGACAGAAGACGGTGCTGTCGTGCTTTGCGGCAGACCACCTGGGGGCGGGGCCGGTGGCGCAGGCCACGCTGCCTTATGCGCTGCCGTTGGGCTTGCACGGGGCGTTCGTTGCGTCCTGAATTGGCTCTTGTTAGGCGCGCTTGTTCAGGGCTCTCGTTCAGGGCGACGCTCACGCCGACGGGGTACCTTGCTCCGCGAATGTCCCCCGGCCTTCGGCCTCCTCCTTTATTTCGCTGCGCAAGGCACCCCATCGACGTGAGCGTTGTTAAGAGCGGTCGTTGATCGTGCGATCACCTGCAGCGTGCCCTGGTGCACAGGGCGTCGGGTGCTCCCCGCAGCGAAATAAAGGAGGAGGGCGAAGCCCGGGGGACATTCGCGGAGGGGAGCACCCGGCGGCCTGTGCACACGCCCTGAACGAGTGCCCTGAACAAGAGCCCTGAACAACGGCGCCAAAAAAACAGCCCTAAGCCGCCCACCATCCTTCATCAAACCGCCCCTGCAGAAACGCGACGAACGAAGACACCTTCCCCGGCACCAACTTGGGCGAAGGAAACACAGCGTGAATCTCCTGCTCCGGCAACGCATGGTCACCAAGCACCTCGCGCAACCTTCCTGCGGCCAACGACTCGCTCGCCACATAGCGCGGCATCAACGCAATACCCAGCCCGTCACGCGCCGCCGCCAACACCCCCGAGAGATTGTTGGAACGAAAACGCCCAGACACCGGAACCGTCACCGGCTCACCCTTGGGCGTGTGCATGCGCCAGAACTCATCGCCCACCACGCTGCTGTAGATCAACGCCACATGCGCGCTCAAGTCCTGCGCCCGCTTGGGCGTGCCCTGCTTCTTCAGGTACGCGGGCGAGGCCACCATGACCCATGGGTTCACACCCAGATAACGCGCGCCCAATGACGAATCGGCCAGCTTGCCCATGCGGATGGCCACGTCGATGCCTTGGGCGATCAGGTCGACATAACGGTCCTCGAAACTCAGGTCCAGTTGAACCTGCGGATGCCTGCGCATGTACTCCAACGCCAACGGCACCACAGCACGACGCCCAAAAGCCACCGACGTGCCCACGCGCAACAAGCCCTGCGCCTGGTTCTGCCGCAACTGCACGATGCTCTCGGCCTCCTTCGCGTCGCGCACGATCGTCTTGCACTTCTCGTAGTACAGCGCGCCCGGCTCCGTGAGGCTCACGCCGCGCGTGTTGCGGTTGAGCAGGCGCACCTTCAGCCGCGCCTCCGTGGCCGCGACCTGCTTGGTCACGGTGGGTTGCGTGGTGTTGAACTCGCGCGCCGCCTTCGAGAAGCTGCCGGTCTCGACCACGCGCACGAACATTTCCATTGCCAAGAGTCTGTCCATGGCCCGCATGGTAGTCACTTATTCCACCCTGGAATAGGTTTTATGGCGCCCAGCCGTCTTCTTCGAACGTGCCCCGCTTCCTACAGTGGGGCCACCTCAAGGAGACATTCAATGGCAAAGATGACAGCGATCCAGGCCGCCGTGCTGGTGATGGAAAAAGAAGGCGTGACGCAGGCCTTCGGCGTGCCGGGCGCGGCTATCAACCCGCTGTATTCGGCGCTGCGCCAGCGCGGCAGCATCGCGCACATCCTCGCGCGCCACGTGGAGGGCGCCTCGCACATGGCCGAGGGCTACACCCGCGCCGTGGCCGGCAACATCGGCGTGTGCATCGGCACCTCGGGCCCGGCGGGCACCGACATGATCACCGGGCTGTACTCGGCCTGGGCCGACTCCATTCCCATCCTTTGCATCACCGGCCAGGCGCCGCGCGCGCGGCTCTACAAGGAAGACTTTCAGGCGGTGGACATCGAGTCGATCTCCAAGCCCGTCACCAAATGGTCGGTCACGGTGCGCGAGCCGGGCCAGGTGCCTCAGGTGTTCCAGCAGGCCTTTCACCTGATGCGCTCGGGCCGCCCGGGCCCGGTGCTCATCGACCTGCCGTTCGACGTGCAGATGGCGCAGATCGAGTTCGACATCGACAGCTACGAACCCCTCACGCCCTACAAGCCGGCCGCCACGCGCGCCCAGATCGAAAAGGCCATCGGCATGCTGAACGCGGCCGAGCGACCGCTCATCGTGGCGGGCGGCGGCGTCATCAACGCCGACGCGGCCGACCTGCTGGTGCGCTTTGCCGAAGCCACCGGCGTGCCGGTCATTCCCACGCTGATGGCCTGGGGCGCGATTCCCGATGACCACCCCTTGATGGCCGGCATGTGCGGCCTGCAGACCAGCCACCGCTACGGCAACGCAACCATGCTGGCCAGCGACTTCGTGCTGGGCATCGGCAACCGCTGGGCCAACCGCCACACCGGCTCGGTCGAGGTCTACACCAAGGGCCGCACCTTCGTGCACGTGGACATCGAGCCCACGCAGATCGGGCGCGTGTTCACGCCCGACTTCGGCATCGTGTCGGACGCCAAGGCCGCGCTCCAGCTCTTCGTTGAAGTGGCCGAGGAAATGAAGGCCGCGGGCACGCTGCCCAGCCGCGCGCAGTGGGCCGGCGAATGCCGCGACCGCAAGAAGACCCTGCTGCGCAAGACCCACTTCGCCGACGTGCCGATGAAGCCGCAGCGCGTGTACCAGTGCATGAACAACCACCTGGACCGCGACACCTGCTACGTGAGCACCATCGGCCTGTCGCAGATTGCGGCGGCGCAGTTTCTGCACGTGTACAACCCGCGCCACTGGATCAACTGCGGCCAGGCCGGCCCGCTGGGCTGGACCATTCCCGCCGCGCTGGGCGTGCGCGCGGCCGACCCCACGCGCAAGATCGTCGCGCTCTCAGGCGACTACGACTTCCAGTTCATGATCGAAGAGCTGGCCGTGGGTGCGCAGTTCAAGCTGCCGTACCTGCACATCGTGGTCAACAACTCCTACCTGGGGCTGATCCGCCAGGCGCAGCGCGGCTTCGAGATGGACTACTGCGTGCAGCTCGCGTTCGACAACATCAACGCGGCGCCCGACAGCGGCATCGAGCGCAGCTACGGCGTGGACCACATGAAGGTGGTCGAGGGCCTGGGCTGCAAGGCGATTCGCGTGCATACGCAGGAAGAAATGGCGCCCGCCATTGCACGCGCCGAAGCGCTGATGGCCGAGTTCAGCGTGCCGGTGGTGATCGAGGTGATGCTGGAGCGCGTGACCAACATCGCGATGGGCACCGAGATCGACGCCATCAACGAATTCGAGCCGCTGGCCGAAAGCATGGCCGACGCACCCACGGCCCTTGCCGTGGCCATGCTCGATTGAGCCCCCGCAGAAAGAAACCCATGCCCAAGTTCGCAGCCAACCTCACGATGCTCTTCACCGAGCTGCCCTTCATGCAACGCTTCGAAGCCGCTGCCAAGGCCGGCTTCAAGGGGGTGGAGTACCTCTTCCCCTACGCCTTCGACAAGAAGGAGCTGGCCGCCGCCCTGCGCGCCAACGGCCTGCAGCAGGTGCTGCACAACCTGCCGGCCGGCGACTGGGACAAGGGCGAGCGCGGCATCGCCTGCCACCCTGACCGCACAGGCGAGTTCGCCGAAGGCATCGGCGTGGCGATCGACTACGCCATGGCCCTGGGCTGCCCGCAGGTCAACTGCCTGGTCGGCAAGGTGCCCGAAGGCGCGGATGCGCAGTCGGTGAAACGCACCGTTACCGGCAACCTGCGGCTGGCCGCGCGCGAGCTGGAGGCGGCGGGCCTGCGCCTGCTGATAGAGCCCATCAACACCTTCGACATTCCGGGCTTCTTTCTCACGCGCACCGACCAGGCGCTGGCGCTCATCGAAGAGGTGGGCTCGCCCAACCTGCGCGTGCAGTACGACATCTACCACGCACAGCGCATGGAGGGCGAGCTGGGCAACACGCTCAGCAAACACATGGCGCGCATCGGCCACATCCAGCTGGCCGACAACCCGGGGCGCGGCGAGCCGGGCACGGGCGAGATCAATTACCCGTGGCTGTTGCAGCACATCGATGCGCTGGGCTACGACGGCTGGATCGGCTGCGAATACAAGCCCCGCGCCGGCACCGTCGAAGGCCTGGGCTGGCGCGAAGCGCTCACGCAACAACAATGAACGTTGAAGAAGGAAACAGAGACATGGCAACCCAACAAAAAATCGGATTCATCGGCCTCGGCATCATGGGTGCGCCCATGGCGGAACACTTGCTGAATGCGGGCCACTCGCTCTTCGTGAACACGCACGGCAACACGCCGGAGCCTTTCGTGTCGAGGGCCACCATCTGTGCTTCGGCGGCGGAGGTGGCGCGCCAGGCAGACATCATCTTCATCATGGTGCCCGACACGCCGGACGTGGAGAAGGTGCTGTTCGGCGAGCCGGGCAAAGAGGGCGTGGCGGTGGGCCTGAAGGACGCGCGCGGCAAGATCGTGGTCGACTGCAGTTCCATCGACCCGATAGCCACCAAAGACTTTGCGCGCCGCATCGCCGCCACGGGCACGGGCTATATCGACGCGCCGGTTTCGGGTGGTGAGGTGGGTGCCAAGGCGGCGAGCCTGACGATCATGTGCGGTGGTGACGAGGGCACGTTCGAGCGTGTGAAGCCGTTGCTGGACACGATGGGCAAGAACGTGACGTTGGTCGGTGGCGTGGGTGACGGCCAGGTTTGCAAGGTGGCCAATCAGATCATCGTGGCGTTGAACATTGCGGCGGTGAGCGAGGCGTTGGTGTTCGCGTCGAAGGCGGGTGCGGATCCGGCGCGGGTACGGCAGGCGTTGATGGGAGGCTTTGCGAGTTCGCGCATTCTGGAGGTGCACGGCGAGCGCATGATCAAGCGCACTTTTGCGCCGGGCTTTCGCATATCGCTGCACCAGAAGGACCTGAACCTGGCGTTGCAGAGTGCGCGCACGCTCGGTGTGTCTCTGCCGCAGACGGCCAATGCGGCACAGCTGATGAACGCCTGTGCAGCGATGGGCTATGGGCAGTTGGACCACTCGGCGTTGGTGAAAGCGCTTGAGGCTCTGGCACAGCACACTGTCTCGCCGGACTGAGTTGCGTACTTCGCGGCTTGGTGCGGGATCTTGTTCAGGGCGCGTGCACAGGCCGCCGGGTACTCCCCTCCGCGAATGTCCCCCGGGGCTGCGCCCCTCCTCCTTTATTTCGCTGCGGGGAGCACCCGACGCCCTGTGCACCTGGGCACGCTCTGAGTGATCGCGCGATCAACGACAGCTCGGAAAAACGCTCACGTCGATGGGGTGCCTTGCGCAGCGAAATAAAGGGGGAGGCCGCAGGCCGGAGGACATTCGCGGAGCAAGGTACCCCGTCGGCGTGAGCGTCGCCCTGAACGAACCCTTTCGCTGCGGGGAGCACCCAACGCCCTGTGCTCCTGGGCACGCTCTGCGGTGATCGCACGATCAACCGCCGCTCTGAAAACGCTCACGAGGGTGGGGTGCCTTGCGCAGCGAAATAAAGGAGGAGGCCGAAGGCCGGGGGACATTCGCGGAGCAAGGTACCCCGCCCTCGTGAGCGTCGCCCTGAACAGCAGCAGCGACAAAAAACCGAATCAGCCCTTCACCGCTTCCAACGATTCCTTGAGGTTCCGACGCCGCCAGGCCCACGTCTTCACAGCCTGCGGAAGAATGCCCAGGCACGACACGTAATACGTCAGCTTGAAGCCCCAGAACCGCGGCGCAATAGGTGTGTCACGGAACAAGTCACCGGCCAATATGGACAGCAACGCCTCCTGCATGCGCCAGACATTGCGCGGCGCCATGAACAAACGGCGAATGGCCGGCGACGTGATTCGGTAGATGAACCACGAGAACATTTTTGGCCCATGCTTCATCACCTTCTCATAGTGACGGAACGCCTTCTCGGCCTCCTTCGCCTCACCCTTGAGCCAATGGTCAGCAGCGGTAGCCGCCTCGAAGCCACTGTTCATCGCCAGGTACACGCCCGACGAAAACATCGGGTCCACGAATGCGTAGGCATCACCCACCATCATGAAACGATCGCCCCGGCAGAACTTGGAGTCGTAGGCGTAGTTGCCGGTGGTGGTCGCACCCTCCATCAACGTGGCGTTCTTCAAGCGAGCCGCCAGCTTGGGCGCCAACGCAATGGTGTCCATCAGAAACGCTTCGAGCGACGCGCCCTGGCGCCGCTTGAAATAGGCAGGCGAAGCCACCGCGCCCACGCTCACCGTGCCGTCTTTCAACGGGATGTACCAGAACCAGCCATGGTCGAACCAGAACAACGAAATGTTGCCCTCGAAACGGCCCGGGTTGCGCTGCGCATTCTCGAAGTGGCCGTACAACGCCGCGCTCGCATGCTTGCGGTTGCGCTGCTTCACGTCGAACTGGTTCGACAGCAACGTGTCCCTGCCGCTGGCGTCGATCACGAAGCGCGGGCGCCACGTGGTCTCGGTGCCGTCGTCGGCCTTCACCTTCACCGCCGGCCGGTTGTCCGGCGTGCCCTTGCCGGCGTCCATGTCCACGCCCGTCACGCGCTGCCCCTCGAAGGTGCGCGCGCCGCGCTTGCCGGCATGGCGAAACAGCAGCTCGTCCAACTCCGAGCGGCGCACATGCACCGCATAGGGAAAACTCTTGTCCATCGCCTGACCAAAGTCGAAGTGGCTGATGTGGTCGTGCCAGGGCGACACAAACTCCGCGCCATGCTTCCTGATGCCGATGGCCTCGACCTCGGTGCGCACGCCCAGCCGGTCGAACAGCGGCATGTTCATGGGCAGCAGCGACTCGCCGATGTGAAACCGCGGATGCTGCGCCTTCTCGATCAGCACCACCGCATGCCCCTTGTCCGCCAGCAACGCAGCCACGGTGGAGCCCGCGGGGCCACCGCCGATGACCACGACGTCAGGCTCGGTGGTCGTGGGGGCGGTGGTGAAAGGTCCGGGGGTCATGCGCTGGCGCTCCGTTGTTGTTATAGGGTCGGGTTGACCTGGGCTTGTTAACCTTGTTTGACTATGGTTAACAGCCGCGCAGTTTAGCGAACCGACCATGCCGCCCCCCGCAAAGCGATGGGTTCAGGCGTTTTCGGCATTGCCCCCCGCAGCAACACGCCGCGCTTTTGCGGTAGCCTCATTGCCCGTCCGAACAAAGGAGACTTTCATGGCTGCACCCCTTTCCCCCGCAGAAGAAGCACTTCGCGAGGCAGCGCGCGAATACCACCGCTCGCCCGTCAAGGGCAAGATTTCGATCACCCCGACCAAGCCCCTGCTCAACCAGCGCGACCTGTCGCTGGCCTATTCGCCGGGCGTGGCCTACCCCTGTCTCGACATTCAGGCCGACCCGTCTCTGGCCAACGAGTACACGGCGCGCGGCAACCTGGTGGGTGTCATCACCAACGGCACGGCCGTGCTGGGCCTGGGCAACATCGGCCCGCTGGCCGCCAAGCCGGTGATGGAAGGCAAGGGGTGCCTGTTCAAGAAGTTCGCCGGCATCGACGTGTTCGACATCGAGCTGGCCGAGAACGACCCCGACAAGCTGGTCGAGATCATCGCGGCGCTGGAGCCCACGCTGGGCGGCATCAACCTGGAAGACATCAAGGCGCCCGAGTGCTTCTACATCGAGAAGAAACTGCGCGAGCGCATGAACATTCCGGTGTTCCATGACGACCAGCACGGCACGGCCATCATCTCGGCCGCCGCGCTCATCAACGGGCTGGAGCTGGTGGGCAAGAAGATCGGCGACGTGAAGGTTGCCGTGTCGGGCGCCGGCGCCGCCGCCATCGCCTGCCTGGACGTGATGGTGGGCCTGGGCGTGAAGCCCGCCAACATCTACGCCTGCGACTCCAAGGGGCTGATCTACACGGGCCGCGCGGGCGGCTTCGACGAATCGAAGTCGCGCTACGCGCAGCAAGACACGGGTGCGCGCACCCTGGCCGACGTGGTGAAAGACGCCGACGTGTTCCTCGGCTGCTCGGCGCCGGGCGTGATGTCGGCCGAAATGGTCAAGACCATGGGCACGCAGCCCATCATCCTGGCGCTGGCCAACCCAGAGCCCGAGATCCGCCCCGAGCTGGCCAAGGCCGTGCGGCCCGACTGCATCATTGCCACGGGCCGTTCGGACTACCCGAACCAGGTCAACAACGTGCTGTGCTTTCCGTACATCTTCCGTGGCGCGCTCGACTGCGGCGCCACCAAGATCACGGAAGAAATGAAGCTGGCCTGCGTGCGCGAAATTGCCGAGCTCACCAAGGCCGACATCAGCGAAGAAGTGGCCACCGCTTATGCGGGCCAGGAGCTGGCCTTCGGCCCCGACTACCTGATTCCCAAGCCCTTCGACTCGCGCCTGATCCTGCGCATTGCGCCGGCCGTTGCAGCCGCCGCGGCTGCCTCCGGCGTGGCGACCCGCCCCATCGAGGACATGGAGGCCTACCGCCAGCACCTGACGCGCTTCGTCTACCAGACCGGCATGTTCATGCGCCCGGTGTTCAGCGCCGCCAAGATTGCCACCGCCAAGCGCGTGGCCTATGCGGAAGGCGAAGACGAGCGCGTGCTGCGCGCTGCGCAGTGGGCCGTGGACGAAGGCCTGGCCCACCCCATTCTGGTGGGCCGCCCCGCCGTGATCGAGGCGCGCATCCTGAAGGCCGGCCTGCACATTCGCGCGGGCACCGACTTCGAGATCGTCAACCCCGAGGACGATCCGCGCTTTCGCACCTACTGGGAGAGCTACCACAAGCTCATGGGCCGCCGCGGCGTGACGCCGGAGGCCGCAAAGACCCTGGTGCGCCGCTCCAACACCACCATTGCCGCGCTGATGCTGCACCTGGGCGATGCCGACGCCATGATCTGCGGGCTGGTCGGGCGCTTCGACGTGCACCTGGAGCACATCCGCAACCTCATCGGCCTGAAGCGCGGCGCACCGGGCTTTGCCACGCTGAACGCGCTCACGCTGGACAAGCGCACCGTGTTCATCACCGACACCAACGTGAACGAAGACCCGAGCGCCGAGCTGCTGGCCAGCATCGCGGTGATGGCTGCGGAAGAGGTGCGCCGCTTCGGCCTGCCGCCCAAGGTGGCGTTTTTGTCGCACTCGAACTACGGCACCTCCAGCCGCGGCTCGGCGCGCAAGATGCGCCTGGCGCGCGACCTGTTCGCGCAAATGGCACCCGACATCGAATGCGACGGCGAGATGCATGGCGACGCGGCGCTGTCAGAAGAAGTGCGCCGCACCGCCCTGCCCGAGACCACGCTCAGCGGCGAGGCCAACCTGCTGGTGTGCCCGAACCTCGACTCCGCGCACATTCTGTACAACGTGCTGAAGATGACCGGCGCCAACGGCATCACGGTGGGCCCGGTGCTGCTGGGCGCGGCCGGCTCGGCGCATGTGCTCACGCCGTCGTCGACGGTGCGACGCATCATCAACATGACGGCGCTGGCCGTGGCGAAGGTGACGGTCGACAAGTAAGCCGACGAGCAAGCCGACCGGTGCGCTCAGGGCGCACGTTCACGCATCGATGCGCACGATCAACTGCGTTCCCGTGTACGTCGGCGTCACCTTGAACCCGGGCGCGTTGATGGCCGAGAACCTGCCGGTCAACGCACCGCTGCTGATGACCGTGAACGTGTCCCCCACGCTCGGCAGGGCGCCGGGCTTGAAGCTCAGGGTCAGCGTGCCGTCCAGTGCCGCGACGCCGGCCACGTTAAGGCGGCCCGCGCCGTTGCTGCCCAGGTTCAGCTGCAGCGTGGTGCCGGCCAGTTGCGTGTAGGCACCGTTCAACGTGACCATCGATGCGGCATTGCAGACCAGCGTGCCGCCACCCACATACACATTGCCCTTGCCGAAGGCCGCCGCCGCATCGGCGCGCAGCGTGCCCTCCATCAGTTGCGTGCCGCCCGCGTAGCTGTTGGCGCCGCCCAGGGCGAGCGTTCCGCTGCCCTTCTTGGTGAGCTTGCCGCCGCCGGAGATGTCGTTGCGCCAGCTGTCCATCGCGTTGAAGCTGCCGAGGCTCGCGTCCATGGTCACGACCACGTCGCCGTTGAACACGCCGTAGCCATCGGCCGCGTCGAACAGGTTGAGCCGGCCCCAGCCTTCCGCGTCGTCCATCACCGGATAACCCGAGGGCACGGCCGTGGTCTTGAGCACCACGCGGCGCTGGGCGGCGTCCAGGTAGGGCAAGCGGGTTTCGAGAAGCACCTCCGCGCCCTTGGGCACCACGGCGGGCTTGGTGGCGTCGGCCACCTGCTTGAAGCCGAAGGTCAGACGGCGAAGGTAGTCGGCCTTGCTGGCCGCGTGGTCCGCGAAGCGGTCGGCTGCGGCACCTTGCGAATGCGCGAAGTCGTTCAACGCAGCCGCGTCGCGTGCACCGACCGCCGCCGCCAGCACCGACTGCGCCTGCGCGTAGGCAGCGCCCTTGCGCGCCGCATTGGCGCCGGTGGCAAGGCTGGCGGCCGCGACGGCGTGGCCCTGGATGCGCCCGCCGACCACGTCCAGCGGCGAATGCATGCCCGCAAGGATGCGGTTCTCGCCGAGTTCGAGCCCGCGCGCCACCATCTCCTGAAAGCGCTGCGGCACCACGTAGGCGAAGGCCAGCGACTTGCGCACGGCTTCGGCCGTGTGCCCGCTCACGAAGCCGCCGTCGGTGGTGGGCGTGCCGCTCTTGGCGGGCTCCAGCGCGGGCACCACCTTGACGCTGCTGCTCCAGCGCCACGGGCGCGCATATTTGAAGAAGCGCTTGGCGGGTTCGGTGGAACCGTTTTCTCCGATGCCGTTGAGCAGGTCCACCACGGTGCCAAAGCTCGGGTTGGCCACGCCGCCCACGCCCACGTCGCTGCCGCCGTCGTTGTAGAGCACGGTGGTCGCGTCCGCGGCAATGCCGGTGATGGTGGTGCTCTGCTGAGTGGCCGCGCGCCAGGCGGTGGTGAGCGGCCCCATGCCGTCGCTGATGCTGTAGCCCTTGCCGCGGCGGTCGTCCAGGTAGGCCGCCAGTTCCTGCGCGGCGGTGCGCGCGTTGGTCACGTCCACCACGTACTGGATGTTGCTGTTCAGCACGGCCGTGTTGACGGGCTTGCCGTCGGTCGAATCGCCGGGAATGCCGCTCCATGTGGACGCGACCACCGCCGGGAAAGTACCCTGCGCCGGCGCTGGCGCACCCGCATCGACCAGCAAGCTGCTGGGTTGCCAGAAGTCCAGAAAGCCGGCCACCACGCGCACGCCGGCATTGGTGTCCCTGGTGGCATAGCGCGCATCGCCGCGCTGATTGCTGGCCACGTTGTCGACGAAGGGCGGCGTCGCGACCTGGTCGGGCACGGGCGCGGTGTCGGTGAAGCCGATGTCCTTCGGCGCAGCCGCTGCAACGACGGCGGGCGGGTTCGCAGCCGCCGGCGGCGTGCCGGAAATGGGGAACGACACAGCGCCGTCGTTGCCACCACCGCCGCATGCCGACAGGCAAAGGGCGGCGACAAGCGTGATGGCGAAGGGGCGGCTGAAAGCCGGGAAAGACAGCGAAGGCAGAAAGGACGGCATGAGCGTACGAGGGAATGAATGCGCGCCGCGCGCAAGGCGCGGCTGCAGGGTGCAAAGCCCTGCAATCTATTCATGCCACATGTCATCGCGATGAATCGGCAGCGGCAGCGGCGGCGCCGGGCACGTGGCAATGCACGTGCCTTCCCTCATCTCAGCTCATGCTCGCTTCACTTGCCGAACAGGCGCATCACGTGCTGCCACATGCGCAGGAAAAAGCCCGCGCGTTCCACTTCGGCTTGCGCCACCAGCGGCGTTTCGCCCACGGGCTTGCCGTTCGACTCCGCAACGATCTTGCCGATCACCGCGCCCTTGGCCACCGGCGCTTCGAGGCCCGGGTTGACCTGCACCGACGTGGTCACCTTCTGCCCGCGCGGCACCGTCACCGTCCAGGGGGCGGCCAGCCCCGCTGCAACGGTGTCGGCCTTGCCGAAGGCGACCGCGGCCTTGGCGACGACCGCGGTGGCTTCGATGGGGTTGGCCTTCTCGAAGTTGGCATAGCCCCAGCCCAGCAGCGAGCGCGTCTGGTCGGCACGCGCCTGTGCGCTGTTGGTGTTGAGAATGACGGTGATCAGGCGCATGCCGTTGCGCTTGGACGAAGTGACCAGGCAGTAGCCGGCCTCTTGCGTGTGGCCGGTCTTCAGGCCGTCGACCGTGGGGTCGGTGTAGAGCAGCGCGTTGCGGTTGCCCTGCTTGATGTTGTTGTACTTGAACTCGCGCTCGGCGTAGATGGGGTAGTAGTCGGAGCTGTCGCGGATGATGGCGCGCGCAAGAATCGCCAGGTCGCGTGCCGACGACTTGTGGTCGGGGTCTGGCAGGCCGGTGGGGTTGACGAAGTTGGTGTGCGTCATGCCCAGGCGCTTGGCCTCGGCGTTCATGAGCTTGGCAAAGCCCTCTTCGGAGCCGGCCATGTGTTCGGCAATGGCCTTGGAGGCGTCGTTGCCCGACTGCACGATGATGCCGCGCAGCAGGTCGATCACCGTGGCCTGGCCGTTGAGCGGCAGGTACATGCACGACTCGGTGCTGGAGCCGCGGCACCAGGCGTTCTGGCTGACCGACACCAGGTCGTCTTTCTTGAGCTTGCCGGAGCGCAGCGCCTGCTCGACCAGGAAGCTGGTCATCATCTTGGTGAGCGAGGCGGGCGGCAGCGGCTCGTCGGGGTTGGCCGAGGCCAGCACCTCGCCCGAGTCGAAGTCCATCAGCAACCAGGCCTTGGCGGCCAGCGCCGGCGGGCCGCCGACCACGGCCGTTTCCCCGGCCAATGGCGCCGAAGCGGGTGCGGTGGCTGCGGGCTGCTTGTGGGCGGCAGGCTTGGCGGCATGGGCGGCCGCAAAAGACGTTGCGGCGGGAACCAGGGAGCCTGCGGCGATGGCGATGGCGAAAGCGAGGGAGGAAATAGGGGAGGAAATGGGGGAGGTCTTGAGTCGCATGGGGCGTACTGGAAGCGGAAAGGGAGCGGGAAAAGAGCGAAAAAGGAGCGGAAAAAGGGGGGGCGGAAAGGGACCCAAAAAGGGGTCGACCCGCGCATTGTCGATAGTGCCTGGGAAGATTGCGAATCTCCGCGCAAGTTCAGTCGAGTGTGTAAGTATCCTGGCAGATGCGCGCCGCCCGAGGATCCCTGACTTCCCGGGGTGCCTGCCAGCCGAAGCGGCCGCAAAGACCCTCCGAGCGGCATTCGACTTGGCAACGCCGCCAAAATCCAGATACTTCGAGTGACGTTCGCGTTCATCCTGCGCCCTGTCGCCACTGTGCCGAACCACGGCGTGGACGCGCATTTTCAGTGACATCGACACATGCCGCCCACCCAGCCCTTGCCGTTGACCCCGCCCGAGCGCCGGTTCGAAGACACCGCGGACGAGGTGCTGTCGCTCATCCAGCAACAGGCGTTCCAGGAGGCCCTGCGCCGGCTCAACGCCAGCGTGCCGCATCGGTTTTCCGCCATCTTCCGGATCGAAGGCGACCGGGTGCGCAACGTGCTGCTGTTCGACAAACTGAACCAGCCCCCGCCGCCGCAGTTTCTCGACTTTCCGCTGGCCGACAGCTTCTGCCAGTTCGTCATGCGCGACTCGTTCCTGCACGTGGACGACTCCACCCATGAAGCGATGCTCGACGGCAGCCCCTACCAGGGCGTCATTCGCGCATACCACGCTGTCGCGCTGACGCTGCTGGGGGCCGAGGTGATCGGCACGCTCGCGCACTTCGACCCGGCCCCCCAGAGCCTGGACGACGCGCACTTCGGGCTTCTGGTGCTGGCCTCCCGGACGCTGCCGGAGTTTCTCGTGCGCTCCGAGGTCTGGCGTTAGCCGGGCTGGTCGGGCCGGCGCTGGTCGGGCCGAATCAAGCCGCCGCGCTCACCATCGGCTGGCCGGCCAGCGCGGCCACCAGGTTGTCTTCCACACGCTGCGCCATCGCAGCGCGCGTCTCGTGGGTGTTGCTGGCCAGGTGCGGCAGCAGCACCACGTTGTCGAGCGCGAACAGTGCCTCGGGCACGTGCGGCTCGTTGTCGAACACGTCGAGCCCCGCGCCCGCAATGCGCTGGTGCTGCAAGGCCTCCACGAGCGCGGCCTCGTCGACGACGCTGCCGCGCGAGATGTTCACGAGGTAGCCATCGGGGCCGAGCGCGTCGAGAATTTCGCGCGACACCAGCCCGCGTGTTTCGGCGCCGCCGGCGCTCGCAATCACCAGAAAGTCGGCCCACGCCGCAAGGCCCTTCAGCGTGGGCTCATAGCCGTAGTCCACATCGGTGAGCGCGCGGCGGTTGTGGTACCGCACGCGCATGTCGAAGCCCGACGCACGCCGGGCAATGACACGCCCGATGCGCCCCATGCCGAGAATGCCGAGCTTCTTGCCCGACACCTGCGTGGCCAGCGGAAACTGCCCCGTGCGCCAGTCGCCACGGCGCACGAAGCGGTCGGATGCGCTGATGCGGCGCGCCACGTCCATCACCAGCGCAAATGCGGTGTCGGCCACGCAGTCGTTCAGCACGTCGGGCGTGTAGCCGACAGAGATGCCGCGCGCACGGGCGGCGTCGAGGTCGAGGGTGTCCAGCCCCACGCCAAAGCTGGAAATGACCTTGAGCGCCGGCAAGGCCGCGATCAGCGCCGCGTCGGCGCCGAAGCGCGCCGAGGTAACCAGCGCGGTGAACTCGCCGCCGCGGGCGGCCAGAAAGGCCTTCGGGTCGGCTTCGTTCCACAGCGGATGAAGGTCGTAGCTTTCTTGCAGGCGGGCTTCTAGCGCGGGCAGCAGCCGGCCGTGTTGAAGCACTTTTGTCTTGGTGGGCATGGCGGATGTTGTTTCTGTCATTCGGGTTGAATGCCGGCGTCCTTCGCCACCTTGGCCCACTTGGCCATCTCGGTGCCGATGAAGGCGGCGAACTGTTGCGGGGAGCCGCTGCCGGGCTCGATGCCGTTGTCTTGCAGCGTCTTGCGCACGTCGGGCAGCAGCAGGATGCGGTCGACCTCGGCATTGAGCTTGTCGACCGTGGCCTTGGGCGTGCCGGCCGGCGCGAGCAACCCGCCCCAGGTGCTGGTCTCGTAGCCGGGCACGCCGGCCTCCTGCATGGTGGGCACGTCGGGCAGCACGGAAGAGCGCTTGGCGGTGGTGACGGCCAGCGCGCGCAACCGCCCCGCCCGCAGCTGCACATTGGCCGCGGCCACGGTGTCGAACATCAACGAGGTGCGCCCGCTGATCAGGTCCGGGTGCGCGAGCGTGCTGCCTTTGTACGGAATGTGCGTCATCTCGATGCCCGCGAGCGACTTGAACAGCTCGCCCGAAAAATGCGGCGCACCCCCGTTGCCGCTCGACGCAAAGCTGAGCTTGCCGGGGTTGGCCTTGCCGTAGGCGATGAGCTCTTTCACCGTCTTCACCGGCAGGTCGGGCGAGACGATGAGCACCAGCGGCACCACGTGCGTGAGCGCCACCGGCTCGAAGCTCTTGAGCGTGTCGAAGGGCAGCTTTTTCACCATGCTCGGGTTGATCGCGTGGCTGCTGGCCACCAGCGCCAGCATGTGGCCGTCGGGCGGGCTCTTGGCCACCAGGTCGGTGCCGATGATGCCGGTGGCACCGGCGCGGTTGTCCACCAGCACGGGCTGGCCCCAATGCTCGGTCATCTTCTGCCCGATGAGCCGCGCGACCAGGTCGATGGCGCCGCCGGGCGAGGCCGGCACCACGAGGGTGATCGACTTGCTTGGGAACGCCGGCTGCGCAGCCGCGGGCAATGCGCCAGAAAGCGCGACAGCGGCCAGCGCCGTGAATGTTCGGCGTTGCATGCTCAGATGCCCTTTGCCTTGCGCCATACGTCAAAGGCGGCGCGGGTGTCTGCGTTGGGCGGGTAGGTGCCGGCCAGCCTGGCGCCGGCTTCGATGCGCTCCAGCACAAAGGCTTCCATCTTTTCCTGCTCGGTCGCGTCGCGCGCCACCTCGTCGGCGAGGTGCGCGGGGATGACGACCACGCCCTCGTCGTCCCCCACGATCACGTCGCCGGGGTACACCGGCACGCCGCCGCAACCGATAGGCACGTTCAGGTCGATGGCGTGGTGATGAATGAGGTTGAGCGGCGCGCTGCCGCCGGCGCAGTACACCGGAAAGTCCATCTGCGAGATCGGCCCGCTGTCGCGCACCGGCCCGTCGGACACCAGCCCCGCGGCGCCGCGCACCTTGAGCCGCGTCGTCAATATCTGCCCGCCAGAGGCCACGCGCGTTTCACCGCGGCAGTCGATCACCAGCACATGGCCCTCCGGCACGCTCTCGATGCCTTTGCGCTGCGGATGGTTCGGGTCGTCGAAGGCGCTGATCTGGTCGAGGTCTTCGCGCGCCGGAATGTTGCGCATGGTGAAGGCTGGGCCGACCAGGTTGCCGCCGCTGGGCTTGGTGAGGCGGCCCACGCCCTGCAGGTACACATTGCGAAAACCGCGCTTGAAGAGTTGCGTGCACAGCGTGGCAACGCTGACGTGGCGCAGCTGCTCGCGCGCGGTGTCCGAAAGGGAAGTGCTCGGTGTCATGGCTGTCCTGTTCAGTTGGCTTGGATGGCTTCAGTTCGCTTCAGTTGGCCGTGGCACCGGACTTCTTCACAAGCTCGCCCCAGCGCGGAATTTCGGTCTGCATCAGCGCCGCGAGCTGCGCGGGCGAGCCGGCCACCACGTCCATGCCCAGCTGATTCGTGAACTAGTCTTTCACCTCGGGCATCTGCAGAATTTTTGCGATCTCGCTGGCCAGGCGCTTCGCGATGGGCTCTGGCAGGCCCTTGGGCGCATACACGGCCTGCCACGACGCCATTTCGAAGCCCTTCACGCCGGCCTCCTGCATGGTGGGCAGCTGCGGCGCCAGCGCCACGCGCTTGGCCGAGGTCACGGCCAGCAGCTTGAGCTTGCCGCCCTGCACCAGCGGCAGCGCGGCGGTGAGCTGGTCGAACATGAAGGTCACCTGGCCCGACGACACATCGAGCATGGCCGGTGGCGTGCCCTTGTAGGGAATGTGCGTGAGCTTCACGCCGATCATGTCGGCCAGCATCTCGCCGGCCAGGTGCGTGGAGGTGCCCGCGCCCGAGGAGGCGAAGTTGCGTTTGGCCGGGTCTTTCTTAAGCAGCGCAATCAGCTCCGCCACCGAGTTGACGCCCAGGTTGGGGTCGACGATGAGCACGTTCGGCAAGAAGGCCACGAGCGAGATCGGCTCGAAGTCTTTCACCGGGTCATAGGGCAGGTTCTTGTACAGGCTGGCGTTGATGGCGTGCGTGCTGATGGTGCCGCCGAACAGCGTGTAGCCGTCGGGCTTGGCCTTGGCGACATAGGCCGCGCCCACGGCTCCGGCCGCGCCCGGCTTGTTGTCGACGATCACCGGCTGGCCGAGCGCTTCGCCCAGCTTCTGCGCAATGACGCGGCCGATCACGTCGGTGGAGCCGCCGGGCGTGAAGGGCACGACGTAGGTGATGGGGCGCGAGGGCCATTTGTCTTGCGCCATCACACGGTGGGTGGCGAGCAGCGCGGCGCCTGCCAGGAGCACGGCGCGGCGGCCGGGGTGCATGCGGGGGGTCGATGTCATGGGGTCACTCCACCTTGATGCCGCGGGTCTTGATGACCTGGCCGTAGCGCGCCTTGTCGGCGTCGATGGTCTTCTGCAGTTCGCCCGGCGTGCTGCCGCGCGGCGTGGCGCCCTGGGCAATCAGGGCCTTGCGCATGTCGGGCGTGGCAACCACCTCTTTCACGTCGGCGGAAATCCTGTCGAGCAGCGCTTGCGGCGTGCCGGCCGGCGCAAGCAGTGCAACCCAGGAGCCCGACTCGGCATTGGGCACGCCAAGCTCCGCGAGCGTCGGCACGTCGGGCATGGCGGGCGAGCGCTCGGCGCTGGTGACGGCCAGTGCGCGCAGCTTGCCGCCCTTCACATAGCCCGAGGTCTCCAGGATGGAGGCGAACAGCATGTCGACGTGGCCGGCCATGAGGTCGGCCATGGCCGGGCCGCCGCCCTTGTAGGGCACGTGCAGCAACTTGATGCCGGTGGCCTGCTGAAAGATCTCGGCCGTGAGGTGCGGCGAGCCGCCACTGCCCGAGCTGGCGTAGGTGAACTTGTCGGGCGAGGCCTTGGCCAGCGCGACGAGTTCTTTCGGCGTTTTGGCCGGCACGTTGGGGTTGACCACGAAGGCGAACGGCAGCTCTGCGAACAGCGACACCGGCGCGAAGGCCTTGTCGGCGTCGTAGGGCATCTTGTAGAGCGAGGGGTTGATCGACTGCGTGCCCACGTTGCCGATGAGCAGCATGTAGCCGTCGGGCTTGGCCTTGGCCACGGCCTCCGCGCCGACCAGCCCGCCGGCGCCGGTGCGGTTGTCCACCACCACCGACTGGCCCCACTTCTGGCCGAGCCGCACGGCGAGCAGGCGCGCCGCGATGTCGGTGCCGCCGCCGGCCGCGAAGGGCACCACGAAGGTCACCGGTCGCGCGGGCCAGGCGGGGGCGGTTTGCGCCGCTGCGGCGAATGGCAGCGCCACCAGTGCGAATCCCGCGAGCCCTGCGATCCCTGCGATCCCCGCGAGGTGTGCGGCGAGCTTGCCGAGGCGTCGGCGATCGAGCTTGTCTGTCTCCATGTCTCTTTTCCTTTTTTGTCTCTCGTTCTTTGTTCGGGGCGGTCAGTGAATCTCGGGCTCGTCCTTGCCGGTGGCTTCGGCGTAATCCGGCGCCAGAAAGTCGAAGTCGCAACCGGTGTCCGCCTGCTGCACGTGCTTGAGAAACATCACGCCGTAGCCGCGGCCGAACTTGGGAATGGGCCGTTGCCATTCGGCGCGGCGCCTGGCGATTTCTTCGTCGCTCACCTGCATGTCGATGCGGCGCGCGTCGATGTCCAGCGTGACCATGTCGCCGTCGCGCACCAGCGCCAGCGGCCCGCCGACGTGGGACTCGGGCGTGACGTGCAGCACGCAGGCGCCGTAGCTGGTGCCGCTCATGCGCGCGTCGCTGATGCGCACCATGTCGCGCACGCCCTCTTTCAGCAGCTTCTGCGGAATAGGCAGCTGGCCCCATTCGGGCATGCCCGGCGCGCCTTGCGGGCCGGCGCTCTGCAGCACGATCACGCTGTCCTTGGTCACCGGCAGGTCGGGCGCGTCGATGCGCGCGGCCAGGTCGTCGTAGTTGCGAAAGACCAGCGCCGGGCCGGTGTGGCGGCGCAGGTGCTGCTCCATGGCCGCCGGCTTGATCACGGCGCCATGGGGCGCGAGGTTGCCGCGCAGCACCGCCAGGCCACCGCTCTCCAGCAGCGCCTGGCCGCGCGGCTTGATGACGTCGGCGTCGTACACCTCCGCCCCCGCGATGTTCTCGCCCAGCGTCTTGCCGTTGCAGGTCATCTGGCTGCCGTCGATCAGGCTGCCCATCTCGGCCAGAAAGGCACGCAGGCCACCGGCATAGAAGAAGTCTTCCATCAGGTACTTGCCGCCGGGGCGCAGGTTGGCAATGACCGGCGTGCTGCGCGCAAGCTCGTCGAAGCGCGCCAGGTCGAGCGGCACACCTGCTCGGCGGGCCATGGCGATGAGGTGAACGATGGCGTTGGTGGAGCCGCCCAGGCCCAGCACGGCCGTCACGGCGTTGTCGAACGATGCGGGCGTGAGGATGTCCAGCGGCTTCAGGTCTTCCCACACCATCTCGACGATGCGCTTGCCGGTGTGCGTGGCCATCATGGCGTGGCGCGAATCGACGGCGGGAATCGATGACGCACCGGGCAAGGTGAGGCCCATGGCCTCGGTCGCGCTGGTCATGGTGCTGGCGGTGCCCATGGTCATGCAGGTGCCGGGGGAGCGCGCAATGCCGTCTTCCACGTCCTGCCAGTCGTCTTCGGTGATGTTGCCGGCGCGCAGCTCGGCCCAGTACTTCCAGGTGTCGGAGCCCGAGCCCAGCACGGTGCCCTTGTAGTCGCCGCGCAGCATGGGGCCGGCGGGCACGAAGATGGTCGGCAGGTTCATGGCCAGCGCGCCCATCACCAGGCCCGGCGTGGTCTTGTCGCAGCCGCCCATCAGCACCACGCCGTCCGCCGGGTAGGAGCGAATGAGCTCTTCGGCTTCCATGGCCAGCAGGTTGCGGTAGAGCATGGTGGTCGGCTTCTGAAAGGCCTCGCCCAGGCTCATGGCCGGAATTTCCACCGGAAAGCCGCCCGCCTGCCACACGCCGCGCTTGACCTCTTCCACACGCTGCTTGAAGTGCGTGTGGCAGGAGTTCATGTCGCTCCAGGTGTTGAGGATGGCAATGACGGGCTTGCCCAGGTAGTCGTCGCGGCTGAAGCCCATTTGCGCGGTGCGCGAGCGGTGGCCGAAGCCGCGCAGGTCTTTCACGCCGTACCAGCGGTGCGAGCGAAGCTCTTCGGGGGTTTTTCTGAAGGTCATGCGTTGTCTCGAATGGCAAAGGCAAAAACGCCACGTGGCATTTTTGAAAGTGCGCTTATGTTAGCGCTGTCATTCGATCTTAAGCATCACTCGTGGCGGCCGTCAACCGGGTTTTCAGGCGCTTTGTCGCTCGATCAGGGAAAAGCCCAGGTCCAGCACCTTGTGCTCGACCGGGCGGCCTTCGGCGCGCTCGACGATGAAGCGCGCGGCCTGCCGCCCGATGGCGGTGCCGTCGATGCGCACCGTGGTGATCGACGGATGGGCGTCGCGCGCAAAGGCCAGGTCGCCGAAGCCGATGACGCCCACGTCCTGCGGCACGCGCAGGCCGCGCGCCTGTGCCTCGGTGATGACGCCATGCGCCAGCGCGTCGGAGCTGCACGCCACCACGTCGACTGGCACCGGGCCCGCCAGCAGCTCGCACAGCGCGGCACGGCCGCTGCCGAGCGTGGTGGGTGCCGGCACGTGGTGCACCAGCGCGGGGGCGCCGCCCAGGGCGTTCCAGGCTTCCTCAAAGCCGCTGCGCCGCAGCCTGGCGCGGTGGTCGTCGCCGCTCACGATGGCCGGGCGGCGGTAGCCCTTGCGGTGCAGAAATTCCGCGGTGGCCGCGCCCACTTTCTCGTGAGAAAAGCCGACCAGCATGTCGATGGGGGTGGGCGTGAGGTCCCAGGTTTCGACCACGGGAATGCCAGAGGCCAGCAACCGCCTGCGGCCGTCGGCCGACCGCATGATGCCCGTCAGCACGATGCCGTCGGGCCGGCGCCCGACGATGGCGTCGATCAGCGCGTCTTCGCGCGAGTTGTCATAGCCGCTCTGGCCCAGCATGAGCTGGTAGCCCTTTTCCGCCAGCGCTTCGGTCAGGGCCTGAATGGTTTCCAGGAACACCGGGCCTGCGATGGTCGGCACCACAGCCGCCACCAGCCGGCTGCGGTTGGAGGCCAGCCCGCCGGCCAGCAGATTGGGCACATAGCCCGTGCGCTCCACGGCGTGGCGCACCTTCTCGCGCGTGTCTGGCGACACCAGGTCGGGTGTGTTGAGTGCCCGCGACACGGTGATGGCCGACACGCCCGCGAGCTTGGCCACGTCGCTCAGCGTGATGCCGCCGCTGCCCCGGCGCGCGCTGCGGTCGGAAACGTTCTGCTGGGTCAAGGAAGCACTCCAAAAATCACTTCGAATGGTAGCGTTAACATCGCGCTGGAAGGCGCGTGCAGGGATTATGGGTGAACCCGCCTCGCTCACTTCAGCCCGATCGCTTTGCCAAATGCTGACGTTTGATTACATTCACCTCACCCCTTGGGGGACCGACCGGTGCGGCTGAACACAACACCGGGCCACAGGAGGATCGAATGCCACTCTTTTGCCTGATGCGGCTCCAGCACGCCCGTTTTCCGCTTCGCCTGGAGCGCCCGGAGGATGTGCGGCGCATCTCCGTGCTGGCCGCCACCGGGCTGGTAGAGGCCGAGTTCGTTGCACCGGCCGCACTGCGGGGTGCCTACGTGGCGCCGCAGGTGGTCGTGGTGACGCGCATCACCGAACACGGGCTGCAGGAGCTGAAGCAGTTCGTTGCGCAAGGCGGCGGCACGCGCAAGGCCAGGGGTACCGCGCCGCCCCAGGGCAATGCGTGAACTAGGTGAGCGCTAGCGGCACATGCCGTAGCCGCCGGTCTCCAGATGGAAATGATCGCGGTGGGCGGCGTTGTAGTCCGGCCCGAGCACGCCGTCGAAGAAGCGGCACGCGCCTGTGTGCGCGTCGCGCAGCAGCAGCGCTGGTGGCGTGCTGGCGGCTTGAAGCGGCTCGCGTGGCCACGCCTGCGACACCGTGATGCGGCGCCCGTCGGCCAGCGTGAAGCCCGCCACGTCCAGCGCGTTGGCCGTGGCGTGTCGGCTGCGGGCCGCGCCGGGCTCCGCGCCGTTGCCGCGGTTGATGTTGCGGCACGCATAGCTGCCCAGGTGTTCTACGGCCGCCACCGGCTGGCCGAAGTGCTGATGCGCCGCGGGCTGCAGCACGTGCGCCGCCCACATGTGGAAGGACAGCGCCATGGGGCAGCTCAGCGAAGGCGCGGGACTCAGGCGCACGCCGGCATTGCGCAGCCGCACCGCGTTCTGAAAGCCGCAACCGGTGCCCGTTTCGCGGTCGGGCAGCAAGTCGTACTGCATGCCCGTGCGCGCCAGCGCCGCCAGGCAAAGCTCTGGCTCGCTGCGCGCCCGCGCGAGCTTGAAGCCAGTGAGCATGTTGGGCACGGCCGCCACGTCGAGCGGCGCCCAGGGGTTGAAGCGCTCGGGGATCTGCACTGCGCCGGTCGCCACTGCGCCTGCCGCAGCCACCATCGCCACGCAGAGGGCGACGCCGAGCCAACGCGCAAGGCGCGATGAAGGTTCGTGAGGCGCGGGCAAAAGTCAGCGCTGCTGGCCGACTTCCTTCAGCGAAGCCAGGTCCACAGGCCCGTCCTGGCTGGCGAACGTGGGTGCGCCGCCTTCCGCGTTGTGCTGCTGCTGGCTGACGCCGGAGATGCGGTGGCTGCCGGTGTCGTACTGCCTGACCTTGCCGCTCTGCTCGACGACCAACCTGCGCTGCTCAGGGAAGAAGGCGTAGCGAATGCCGTTCTGCCCGCCCGTGCTCGACGGATTCGACAGGCCTTGCGGCCACCAGCTGTTGTCAGGTTCTGCCATCGGCGTCATGGGGGCCATCGGCTTCATTCCCTTCATGGGCTTCATGGGTTCCATCGGGCACGTCCTTTATGGAAATCGAGTGAAAAAGCGAGCGGCGGCCATCGCTCATCGGCCGCAGCTCAAGCGCAGATCAGTCGCAGATCAGTCGTAGATCAGTCGTAGTAGCGGCGGCCCGAGCGCGCGAATGCCAGCAGCAGCCCCGTCAGCAACGCGCCGCCGGCCGCAGCGACCAGCACGGCCTTCACCGGCTCTGCAGCAATCTGCTTTTCGCAGGAGGCTTGCCACTGGGCGGCCTGCTCTTTCAGGCTGGAGATCTTCTTGCCCGATTCGTTGACGGCATTGCGGGCATAGGCGCGACCGGTGTCGACAGCGTCGGCGGCCACGTCCTTGGCATCGGCGGCAACGCCGCGGGCGGTGTCCAGCGCGTCGCCGGCCGTGGCCTTCGCATCGTTCAGGCCCGAGCGCAGCGCCTGCGCGGCGTCACCGGCAACGGCCTTGGCATCGTCGGCCAGTTGGGAAGGGGTCTTTGCATCGTCTGCCATGGCGGTCTTTCAGGTAAAGGGTGAGGGGGTAGGCAACGAATTGCCAAGCCCTTATTGGGGCCGAACCCGCGCCCCCGGCCTTGTGGGGTGGCGCAGGCACCGCGTGTAGGCCAAGGCAGCGCCGGCCCCTCGGCGGGGGGGCAGGGGCAGTGCCCTAGCACTTTCGCGCTTGCGCATTGGTGTCGCTGCGACCCGTATCGGCTTGTTTTGGGTGCAGCCGACCCCTGAAATTGAAGGGATTTCCCACGCAAGGTGCAGATATCGCACCACTTCGAGTCACCCAGAGGGTTCGCACCAATCCCGTGCGGGCACCGTTTTTGCTTGAATGTGACCGACTCTTTCGCATTCACCCCTCACGGACCGATCCCGCATGAACAAGCGCCACCTGCTCCAGTCCTTCCTCGCCGCCTCGGCCCTCAGCTTCGGCCTGCCCTCGGCCTTTGCGCAGTCCCCGACGCCGATCAAGTTCCAGCTCGACTGGCGCTTCGAAGGGCCGGCCGCGCTGTTTCTTCACCCCGCCGCCAAGGGCTACTTCAAGGCCGCCGGCCTGGACGTGACCATCGACGCGGGCAACGGCTCGGGCGGCACCGTCACGCGCGTGGCCTCGGGCGCGTACGACATGGGCTTTGCCGACCTGGCCGCGCTGATGGAGTTCCACGCCAACAACCCCGACAGCCCCAACAAGCCGGTGGCCGTGATGATGGTCTACAACAACACGCCGGCCTCGGTCATGGCGCTCAAGAAGAGCGGCATCACCAAGCCGGCCGACCTGTCGGGCAAGAAGCTGGGCGCGCCGGTGTTCGACGCGGGCCGCCGCGCGTTCCCCATCTTTGCCAAGGCCAACAACGTAGGCGCCGTCAACTGGACCGCCATGGACCCGACGCTGCGCGAAACCATGCTGCTGCGCGGCGACGTCGACGCCATCACCGGCTTCACCTTCACCTCGCTGCTCAACCTGGAAGCGCGCGGCGCCAAGGCGGCCGACGTGGTGATTCTTCCGTACCCCGACTACGGCGTGAAGCTGTACGGCAACGTCATCATCGCGTCGCCCAAGCTCATCAAGGAGCACCCGGAGGCGGTGAAGAAGTTCCTCTCGGCCTTTGCCAAGGGCGCGAAGGAAGTCATTGCCAATCCGGCGGTGGCCATCGAGTCGGTGAAGGCGCGCGACGGCATCGTCGACAGCAAGCTCGAAACGCGCCGCCTGCAACTGGCCATCGACACCGTCATCAACAGCCCTGATGCGCGCGCCGAAGGCTTTGGCGCGGTCAATGCGGGGCGCATGTCGCTGATGGCCTCGCAGGTGTCCGACGCGTTCAACACCAAGACACGCGTGAGCCCCGATGCGGTGTGGACCGCATCGATGCTGCCGCCGGCGGGTGAACTCAGCGGCATCCTGCGCAAGTAACTCTGCAACGCGACGACGAAGGCGCAGGCACGCTTCAGTGACAAGGGCCGGCAGCCATGCCGGCCCTTGTCACGTTCAGTACGCCTTGAAGTTAGCGGCGATCCGCTGGTTCAGGTAGTCACCGGCCGTGATCGCCGGGTACTTTCTCGCGGGCCCTTCGATGACGGCATCGCGATTGGCCTGCGCGAAGAAGGCGATGCTGTAGCGCGGCCCGCTGTACTCCCCGGCGGCCGGGTTCTTCACGCGGTGAAAGTTGCTCGGCAAGCGATCGTCGCTCCAGCGCATGAGCATGTCGCCGATGTTGCAGGTGATCACGTCGTCGTGCGGCTCGATCGGGGTCCACGCCTGCGCTTCCATTTCCTTGCCGGGGCACACCTCCAGGCCACCTTGGCCCTTGCGCTGGTAGAGCAGCGTGAGGCAGTCGAAGTCGGTGTGCGCACCGGCGCGCCACAGGCCCAGCTGGTCCTGTGCTTCGGGCGCAATGGCGAAGTAGTGCAGCAGGCGAAGCGTGCTCTGGTAGCTGTACGCATCCTGGTCGTGCGCGCGCTCGAAGAATGCGGGGCCGAAGCCCAGCTTCATCGCGAAGCACGAGAGCACCCGCATGCTCACCTCCCAGCTCTGGCGCTCGAAGGCCAGCATGCCTTGCCTGAAGCCGGGCAACTCGCTTTCTGTCGGCCAGAGGTCGCCCATGTGCGGCCGGGTGAGCTGGTAGCTCTCCTTCTGGTCCGGCGTGCCGGTGGAAGGGCGCACCTGTGCCCTGCTCTCCCATCCCGCATTGACGGCCTTCTTCAGCGGGTACTTCGCCTTCACGTCGTCGGGCAGCGCGAAGAAACGCTCGGCCATCTCGAAGGCATGGTCAATGCCCGCGGGCTCTATGCCGTGGTTCTCCAGCTGAAAGAAGCCCACATCCACGGCCGCGTCCCAGAGCTGGTCGGCTATGTCGGCCTGGCGGGTTGCAAAGTTGGAGAGGTCGATGCGGCGCACTTCGCGCATCGTGTCGGTGGAGCCCATGGCGCCCATGCGCGATTCTTTTTGCAGCTCGGCGAGGCCGGTGTTGTCAGCGGTCAATTGCGTTCCTTGAAGTTGAAAATTTCAAGAGCAATTCCCGGCCGGCGCATGAGAGGCACTGTCAGTACCTTGCACCGGTGAACGCTTCTACTCCCGCGGCGGATGATGCGCCGGCCCACCGCCACAAGCAACTCCTTGATGCTTGTCCCTGCAACCCGGTCGAACTTCATTGGGGCATGGCTGGGGCGCCTTGGTGCGGCGCGGTAAAGACTTCACAGTGCCGCAGACAAAGAGAGTTTTGTATACAGAATTGAGCGCAAAAAAGGTGCACAAAGCATGGCGCGAATAGTGCTTGAACAACAGCGGAGTAGAAGCGTTCATCGGTTGGCGTCCCGCATGCCCACCGTCGGAAATTGCTCCTGAAGCACGCAGCCACCTGCATGCAGCCGACCGGTCCAGCGCCTCGGTTGCGCAGCATGGCGACTTCAGGACCGGCGCTCACGCCTTCCTGAAAACACCGGCCGCGTGTGTCGACTGCCACCACCACCAACCGCCCGGAGTTCGTTGCATGCCACGTCGTTCCCAACCTCTCGCCGCCGCCTTCATGCGGGCCAAAACGCGCGTCATTCCGCTCGCCTTTTCTACGGCCCCGCGCATGCACCACGCGGGTACAAAACATGCTTGAATGCCCGCGGAGTAGAAGCGTTCAGTGGTTGAAACCCGCCCGAAAATTGCTCCCGACGCCCACCGGGCCGCGGCACATCAACAGGTTCAGCCATTCAACCGCGAGGGAGTTCTTCCACATGCCCAGATCGTCGTTTGCTGCGCGGCCAGCGCGCCTGCATCCTGCGTTTTCCCTTGCGATTTCCCGTGTGTTTTCGCGTGTGTTTTCCCGCCCTCGTTCCCTAACCCTGAAAGGCCAGTGATGGCGGACACCTCCCCTACCTCCACCCCCACCCCCACCCCAACCTCTCCTCCCTTCGTCGACTTCCAGGACGTCTGGCTCGCCTACAACGAGGAGCTGCTGCGCGAGAACCACTTCGCGGTCGAGGCCATCGACCTGAAGGTGCAGCGCGGAGAATTCATCGCCATCGTCGGTCCCTCGGGCTGCGGCAAGTCGACCTTCATGAAGCTCACGACCGGGCTGAAGATGCCCTCGATGGGCCGCATCCGCATCGACGGCCAGCCGGTGACCGGCCCGCTCAAGATCTCGGGCATGGCCTTTCAGGCGCCCTCGCTGCTGCCGTGGCGCACCACGGTCGACAACGTGCTGCTGCCGCTGGAAATCGTCGAGCCCTACCGCTCCAGCTTCAAGGCCAAGCGCAAGGAGTACGTGGAGCGCGCGCGCAGGCTGCTGCAGAAGGTGGGCCTGGCGGGCTATGAAGACAAGTTTCCGTGGCAGCTCTCCGGCGGCATGCAGCAGCGCGCGAGCATTTGCCGCGCGCTCATCCACGAGCCCAAGATGCTGCTGCTCGACGAGCCCTTCGGCGCGCTCGACGCGTTCACGCGCGAAGAGCTGTGGTGCATCCTGCGCGACCTGTGGACCGAGCAGCAGTTCAACGTGATTCTGGTGACGCACGACCTGCGCGAGTCGGTGTTTCTGGCGGACACGGTGTACGTGATGAGCAAGAGCCCGGGCCGCTTCGTGGTGAAGCGCAACATCGAGCTGCCGCGCCCGCGCGAGCTGGAGCTGACCTACACCAAGGAGTTCACCGACATCGTGCTGGAGCTGCGCGGCCACATCGGTGCGATGCGCGGCAGTGCCAGTGCCGGTGCCGGTGCCAACCCCACCGCCGCAGCGGCATCTCACTGAAAGCGCGCCATGAAAAACACCAAGCAAATCGAACGCTGGTCGCCGTGGCTGCTGCTCCTGGCGGTGCTGATGCTGTGGCAGATCGTGTGTGCGGGCTTCGAGATTTCGGACTTCATCTTTCCGAGCCCCTCGCGCATCTGGAGCCAGTTCTGGGAATACAAGGAAATCATTGCGGGCCATGCGTGGCGCACCTTCTGGGTCACGATGGCGGGCTTTGGCCTGGCGATTGTGGTGGGCGTGCTGCTGGGCTTTGTGATCGGCAGTTCGCGCCTGGCGTATGCGGCCCTCTACCCGCTGATGACGGCCTTCAACGCGCTGCCCAAGGCGGCGTTCGTGCCCATTCTGGTGGTGTGGTTCGGCATTGGCGCGGGGCCTGCGATTCTTACGGCGTTTCTGATCAGCTTCTTCCCGATCATGGTCAACATTGCCACCGGCCTGGCCACGCTGGAGCCCGAGCTGGAAGACGTGCTGCGCGTGCTGGGCGCCAAGCGCTGGGACGTGCTCATGAAGATCGGCCTGCCGCGCTCCATGCCGTACTTTTTCGGCTCGCTCAAGGTGGCCATCACGCTGGCCTTCGTGGGCACCACGGTGAGCGAGATGACGGCCGCCAACGAAGGCATTGGCTACCTGCTGATTTCGGCCGGCTCGTCCATGCAGATGGGCCTGGCCTTCGCGGGCCTGATGGTGGTGGGCGCCATGGCCATGCTGATGTACGAGCTGTTCAGCGTCATTGAAAAGCACACCACGGGCTGGGCGCATCGCGGTTCCCAGAACCAGTGATTCGCGCAATGATTCGCGGATGAACCAAGACCAGATCATTCGCGCGCTGCGCCGCGCCAACGAGGTGGCCCGGCGCGCGATGGCGATGGGCCGCCACCCTTTTGGCGCGGTGCTGGTGGCGCCCGACGGCGAAACTGTTCTTGCCGAGCAGGGCAACATCGACACGGTGCAGCATGCCGAGGCCACGCTGGCGCGCCACGCCGCGCAGAACTGGCCGCCGGAGTACCTGTGGCAATGCACGCTGGTGACGACCTTCGAGCCTTGCGCGATGTGCGCGGGCACCAGCTACTGGGCGCATATCGGGCGGGTGGTGTACGGGGCGGAAGAGTCGGCGCTGCTTGTGCTCACAGGCGACCACCCCGAGAACCCGACGCTGAGCCTGCCATGCCGCGAGGTGTTCGCGCGGGGGCAGAAGAATATCGAAGTCATCGGGCCGGTGCCTGAGGTGGTGGAAGAAATGATCGCTACGCATCGCGGGTTCTGGCAGCAACGCTAGCCTGGCTTGCGCGCGTGCCATTCCGGGTCTTGTTCAGGGCGTGTGCACAGGGCGCCGGATCTTGTTCAGGGCGCGTGCACAGGCCGCCGGGTACTCCCCTCCGCGAATGTCCCCCGGGGCTTCGCCCCTCCTCCTTTATTTCGCTGCGGGGAGTACCCGACGCCCTGTGCACCAGGGCACGCTGCTGGTGTTCCGCTGATCAACGACTGCTCTGAAAACGCTCACGCCGATGGGGTGCCTTGCGCAGCGAAATAAAGGAGGAGGGGCGAAGCCCCGGGGGACATTCGCGGAGCAAGGCACCCCGTCGGCGTGAGCGTCGCCCTGAACGCTTCCTTGACCCACTCGACACCCACAAACGGCCTTACATCGCCCCGCAAAGCGACACAATGGCACAGCCTTTGCGTGCCCGAGACATGGCGATCTGGCGGTGCACCGCCCACCTTGTCGCGATGCAGTCTTTGGAATACACAACGCCAAGCGCGCGGCCACCAGGCTCACCAAACAGGTGCCACGCCATCGGCCGAATGCGCAAAGGCATTGCAACCGCTGATCCAAACGGAGGCTTCCTTGGCCAAGCTGGACCCGCTGAACACATCGCGCTACTGGCACGCGCCGGAACTGCCCGGCATGGACATGCTGCATGCGGATTTCACGACGCACGAGTACGCGCCCCACGTGCACCACTCCTTCGTGATTGCGGTCACCGAGGTCGGCGGGTCGGAGTTCAAGAGCCGCGGGCGCACCGGGGTTGCCCAACAGCAAGCACTGCTGGTGTTCAACCCGGCCGAGCCCCACTCGGGCCGCATGGGCGGCAGCGCGCGCTGGCGCTATCGCTCGTTCTACCTGGCCGAGCCCGGCATCCGGCACCTGATGACCACGCTGGGCATCGACCAGACGCGGTACTTCGGCGACAACGTCTTTTGCGACCCGGAGCTCATCGACAGCTTTCTGGAACTGCATCGCGCCTTCGACGGGAACGACGCCCAGAGCGACCCGTTGCGCCAGCAGGAAATGTTCGTGCACAGCTTCGGCACGCTGTTCCAGAACCACGCGCAGCCGGGCCAGCGCGTTCTGCCCGTGCCCGCTGACGCCCGTGTGCTGGCGCCCGTGCTCGAGCTGCTGCACGACGCCTACGCGGAGCGATTGACGCTCGAACAGATGGCGGCCACCGCCGCGCTCACCCCGTTTCAGCTGATCGGCGCCTTCAACCGCAGCATCGGGCTGACGCCGCACACCTACCTGACGCAGCTGCGGCTCAGGGCGGCCATTGCGCTGCTCACCGCCGGCCGGCCGCTGATCGAGGCCGCCGTGGCCAGCGGCTTCTACGACCAGAGCGCCCTCACCCGGCATTTCAAACGCACCTTCGGCATGACGCCCCTGCAGTACGTGCGCGCGCGGACCTGCTGAGCGGGCCTGCCGCGGGCCTTTCTGCCGCTTTGCCGCTGCCTTCGCGCCATGCGCTGAAGGCCATCGTTTTTCGCTGAGGCGCTGCTGCTCGGCAGGCCGCGCGCGTGCGTGGGCCTGTGCGACACCGCTCGCGCGGTATTCGGGCTTACCGGCTTATTCAGATTTTTTCCGCCCATGCTGCGCTGCGCAATTTTTGCCAATACGGGCCTCAGCGCGCTGTCTATCGTGCAACCCAATGGCTCAGTTTTCTGCAATGTAATCAATTGGTTTTCAATGGTATTGAACTCACAGGTGACCCATGCAAAATGTTGATCGCGGCATTACCGGTTCTTCGCTCGCTGGCTCGGCAATCCTGCTCGAAATAGGTGCGGAATACGGAATTATCGAAATTCTCCAGAATTCGCCCGTGGTGGACGCCGCAACGGCGTCTCGCTCGTGCGGCATCAAGGAGTCGGTCATTTCCGCTTACCTCGATTCGCTGAGCAAAGCCGGAATCATCGAGGTGCTGAATCCCCAGGTACCGGCCACCTACAAAGCCAGCAGCCATTTCGACGAATTGATCAACGAGGTGGGCTATCTGTCCTGGGCATTGCGCGCCTGCGCGCCGTTGATCAACAACGCAAAAGAATTCTCCGAAAACAATGAAGAGGCGCAGGCCAAATACCCGCGCAGCGGCGGGCTGGTGGCGCGCACGTCGAAATGGATGGGTGAAAAGTCCTTTTACCCGCAGCCTGAAAATGCCATCGTGGCCATGGCACCGAAGAAAATTGTGGATCTGGGCTCGGGCTCCGGCGGTTTTCTTATTCGCATGCTCAAGAAAATTCCGGGCGCTACCGGCATTGGCATCGACCTGAGCGCGTCCGCCACCGAACAGGCCGTTCGCGCGGCCAGCGAAGCGGGAATGAGCGACCGGCTGCAATTCGTGACCGCGCCCATTCAAATTCTGGTGGAAGACGCTGCCCTGATCCGGGACGCCGACATCATTCACGCCGGCTTTGTGATGCACGACCTGCTGCCAGCCGAAGAGGCAACGCTCGACGCCTTGCTGCGCGCCTGCTGCGACCACGCCATCAAAGGCACGCTGATCATCGTCGACGCAATTCCCGTGGCGCACTCCACCTGGGAAAAGCCATTTGCGGCTGCGTTCAATCATTTGCACAACCATTTCATGTCCAGAAAACTCCTGAGCGAGGACGAATGGACTGAAAAGATGTTCCGCGCCGGATTCACGAATGTCAGGGTCGAAATTCTCGACCACCCTGGGGGCCGCATGCTGTTGGCAAGCAAGTAATGAAATTTCCACGGCATTTTTTAACCGACTGCAATTAGGAGTACGTCATGAGCGTTACCATTTCCGATCTGGTTGAGAGAGTTGAAAATCATCGCTGCTATTCCCATCCAATTTTCAAGAATTGGGTGAAGATCGAACCCGAGCCGCCCGTGGTGGGCGCTCTTTTTCACCAGATCCAGAGCTTTTGCGCCTCCACCCGCCCGGGCTGGAATTTTCCGACCGCGCTGAAAACGCACGGGCTGCACCGCCAGAGCGAGCTGCTCGAAGAAATCGTGGAGAGCGAGTCGGGCCACGGCCCCGAGCTGGCCACCATGGCGGGCTACATCGTCAACCAGTCGGCCGAGCGGCCCGTGTTTGCGGACCTCTACAACCAGGCGCAGGTCGAGGCCAAGCTGAAGGACTTTTCCAATCAATTGCTCGGCTCGCTGCCCGGCTACGACATGGCAACCGGCATGACCGCCCAGGTGCGAAAAGCCATTGGCGTTTTCGAGCACCGCAAGCTGACGGACATCGAAAACACCTACCGCAATCTCGGCACCACGCTGGCGCTGGAAATGATCTCCAACAAGCAATTGATTCCAGGTGAAAAGTATTGCCTGGTGGACAGCGGTATTTACCACGCCAGCCTCGACGTGCCCGAAATGCATTACCTGCTGGAACATTGGGGTGAGGTGGGTGCCGAACAGCATCACGAGCAAAACGCCCGCACAGCGGTCGAATTGGCCTTGGAAACGGAATACGCCCACCTGGTGATTGAAGGCGCGGACGATTTTCTGGATTCGCTCACCGGCCTGTGGGACGTGCTGGATTCGGCCCTGCTGCAATCCGGCGTCGCGCAGGAACGCAAATTGGCGTATGTGTAGCCACAGGTTCAGCAAGATCAGCCCATGGTCGCCTATCTGATTGGCCGAATGTCCATTGTGGATCCGGATCAATACAACCAATACAAACAGCTCACGCCCGGCATCATCGAAAAATTCGGCGGCAAGTTTCTTTCGCGCGGAGGCGAACGCATGCATCTGGAAGGCGCACTGGACGATCGTCGTGTGGTGCTTTTCGAATTCGAATCGGTGGACGCGGCCAGGCTTTTTTACGAATCACCGGAATACACGCACGCACGAACGCTGAGAAATGGTGCTGCCACGGACATGCAGCTGCTGGTGGTCGAAGGATTTGAAGCGCATTAGCCATTCACCCCCGGCCTGATTGAAATTCAAAACAAACGAACAAACAGACTGGCACGACCGACGGAGACCGGTCGTGCCTGAATTAAAAATGACGACATACATTGCCCTGCCGGCCGCATCCAAAAGCAATTTTCTGTCCTTCATGGCGCTGCTGTTCGGCGCGGGCGCCTTGGCGCTGGGCGGCGTTTTTTTGAGACACAGCGAATTGCCCCCGACCGCCAGCGCGGTTTACAGGGTGGCGCTGGCCATTCCCATCTTCTTCTTGCTCGACAGGCTTGCCGCAAGAGCCGAGCCTGTGGGCACGTTCACTCAGGCGCTCGACAAGGTGCCGGTAATTCCGATCAAGCTGATATTGGTCGGGTTCATTTTTTCAGGCAATCTGGCGCTGTACCACTGGTCGATGACATTGACCACGCTGGCCAATTCGAATTTGCTGGCCAATTTGGCGCCCATTTTCGTGGTGCTCGGCTCGCGCGTATTTCTGGGCAAGAAATTCAATTCGGGTTTCATGTTCGGCATGCTGTTCGCATTGGCCGGCGCGTTCATATTGATCGGCCACCGGCTGGACTTCGGCTCCAGCTACATGACCGGCAACCTGCTGGGCTTGCTGACGGCGGTGTTCTACGGCTCGTACCTGCTGGCGGTGAGCCTCGTGCGCTCCAACTACCGAACGATGACCGTCATGGCGTGGAGCAGCGTGGGCACGCTGATGGTGCTGCTGCCCATCACGCTGCTGCGCGGCGAATCGCTGGTGCCGCACACGGCGCAAGGCATGTTGATGCTGCTGGCGCTGGCCGTGGTGTCCCATGTGGGCGGGCAGGGCCTCATCGCCTATGCGCTGGCCAAGCTGCCCGCCGCGCTGTCTTCCATCACGCTGCTGGTGCAGCCCGTGATTGCGACCGTGCTGGGCGCCTACCTGTTCCACGAGTACCTGAGCATTCCGGAGTTCGTGGGGGGCGCCGTGATTCTGGTCGGCATCGTGACCGCGCGCCGGTTTTCGTAAACCTTGCGCCACGGAGGCATTCATGTCCCCTTATCTTTGCCATACCCAGCCCGACTGCTTCAGCTTCGACGCCCACGTGGTGGCGCGCCGCCCTGGCGCCGTGCTGCTCGACCGGTCTTTCTTCTATCCCGGCGGCGGCGGGCAACTGGCGGACCGCGGCACGCTGCAATGGAACGGCGGCAAGGTCGCCATCGCCCGCATCGAAATGGAAGGCGGCAATGCGTGGCATTGCTTCGACGAAGCAGACACCGCCGCCGTGCCGGCTGAACAAGTCGTCGCCCGCGTCGACCCGGCCTTCCGCCTGCTGATGAGCCAGCTGCACACCGGCCTGCACATCCTCAATGCGCTGGTGTACCAGCGCTTCGAGGGCTCGCTGGTCACGGGCGTGCAGATGGCGGCCGACGGCACGGCCCGCATCGACTTCGATTTGCCCGAAGCCGACAACAACGACCTGCGCAAGCTGGAGCCCGCGCTCAACACCCTCATCGGCGACGGGCTGCAGGTGAACGCGGTGTACCTGAACGCGAGCGAACTGGCGGGCGAGCCGGGCGTGTTGCGCAGCCGTTCCGTGGCGCCACCGAGCCAGGACGACGGCAGCACGCGCATCATCGAAATCGTCGGGCTCGACCGGCAAGCCTGCGGCGGCACGCACCTGACGAAAACCTCGCAGTCGGCACCGCTGCGCATTCTGAAGATAGAGAACAAGGGGCAGCACAACCGGCGCATCCGCATCGGCCTGGTCAGATAGGCCGGGCATGGCCTTTCCACAGCGAGAGGCGGGAACCGCTGGCCCCTCTGGATCCGGCGCTCTGCCCGACGGGTTTCTGCCGCCCAACTGCGACTTTGCCGCGCAAGACTGGCCCGTGCTGGCCAAGCAGTGGTTTCCGGTGGGCCGCGTCGACCAGGTCACCGCCCGGCCCAGGCAGGTGGTGTTGCTGAACCTGCGCCTGGCCGTTTACCGCATGGCCGAGGGCGTGCGCATTGCGCGCGACATGTGCCCGCACCGCGGCCTGCCGCTGAGCAGCGGCCGCATCGAAGGCGAGCAGCTGGTGTGCGCCTACCACGGCCTGCGCTTCGGTGCCGCGGGGCAGTGCGTCGAGGTCCCGGAGAAGCTCGCACCCAAGACGGCAAAATGTTTCAGCCTCACGATGTTCCCTGCCGAGGAACGGCACGGACTTGTCTGGACCTGCCTGATGCCGCAAGGCGAGCCGCGCATACCGCACATTGCCTCGTCATTCGGCGCATCGGACACATTGGACGAGGCCAACCACGCAGCGGAAATCCAACTTCAGATCGAACATTGGCTGAGCTTGGCGAAATTCGGATTTATGGAGCCAGAGTTAACGACAGACCCTGGCTATCTTTCCTCGCTGCAGTCCCTCGCCATGAACGAATACCAGCGGCTGCTCGACGCGATGAACATCTGACTCGGCGTCATTCAATTTTCGCCAATATCACGGTGAGGCCCCCTGCCATGCTGCAGTGCACAGCGAGGCCCTCACATGACGCACACCTTCCGCCCAGCCAGCACAGACGTTCCAGCGCCAGCCTGCGCGGCCGGCAACGCGCAGCCCGTTTCGCTGCCGCTGTACCTGCACCGCCTGCTGCTCTTTCTAGCCGGCGCCAGTCGCTATTTGGCACGGCGGCAGCCGCACCGCAGTCGCACCTGTTCACATGACGCTCGAAGCACAAGATGACCGTCTTCCATGGCATGACCACCGTCGACGTCTTGCGCACGCTTGTGGCGTTCGACACCACGTCGCATCGCTCCAACCTGGAGCTGATCCATTGGATTGCGGACTACCTGGCGGCGCACCGGGTGAAGGTGCATCTGGTGCACAGCGAAGACGCACGCAAGGCGAACCTGCTGGCCAGCATCGGGCCTGACGTGGCGGGCGGCATGGTGCTGTCGGGGCACAGCGACGTGGTGCCCGTGGCCGACCAGAACTGGAGCGCCAACCCGTTCACGCTGGTGGAGCGCGACGGTCGCTTTCACGGCCGCGGCGCGGCGGACATGAAGGGCTTCATCGCGGCCTGCCTGTCGGCCGTGCCGTCATGGCAGCGGCGCACGCTGAGCCGCCCGATTCACCTGGCCTTTTCCTACGACGAAGAGATCGGGTGCCTGGGCGTTCCCAGGCTCGTGAGCCGCTTGCAGACACTGGTGGCGGCGCCCGCGCTGGCCATCATCGGCGAGCCGACGCAGATGCGCATCGGCGTGAGGCACCGGGGCTTCTTCGGGCACCGGGCACTGTTCAGCGGGCTGCCCGCGCATTCGAGCGACCCCTCGCTCGGCGCCAGCGCCATCGAGCCCGCCGCCTATCTGGTCACCTGCCTGGCCGGGCTGCGCCGCAGCTTTGCCAGCCAGGGCAGCGAGGCCACGCTGAACATCGGACGCATCGATGGCGGCACCGCCATCAACATCGTGCCGGGCTGCTGCGAGGTGCTCTGGGAGTTCCGCCCGCAGGACGAAGCGGCCGTGGCGCTGGTGCACGACGCCGTGCGCCAAGCCTTGATGGACTTGCCCGCCGGCGTCACCGTCGATGCGGTGCAGGTGGCGGGCGTGCCGGCGCTCTCCACGCGCAACAACGCCGCGGCGGTGTCGGTCGCACGCCAGCTCGGCGCGCTGTGGCCCGAGGCCGATTTGCCTTTCGGCACCGAGGCGGGCTTCTTTCAGCAGGCCGGCATACCCACCGTGGTGTGCGGCCCCGGCGCCATTGCCCAGGCGCACCAGCCGGACGAATGGATCTGCGCCACGCAACTGGCGGCGGCCGACCGCTTCATGCAGTCGGCCGGTGTCTGGGCCGCCGCGCCTTGCCCTTCGTTGCCCCTGGTTTCCCGCACCTTCAACCGCACGACCGCTCCATGACAGAACTCAAAGACACCCTGAACCTGCTGAAGACCCCGTTTCCGATGAAGGGCGACCTGCCCCGCCGCGAGCCCGGGCTGGTTCAGCGCTGGGCCGACCAGCGCATCTACGAGCGCATGCGCGCCGCCGCGGCCGGGCGGGTGCCGTTCGTGCTGCACGACGGGCCGCCGTATGCGAACGGCGACATCCACATCGGGCACGCGGTGAACAAGGTGCTGAAGGACATGGTCTTCAAGAGCCGCTTTTTCGACGGCTTCGATGCGCAGTGGATTCCCGGCTGGGACTGCCATGGCATGCCCATCGAGCACCGCATCGAACAGACCCACGGCCGGGGCCTGCCGACGGAACAGGTGCAGCAGCTGTGCCGCGACTACGCGCTGCAGCAGACGCAGAGCCAGAAGAAAGACTTTCTGCGCCTGGGCCTGCTGGGCGACTGGGCGCATGCCTTTCGCACCATGGACTTCGAGACCGAGGCCAACGAGCTTCGCTTTCTGGACCGCATTCGCCAGCGCGGTCTGCTGTTTCGCGGGCAGAAGCCGGTGAACTGGTGTGTCGATTGCCAGTCGGCCCTGGCCGAGGCGGAGCTGGAATACGCGCCCCGGCGCTCGACGACGGCCTATGTCGGCTTGCGCGTGCTGGACGCGGTCGATTTCGCGTCGCGCTTTCAATGGCAGCCCATGCCGCACAAGCCGAACGAACCGGCACGCCTGGCCATCTGGACCACCACGCCCTGGACGCTGCCGGGCAACAAGGCCGTGGGCGTCGACCCGAACGCCAGCTATGGCCTGTACGACACGCCCAAGGGCCTGCTGGTGCTGGCCGTGGAAAGCACCGCGGCATTGCTCCAGGCGCTGGGCACGGACCACGAACTCTGCGCCGTGGCGCTTGGCAGCGCGCTTGTCGGCCTCATGCTCGCGCATCCGTTGCTGGAGGCCGAAGTGCCGGTGGTGGCGGCCGACTTTGTGTCGCTCGACACCGGCACCGGCCTGGTTCACCTGGCGCCGGCCCACGGCGCGGAAGACTTCGAGCTGTGCCGCGGCCTGGGCATTTCCGGCGACAACGTGATCGACGGTGCGGGCCGCTTCGTGCCCGGCCTGCCGACCCTGGGCGGCATGGCGCTGCAGGAAGGCAGTGCGGCCATCTTCGAGATGCTGGCGGCCAACGGCGCCTTGCTGCGGCAGGCGCACATCGACCATTCGGACCCGCACTGCTGGCGCCACAAGACACCGATTCTGTTTCGCGCGACGACGCAGTGGTTCATCGGCATGGACCGCCGTGCGAGCGGCGATGCGCGCACCCTGCGCGAGACCGCGCGCGAGGCCATCAGAGACGTGCCGTTCTACCCCGCGTCGGGCCGCTCGCGCATGGAAGCGATGATCGACGGGCGGCCCGACTGGTGCGTGTCGCGCCAGCGCTCGTGGGGCGTTCCGCTGGCGTTCTTCGTGAAGCGCAGCGACCGGTCTTTGCACCCCGAGACCGCACGCCTCGTCGAAGAGGTGGCGCAGCGCATCGAGCGCGAAGGCGTTGCCGCCTGGACCCGCCTGCGCCCGGCCGACCTGGGGGTAGACGAAGCCGCGTACGAAAAGCTGGCGGACACGCTGGACGTGTGGTTCGACTCCGGCTCCATACACGCCACGGTCTACAGAGACCCGCGCCGCCCGGAGGCTCCCGGCGGCCAGGCCGACCTGTACCTGGAGGGCTCCGACCAGCACCGCGGCTGGTTCGGCTCCTCGCTCATGACGGGCTGCGCGGCCGACGGCCATGCGCCCTTCAAGGCCGTGCTGACCCACGGCTTTGCGGTGGACGCGCACGGCAAGAAGATGAGCAAGTCGCTGGGCAACACGGTCAGCCCGCAGGAGGTGGCCAGCACGCGCGGCGCGGACATCGTGCGGCTGTGGGTGGCCAGCACCGACTACGCGACCGACATCTCGGTGTCCAGCGAAATTCTGGACCGCGTGGTCGAGATGTACCGGCGCATTCGCAACACGGTGCGCTTTCTGCTGCTGAACGTGTCGGACTTCGATGCCACCGCCCACGCCGTGCCCGCGCACCGCCTGGCGCCGGTCGACCAGTACGCCATGGCGCGCTGCGCCGAGCTGGTGGCGCAGTGCCGCCAGGGCTACCGGGACTACGACTTCGTGGCGGTGACGCGGCTGCTGCACGGCTACTGCGCCGAAGAGCTGGGCGGCTTCTATCTGGACGTGCTGAAAGACCGGCTGTATGCCGGCGCACGCGACGGCCACGACCGGCGCAGCGCACAGACGGCGCTGCACGTCATCTTGCGCAACCTGCTGCTGCTGGCGGCACCGGTGCTCAGCTTCACGGCCGAGGAAGCGTGGGCTGTGCTGTTCGACTCCAACGACGACAGCGTGTTCGTTCACACCTGGGACGAAGCCGCGCCGGCCCGCATCGACATGTCGCATGCCGGCGATTTCTGGCGGCTGGTGAAGCAGTTGCGCCCCGGCGTGATGAAGGCGATTGAAGACGTGCGCGCGAGCGGCACCATCGGTCGATCGAGCGAGGCGAGCATCGTCATCGAGGCGCCTGCGCAGGTCATCGACGCGCTGTCGCCGCTGCGCTCGGAGCTGGCGTCGGTCTTCATGGTGGCGGACGTGGGCCTGAAGGAAAGCAGCACGGTCGACATCAAGGTGCGGCGAACCGCCGCGCTGCGCTGCGCCAGGTGCTGGCGGCATGAGGCGACGGTGACGGCCGATGCCGGGACAGACTTGCTGTGCGACCGGTGCCAGGAGGTGCTGCGCAGCTTGCCTGGCTTTGCGCGCGAAGCGATGTCGGCGCCGGCGGCTTGAGCCAGCCGCAGACGCAGCCGCGCAGGTAGCGGATTCAGTCGCGCTGGGCGGCGCCATCGCCCCAGATCAGCGATGCATCGTCGCGCCAGTAGTTCACCGCCGCGAGCCAGCCCTCCCACACGCAACCGTTGCAGCCGCGCCCGCAGCAGGTGGTGGGCTCGGGTGGCGGCGCGCGCAGCGCGAGCCCTTGCGCGGCCAGCAAGGCCTGCACGCGCACGATCAGCGCTTGCGCGCCGGCAAGGTTGGTGGGGTCGGGCAGGCGGTCGATGGGGTTCATGGCGGGTGGATTTTCAGGCCACCAGGTTCAGTTCGAGCCGCATGCGGGCCCCGCCCGATTCGCTCGACCCGATGGTCAGTTGCCCGCCGTGCAGGCGCGCCACCTCCGCCACCAGGTGCAGCCCCAGCCCCGCGCCGCGACCGCGCGGCACCAGCCGGTGAAAGGGCGCCACCACGCGCTCGCGGTCGGCCTCTGGAATGCCCGGGCCGGAGTCGAGCACCTCGAAGCCCGAGGGCTCCCACAGCCGCACCTGAATGTCGCAACCCGGCCCGCCATGCTCGATGGCGTTCTGAATCAGGTTGGCAAGCGCGCGCTCCAGCGAGGGCGCGTCGCCGCGCACCCACAGCGGGCGCGCCGCGTCCACCGAGAGCGTGCAGCGGTTCATGATGGCCAGCGGCGCAATGTCGCCTGCCATGCGCTCGCACAGCGCCTTCAGCTCGACCTGCTGGCGGTCCTGCGCGGCGATGCGGTCCAGCCGCTGCAGGTCGAGCAGCTGCTCGGCCAGCGTGGCCAAGCGCGCAGAGGCCTGCATCAGCTTCACCTTGAGCGGGTCGGCGGGCAGCCCTTCGATGTGGATCTGCAGCGTGGTGATGGGCGTGCGCAACTCGTGCGCGGCGTCGGCCAGAAAGCGCTCTTGCCGGTCGTAGCCTTCGTTGAGGCGGTCGAACGCGCGGTTCACTGCGTTGACCAGCGGGCGAATCTCGCTCGCCACGTTGGCCAGCGGCAGCCGCGTGGTGCGCTCGTGCACGTCGATGCCTTCCGCGTGTTCGGCCGTGGCCACCACGCCCTTCAGGCCGCGCTTCACCACGAAGGGGGTCGCCAAGATCACGCCCAGGCAGGTGACCAGCGCCATGGGCGCCACCAGAAAAAGGAACACGATGCCCGTGCCCTTGAGCGTGTTCTTCACAGTCAGCGGGCCGCCGGTCTGGGCAATGACGGCCACGGGGCCGGCGCGGCTCTCCACGCGCTCGAAACGGGCCTTGGGCCGGGTGCTGTCGTTCTCGGGGTTGAAGGCCACGCGGTCCATGCCGTCGAGCACGTCCAGCAGGCGGATGTACGAAGGCGGCACGTCGCCATGGCGCAGCAGCGCGCCGTGGCCGTCGCGCACCACGAACCAGAGCGGCGGGTCGGCCGACTGCAGCCGCTGCAGCTCGGGCGTGGGCTCGGCCAGCAGCCGGCCGTCGGGGCCGCGCGTGAGCGCACGCTGGATGGCCGCCACCGTCTTCTGCCCGGTCTCGTCGACCACGCGGCCCAGCGACCATGCGAGCCCCAGAAAGCCGCCCATCACCAGCGAGCCCACCACCACCTGCAGCAGGATCAGGCTCCAGATCAGCCGCCAGCGCAGCGAGAGCAGGCTGAGGCTCATGCCGCGGACGGTGCGGACGGCGCGGGCTGTGCGCCTGCCGCAGGCTGTGCAGGCTGCGCTCCTGGCGTTGCCGCGCAGATCAGGTAGCCCACGCCGCGAATGGCATGAATCTCGACCTGCGCGCCGGCCTTGTCCAGCTTGGAGCGCAGGCGCGAGACATGCGTGTCGAGCGCGTTCGACTGAATCTCTTCGCGCTCGCCGTACACGCGCTCCTGCATGGCCTGGCGCAGCACGGTGCGCCCGCGGTGCTCCAGCAGCGCCTCCAGCACCAGGAGCTCGCGCCGCGGCAGCGTGAGGCTGGCCTCGCCCACGTGGGCCTGGCGCATGGGGTGGTCGAAGCGCAGCTGACCGAGCGCGGTGACCAGGTGGGCGCGCACCGCGGGGCGGCGTGCCAGTGCGCGCACGCGCGCCATCAGCTCGTCCATGGAGAAGGGCTTGGCCAGGTAGTCGTCGGCGCCGCCGTCCAGGCTCAGCACGCGCTCGGCCACGTCGCTCATGGCTGTCAGCACCAGCACCGCGGCGGCCACCTGGTTGTGCCGCAGAAAGGCCACCAGCGAGAGGCCGTCGCCGTCGGGCAGGCCGCGGTCTAGCACGATCACGTCGTGCTGCGCGCTCAGCGCCGCCTCTTCGGCTTCGCGCAGCGAGCCGGCCACGTCGACCACAGCCTGGTTCTGCCGCAACGCCGAGGCCAGGGCTTGCGCCAGATCGACTTCGTCTTCGACGAGCAGGATTCTCATGAGGGGTGTGCGAGGGGCCGGTCGGATGCAAAAAGGCCGGCCATTCTAGGAGAGCGCAGCTTGCAAAAGACGCAATGTTCACGCAATGCAAGCCCCTAAGCTGCAAGGCCCAACCCCCTCACTCCGAGAGCAGCATTGGTGACCTTCCGTCCGGCCATTCCCACCCCCGTGCCCTGCGTGCCGCTGCGGCCCGCCGTACCCTGGTACCAGGCGCTGGCCCAGCGCATCGCCACGCTGTGGGGGGTGAAGATGGTCGGCACCACGCTGGGCATTTCGGGCTTCTTCTTCATCTATTTCTGGGTGATGCACAACCCGCTGTCGGAGCCCACGGTGATGCCGCTGACACCCATGGACCACTGGGTGGGCGTGAGCAACCGCGCGATGCTGCTCTACGGCTCGCTGTGGTTCTACATTTCGCTGGCGCCGGCCTTCACCCGCAACAAGGCCGAGCTGTGGGCCTGCGCGCGCGACGCCGCGCTGATGGCGGCAGTGGGCCTGGTCGTGTTCTGGGTGTTCCCGACGGTGGTGCCCGCGTTTGCGGTCGACTGGGCGCAGTACCCGGCGCTGCATTTCTTGAAGAGCGCCGATGCGGGCGGCAATGCGTTCCCGTCGCTGCACGTCGCGTTCGCGGTGTTCGCGGCCGTGCAGTTGCATCGGCAGCTGCGCAGCGTGCAGGCGCCGGCATGGGCGCGCACGGTGAACATGCTGTGGGCGCTGGGCATCGCCTATTCGACGCTGGCCACGCGCCAGCATGTGCTGCTCGACGTGCTGGGCGGCACGCTGCTGGCGGTGGTGGTCAGCTGGGCGGGGGCCGCGCGCGACCGGCGGGTGTGGGCCGCGGCCTGAGTTGCAGGCGTGCGGCATCGGCCGCTCTCTAAACTCGACCCGCCCGGGCAAGTCATCTGCCCCGGACGCATTCTTTTTCTCCCGACATGAACCCCACCTTGCCCGCGCCATGACAAGTTTCAGCGACATCTCTTCCGCGCTGCGCATCGAACGCGTCACGCTGGGTGCCGACAGCCTGCAATTGACGCTCGCCAACGGCAGCGAACACAACCAGCCCTATCGCATGCACAGCGTGCTGGAAAAGGCGACCGACGTGCAGCGCACGCAGTGGGTGCTGGTCGATGGCGGCTGCGGCATCGCGTGGCCTGCGTTGGTGCCGCCCGACGAGGTCGGCTTGATCAACACGCTCGACCTGGCCTGGGAGGCGTCGTACGACGCCGCGATGGCCTTGCTGAAGCAGGCCGACTGGCAGCTGGAGGCGCTGCCCTCGCGCGAGCAGGACCTGTGCGCGCTGTGGCGGCTCGAGGCCGACATGAACAACGGCGGCTTTCTGCAGTTCTTCGGCAACTGGGGCGAAGCCAACTGCCGCATCGCAATGGCGGCGCTGCAAAAAATGGGCGCGCACCAGGCGCTTGCCATCGTGCAGCGGCAGCGCGACATCGTGCAGCGGCTGGAGGACGACCCCCGCATGCAATCGATGCAGGACATCTATGGCCTGCTGACGGAAGCGGAAAGCGACGAGCTCGACGAACTGGACCACGCCTTCTGGGCTTACCCGGACCGGCTGGCGCCGTTGGGGTTGGCGTGCTACGGGTGGGGTGACATGGCGTCGCCCGTGCCCGAGCGTGGCTAGATCGGCTGGCCGATCAACTGATCGAATTCGGCGTCGGTGCAGTGGCTGAGTTGCGCCGCGTTGGCGCTCAGGTAGTACGACAGCACGCCCTTCGGGCCGCGATCCGCCGTGAAGCCGATCTGCGCGATGGGGCCGCAGGACTCGCAATGTTGCGAGCTCGCGTGCACGGCGCCGGCGAAGGCGCGAACGATGTCCGGCAGGCCGCCGGATTTGGTGAGGCCGGCGTCGAGCGCGTCTTCCGCTGCGGCCAGGTGCTCGCTGTCTGCGAGGCCGAGCGGCCAGTTGATCAAAATGGGCGACGTGATCGCCTGCGGCGCGTCATCGGCTTGCTCGCCGAGCGTGAACGCCCACGGCAGCGGGACCTCGGGGGCCTGCGCGAAGCGGGCGCACATCAAGATGCTCTGCAGCATTTGGACGTCTGCCAAGCCCGAGGCGCGCCCCTCGCTCAACAGCGCGTCGATCTGGCCGAGAACATGCGCGCGGGCCGCCGTACCGTCTTCCAACGCCGTGGCGCTCAGCGCATCGAGTGCCGCGCGAAGGGCCAGCACGCTGCCCGCGCCCGTGGCCCAGCTGCGGCCGATCTGTCGGATCTTGCGGCGATGGAACGACAGCGTCGTTTGGTAGCCGGTGTCGGTGATGTGAAGCGGCAGGTCGTCAGGGCCGTCGTGCCGCACCACGCCCGGCGAATCGCCTTCGAAGGTGAATCTGGTGTCGGCGACCGCGAGGCTCAAACCTGGCAATGCAAGAACGGCGCAAAAAGTCATTCAGGGGTCTGCAGGTGGGTGGGCCGCGGTTCGGCTTACCAGAAGATCCAGAGCGCCAGGCCGCCGAAGATGGCCCACTTCACCAGGTAGTAAGCCCGCTTGTCCCACGCCTTCAGGCGCTTGCCCACCACGCGAATCTGGTAGATGTATTTGAACGCGCGGTTGATGCCGCCGGTCTTGTCGCCTGCCTCGTTGGGCGAGCTGGCCGCGGCCAGCAGGTTCTTGGCGAACCAGCGGTTCACCGCGCTGGCCCAGCGGTATTTCAGCGGGCGCTCGATGTCGCAGAACAGAATCACGCGGTCGTGGTCGGTGGTGTTCTCCGCGTAGTGAATGAAGGTTTCGTCGAACACCACGGCCTCGCCGTCGCGCCAGTGGTAGCGCTGGCCGTCCACGTCGATGTAGCAGCCTTCGACACCTGGCGTCCACAGGCCCAGGTGGTAGCGCAGCGAGCCGGCAAAGGGGTCGCGGTGGCGCACCAGGCGGCTGCCCGGGGGCAGCTCGGCGAACATGGCGGCCTTGATGGTGCCGATGCCTTTCAGCAGTTCGGTGGTGCGCGGGCACAGCACGGCGGCCGACGGATGGGCTTCGTCGTACCACTTCAAATAGAACCGTTTCCAGCCGCTCTTGAAGAACGAGTTGAAGCCAACGTCGTTGAACTGGCTGGACGCCTTGATGCTGCCGCCATTGCGCATGGCCAGCGCTTCTTCGCGAATGACTTCCCAGTTTTCTTCGAGGATGCGCATTTCGGGGAATTGCGCGGGCGAGAGGTACGGCGTACCCGGTACCTTCGAGAAAAGGTACATGAAGACGTTCAGCGGGGCGAGGAAGGTCGAGTGGTCAGAAAGCTGTCTGAAGAACTTGTGCCGAACCTGGCCACGAAAATGAACGTAAAGCGCGCTGAGCGCAAAGATGGCAAGAATGACCCACTTCATTGGGAAAGTGTCCTGTAAACGGCACCCGGAGGCAGCCGGCTAGTGTAAATCGTTGCCCCAAAATGGACCTGACCTGGGTTTTTGGGGCTTTTGGGGCGTCTCTTGGGGCACTTGTTCAGGGCACTCTGTACAGGGCTCTTGTTCAGGGCGCTGTTTTCAGGGCGCGTGCACAGGCCGCCGGGTACTCCCCTCCGCGAATGTCCCCCGGCCTGCGGCCTCCTCCTTTATTTCGCTGCGGGGAGCACCCGACGCCCTGTGCACCTGGGCACGCTCTGGGTGATCGCACGATCAACTACCGCTCTGAAAACGCTCACGAGGGTGGGGTGCCTTGCGCAGCGAAATAAAGGAGGAGGGGCGCAGCCCCGGGGGACATTCGCGGAGCAAGGTACCCCGCCCTCGTGAGCGTCGCCCTGAACAGAGCCCTGAACAGAGCCCTGAACAAAGAGCCCTGAACAACGCCACAAACAACTCAGCTACACAACAAAGGCTGCGGCGCATCCGCCTCGGCCAACGGCAAGCGCACAGTCGCCAACAGCCCGCCCCCCGCAGCCTCGCCCAGAGACACCTCGCCACCATGCCAGTCGACCACCGACTTCACGATGGCCAAACCCAGACCACTGCCACTCTGCGTCTGCTCCGGATTGCGAAAGAACCGGTCGAACACCCGCTCACGCAACGGCGGCGGAATACCCGGCCCCCAGTCGGCCACCGTCAACAAGGCATGCCCGCCGTCCCGCGCCACATGCACCATCACCGTCGTGCCCTCCGGGCTGTACTTGATGGCGTTGTTGATCAGGTTGTCGACCATCGACGCCAGACTCTCCCGCTCCCCCAGCACCGGCACACGGTCGTCGCACACCAGCTCCAGCTCCACATGACGCGCGCTCGCCAGCCCCTCGATCATCGCCAGCCGGTCCTGCACCAGCGCGTCCAGCGACAGCATCACCGGCAGGTTGTTGCCCGACACCGCGTCACTGCGCATCAACTGCAGCAACTGCCCCACCAACCGCGCCGCCCGGTCGTTGCTGCGCAGCAGGTTGCCCATGAGCTCGCGCTGGCCCTCGTCCGTGCTCTGCTCCTTCAAGGCTTCCACGTTCACACGCATGGCGGCCAACGGCGTTCGCAGCTCGTGCGCGGCGTCGGCAATCAGGCTGCGCTCGCGTGTGGTGCTGTCGCGCACGCGCTGCAGCAGGCTGTTGATGCTCTGCACCAGCGGCTGCAGCTCCTTGTGCGGCGGCGCATACGACAGCGGCGTGAGGTCGGCCGGGCCGCGCTCGGCGGTTTCCTTGCTCACCTGACGCCACGGCCGCAACGCCAGCCGCACCGACAGCCACGCCGGAAACACCAGAAATGGCAGGCTGATGACCAGCGGCAGCAGGTAGTAGCCGCGGTTGAGCACGGTGACCGTCAGGCGCCAGACGCTGGGCTCGGCCAGCAGCACGCGCGTGTCGGAGGTGGTCGACACCAGCGTGCGCGCGCGCCATTCGCGGTTGCCCGCCTTCACCGTCTCGATGCGGTTGGGCGCCGTGTTCAAAATAACCGGCACGGCCGCCGTGGAGCGGTACACCAGGCGGTCGCCCTGCCACACCTGCAACACCGGCGCGCTGTCGGATGCGGGGTCGCCGTCGGCCACGGTCTCGACAAGGGCGGCGTCGAAGGCGGCCAGGGTCTGCTGCTGGCGCTCGGGTTGTTCGGCCATGTTCTGCGCAATGGCCATCACGGTGTTGAAGATCTTGTCGTACTTCAGCAGCTCGGGGTCGTCGTAGGAGTCGTACAGCAGCAGCGCGATGGTCATGGTCCACAGCAAGGCCACCACGGCCATCTGCGCCAGCAGCAGGCGCCGCATCAGGGAGGGCTGTTTCCAGTTCTTCCAGCGCAGCGCCAGCGCCTGCATCATCTGGCGGTGCTCCGCGCCAGCGACTGCATGTCGATCACATAGCCGATGCCGCGCACCGTGCGGATGTAGCCCTGCCCTATTTTCTTGCGCAGGTTGGAGATGTGCACTTCGAGCGAGTTGCTGCCGTTGGCCTGGCCGCCGGGCAGCACCTGCTCTTCCATCACGCGGCGCGTGACCACGCGGCCGGTGCGCTTGAGCAGCAGCGCCAGCAGGTCGAACTCGCAGCGCGACAGTTCCACCGGCTCGCCGTCGACGATCACGCCGCGCGTGGGCTCGTGCAGCGCCAGGCCGCGCATGCGAATGGTCTCGTCGTTGAAGCCGTAGCTGCGCCGCGCCAGGGCGCGCACGCGCGACAGCAGCTCGGCCAGCGCGAAGGGCTTCACCAGGTAGTCGTCCGCGCCGTCGTCCAGGCTGCGCAGGCGGTCGTTCAGGGCGTCGCGCGCGCTGAGCACCAGCACCGGCAATATCTGCTTGTCGCGGCGCAGCCGAAACAGCAGGTCGAGCCCGTCGCCGTCGGGCAGGCCCAGGTCGAGCAACACCATGTCGAACGTGCCGCCGTCCAGGGTGCGCAAGGCGTCGTCGAGCCGGCGGACCCACACCACGTCCATGCCTTGATTGGCCAGGGCAATGCGCACGCCGTTGCCAAGATCAAGGTCGTCTTCCACAAGCAAAAGATTCATGGGCCTCCACGGGAATGAGCCAGCCCGGGTCCGGGATGAGGCCGAAGTATCTGCGAAGCACCCACGGCGCACTTCAGGAAATCTTCATGAACACCGCAGCCGTCCTTCAGGTGCGCGCCACAGACTGCAACCACCCTTTGCACCCGAACCACCATCGACATGAATCGCTTCACCGCACCGACCGCGCGCCCCACCCCGCCGACCCGCTTCCAGCCCCAGCGCAGGACCATGCTGCGTGCCATGGCGCTGAACGGCGCCGCCGCAATGACTGGCATGACCGGGTTGACGGCCTGCGGTGGCGGGGGTGGCAACAGTGTGGGCCCAGGCACCGGCCCAGGCACCGGCCCAGGCACCGGCACGGTATCGGTCACGGACCGCTTCGTGAAGGTGTCGAGTCAGCCCGATGTCTCGCTGCAGGTGCGCGACTGGCAACGCACCGGGCCCACCGGCGGGAACGTCGGCAAGGTCGGCTCCGGCCCCACCTTCGTGCTGCTGGCCGGCCTGGGCGGCAACGCGCGCTTCTTCGACAGCCTGGCGCCGGCGCTGGCGGCCGACGGGCGCGTGGTGGCGATCAGCCGGCGTGGCTACGGCCAGTCAGGCAAGCCGCTGCCGCACGCGTCCGCCACGCAGTACTACGAGACCGACACACTCACCTGCGACCTGAAGGCCGTGCTCGACGAATTGGGTCTGCTGCGCGTGGTGCTGGGCGGCCATTCGATCGCGGGCAACGAGCTCACCAGCTTCGCGGGTCGCCACCCCGAGCGGGTGCGTGGCCTGGTGTACCTCGACACCACCTTCGACTACACCGTCGATGCCGACGCGGGTGGCGAGGAGTTTCCGGCCAACGGCCTGCTCAACACACCCACGCCCACGGCGCACGACAACCGTTCGCTGCAGGCCGCCGTTGCCTTCAACCAGCGCATGTCGAAGGACTGGTGGCCACCGCTGGAGGCTAACCTGCGCGACAGCCTCGACCTGCTCTCGGACGGCAGTGTGCGCATGAACACCCCCAATGACGTGGAGACCGCCATGGACACCGCCGCCCACATGTTCAAGCCCGACTACACAGCCGTGCGTGCGCCCGCGCTGGTGATGACCGCCTTGCCCAGCGAGCCACGCGACCTGTTCCCCTGGCTGGAGCTGCCGCTGGACGCCAAGACGCAGAAGGACGCAACCGACTTCGTGCAGCTCTTCCGCCGCGTGCGCGCAGCGGATTCAGACAAGCTCGTGGCGGCACTGAACACGCCGCACCGCCTGACGCTGGACAACTGCTGCCACACCGACTTTCTGATGGCGCGCGAGGCCGAGGTGCTGCGCGCGATCCGCTTCATGACCTGGGCCTGAGCGCGCTGCAGAGCCGGGACAGTTCAGTCCGCCCAGCCCGTCTCTATCTCGGTCTTCACCTCGGTCATGAGCTTGTGCACCGGGCACTTGGCCGCCACGCGCAGCAGCTCCTCGCGCTGCGCCTCGCTCAGGTCGCCGGTCACGCGCAGGCCCGACTTCAGGCGGTAGATGCCCTTGCGCTCCTCGCTGGCATCGCGGTCGACCACCACCTCGATGTCTTCCACCGGGATGCCCTTGCGGCGCGCGTAGATCAGCACGGTGAGCGCCTTGCATGCGGCCAGCGAGGCGTCGTACAGGTCGTGCGGCTCGGCGCCGCCGTCGCTGCCACCGCCCGCGGGCGACGCATCGACCGGTATCTCGTGGTTGCGGATCTTCAGGATGTGGCGCGTGCCGGTGGTGCCGTCGCGGCGGATCGAAATGGTCATGCGGGTGTCCTTGAAAAGGGTTGGGCTTGCTCGGCGTGCCGAATCACCGCGGCGGCTTATCGGTCGACCGCCAGCGTGAGCGTTTCCTTGATTTCTTCCATCACCACGTAGCTGTGCGACTCGGCCGCCACCGGCAGCTTTTTCAGGATGTCGCCCAGCAGGTGCCGGTACTCGCTCATGCCGCTCAGGCGCGCCTTCACCAGGTAGTCGAAGCTGCCCGACACCAGGTGGCATTCGAGCACCTCGGGCATGTGCAGCAGCTCCTGCTTGACCTTGTCGAACACCTCGCCCGACTTGGCCGAGAGCTTGATTTCCACGAACACCAGCAGCGTCTTGCCCAGCGCCTCGGGCGACACCCGCGCGTGGTAGCCGGTGATGACGCCGTCGCGCTCCATGCGCTTCACGCGCTCGGCGCAGGGCGACGCGGACAGGCCGATGTGCTCGGCCAATTCGGTCATGGACATGCGGCCCTGGCGCTGCAGCACGTCGAGGATCTTGCGGTCGATTCGGTCGAGTTCGGGCATTTCACTTCGCGCGTGGCATTGGGCTATTTTCGACAGTGGATTCCGCTGCCAAATTTATAAAAACAATGGAATCAGTGGCATTGTGCACTTTAGATTTGCTGTATTCCATCTGAATTGGCGAATACACCATGAAAGTCATTGTTCTGGGCGGCGGCGTGATCGGCACCACCACGGCCTACTACCTGGCGCGCTCCGGCGCAGAGGTCACCCTGCTCGACCGGCAGGGCGGTCCCGCCGAGGAAACCAGCTTCGCCAACGCTGGCCAGGTGTCGCCCGGCTACTCCACGCCGTGGGCCGCGCCGGGCATTCCGCTGAAGGCCATCAAGTGGATGTTCAAGAAGCACGCGCCCCTTTCGATTCGCCCTGACGGCACGCTGTTTCAGCTGCGCTGGATGGCCGCCATGCTGCGCAACTGCTCGCCCGAGGCCTACGCGGTGAACAAGGAACGCATGATGCGCGTGGCCGAATACAGCCGCGGTTGCCTGCAGCAGTTGCGCGCCGACACCGGCCTGCAATACGAGCAGCGCACCGGCGGCACGCTGCAGTTGTTTCGCACACAGGCGCAGCTGGACGCGGTGCAGCGCGACATTGCGGTGCTCAAGGAATGCGGCGTGCCCTATGAGCTGCTCGACCGCGACGCGCTCGCCAGCGTCGAGCCCGCGCTGGCCGGCGCGCGCGAGCGCCTCACCGGCGGCCTGCGCCTGCCCAACGACGAAACCGGCGACTGCCACCTGTTCACGCGCGGCCTTGCCGAGATTGCGCGCGGCCTGGGCGTGGACTTTCGCTTCGGCCAGACCATCGACGGCCTGCAGACCGAGGGCGACCGCATCACGGGTGTGCGCACTACCACCGGCAAGGTGCTCACGGCCGACCGCTATGTGATGGCCTTCGGCAGCTATTCGCGCGCCGCGGTGGCCTCGCTGGGGCTGGACATTCCGGTGTATCCGGTCAAGGGCTATTCGCTGACGGTGCCGCTGCTCGACGAATCGCTCGCGCCGCAGTCGACCGTGCTCGACGAAACCTACAAGGTGGCGGTGACGCGTTTCGACAACCGCATTCGCGTGGGCGGCATGGCCGAGCTGGGCGGCTTCGACCTGCGGTTGAACCCGGCACGGCGTGCCACGCTGGAGAAGGTGGTGACCGATCTGTTCCCGGGCGGCGACGTGGCGCGCGCCACCTTCTGGACGGGCCTGCGCCCGATGACACCCGACAGCACGCCCATCGTCGGTGGCACGCGCTACCCCAACCTGTTTCTGAACACCGGCCACGGCACCCTGGGCTGGACCATGGCCTGCGGCTCGGGCAAGCTCATCTCCGACATGGTGATGGGCCAGCGCCCCGAGATCCGCACGGACGGCCTTGCGATGGACCGCTACGAGCAGGGCGCTGCGCGCGCCCCACGCCGGAACCCGGCGACCGCGACCGCCTGACACGGCGCAGGCACTGGGCCTGGCGCCCCGCAAGCGCGTGGCCTGGTGCCCAGCAGGCGCGTGGCCTGGTGCCGCAAAAATAAAGGGCCCGATCCGCGGCCCCGGCCCTTCAGATCCTGCCTCGCGAGCCGATAGCCTTCATGGCCCGGCAGTTGCGCGCTCCATCGGCGTGCATGATCGTGTTGGATTCGCAGTTGCGCGACCCATTTCGCCGCTAACCTCTGTGATTCCGGAGTCATCTGATGCAGCCACTCGTCCAAATCGCCTACGTCAGCAAAGCGAAGCAAGCATTCGATCCGCCCGCCATGGCGGAGCTGATGCGGCGTTCGAGCAGCGCCAACGAAAGCCGCGGGCTCACCGGTTTTCTTCTGTATGACAGCGCGCACTTCTTCCAGCTGCTGGAAGGCCCGCCGGCCGCCGTCGACCACCTGTTCGAGAAGATCCGCGGCGATGCACGGCATGGCGACATCGTGTGCGTGCTCAGCGAGCCGCTGCAGGCGCGTGCCTTCTCCGAGTGGTCCATGTCCTACATGACCATCACGCGCGGCGAACTCGGCGCCATCGACGGCCTCAAGAGCTTCTTTGCCGCCGGCGCCACGTTCATGGACCTGAGCGCGCCCCAGGCGCGCCTGCTGGTTGCCGCCTTCGCGGACGGGCGCTGGCGGCAGAACATTGCCGGGCGTGCATCGCAAGGCCGGTCGCCCGATGCCGCGCCGGCGCCGTGGGTGTCCGCGCATGGCCGCAGCTATGCCTACCAGCCGATAGTCGACACGCTGGCCCGCGAGGTGGTTTCCTATGAAGCCCTCGTTCGCGGGGCCCAAGGCGAATCCGCGTTCCAGGTGCTCAGCGCGGTGCCGCCCGAAGAGCTGCATCGCTTCGACGCGGACGGCCGCATCACCGCCATCGAAATGGCGGCCCGGCTGGGGCTTCGTTGCAACCTGAACCTCAACTTCATGCCGCAGAGCGCCGTCACAACGCCGCGCGTGCTGGAAAGCACCCTGGCCGTGGCACGGCGCTGCGGCATTGCGCTGGAGCGCATCGTCATCGAGGTCACGGAGAGCGAGGCCATTCAAGACCATCGCCGGTTCGCGGAGTTGATCGACGTGTACCGGCGCCAAGGCCTGAAGGTGGCCATCGACGACTTTGGGGCGGGGTACTCCGGCTTGAACCTGCTGGCCGAGTTTCAGCCTGACCAGATCAAGGTGGACATTGCCCTGGTGCGGCAGATTCAGATGAGCGGCCCGCGCCAATCGATCGTTCGTGCCATCGTCGGCTTGTGCCGCGAGCTGCGCATCGACGTGATTGCCGAGGGCATCGAGTCACTGGAGCAGCTGCGTTGGCTGGAGAACGAAGGCGTGCGCCTGTTCCAGGGCTACCTGTTTGCGAAACCGGGCTTCGAGTGCCTGCCTCAGCCGTCGCTGCCCGCGCCGGACCTGCGGCGCGGCATTCCCCTGACGCTCGTTCAGCCCGCGGCGCGCTAAGAAAACACCGGTTGCGGGCAGGCGCTCACGCCGCCTCGGGCGTTGAAACTGCCATCGGAACGGCCATCGCGTTTGCAATCGGAATCACGGCGCGTCCCATGCCACGGTGAACTTCCGCCTCTCCATGCCTGGCCAGCAACTGCATCAGGTGCTTGCGAATCAGCATGCCCGGCCGGTCTGATTCCATCGAGTACTCCACGCCGCGCCGGCGCGTATCGACCAGTGCATCAGGGTCGGTCGACTCCAGAATGTCCTTGTCCTCGCGCGTCACCGCATCGTCGAAATCGATCAGCATCTGCGCCGCGCAATCGGCCTCCGTGTCGTTGCGAAAGAGCCATTGGCACAGCTGCATGCGCCCGTCGTCGATGGGCGTGAAGCAGTTGATGATGATGTGTCGCACACCGCTCGGGTACTCGATGTCCAGCCGGCGCGAGAACGGCAGAAAGTAGGCGTTGCGCATGTGGCGCGTGGTGATCGGGTCGGTCACGCCGCTGATTGCATGAAACTTCACGGGGTTGGTCGCCTCGATGACCGTCTCCGCATAGAAGCCCGACTCGTTTTCCACCAGCTCGTACTTGCTCGGCTTCGGGCTCGCGGCCACGCCGAAGGTGGCGCGGTGCACAAAGCTGAAGTGCGAGTTGTCGAACGAGTTTTCCAGCGCGCGCATGGGGCTGGTCTGCCACTCTTCATAGAACTGGAAGATCGTGCGGTAGCCCGCGTCTTCGAACTCCGGAATTGCGGGAATGTCGGCGATCGGGTCTTCCAGCGCCACCCATGCATAACCGTAGCGCGCGGTGCAGTGATAGGCCGTGGTCTTGTAGTCGGGAGAAATCTTGCGGTCGGGCTCGTACTGCGGAATGCGCACCACCTGGCCGCTGCGGTCGTAAGTCCATCCGTGGTAGCCGCACTGAAGTGCGCCGCTGCCGCAGGCCTGGCCCTCACCGTCCACGCACCAGCCCTTCGACAGCTTGGCGGTGCGGTGGCAGCAGCGGTCGCGCAGCGCGGCGGGCTGGCCGGTGCCGTCGATGAACAGAACGATGTCTTCGCCCAGCAGCCGAAAGGGCTTGGGGCCATGGGCCAGTTCGGTGAGCGGCATGACGGCATGCCAGAACTTGCGGAAGACGGGTTGTTGGGTAACGAGCATGCGTGGACTCCTTCTGTGTTGCGTGTGGGGACGAACGTGAAAGAGCAATTTCCTGCCGCAACGAACAAGGGGGGCTTGTCGTGCGGCTGAACGCTTCTACTCTGCGCAGCCTGACATGCAAGTTGCGCGCCCGCATTGTGGCGCGGCGCGCCGGCCAATGCACGTGTGCCCGCGCAATGCCCCGGCAAAAGGCTGTCGCGGAAAATTGGAAACACACAACCTACCCAATGAAATCAACAACTTGCACGGCTTTTTTTCAACAGAATGCTCAAAAAAACCCGTACAACATTGTGCACAGCAATTTTCTTGTCCGATCGGAAAAATCCCTCGAACGACTGTTCGCGACCTGGCCTCAACGCTGCGGTAAAGAACAGACCGTGACGCGTGCAAAGCTTGGAAGGGGACCAACACAACAGCCCCGGCAACTGAGTTGCTCAGCGCCCCACGCGGTTGCGAGCGCATAGCAGAGGGCACGCTCGCCCAATAGCCTGCTGAAGCACCAACCACCTGAAGCTACTGCCCATTAGACGCGGGTCCAGTTTCGCGGTCTGCCGCATTTGGCGGCGCTACACGCCGTTCTTGCTCCGCGAACGCACCTTTTCGGGGCGCTTCGAAATGTGATCCGCGTGGACGCCGTATGGCTTGCCTGTGAGCCGTTGGACATGCGTGCCGGCACCGAGTCGGCGCTCGGCCGGGTGTTCAAGGTTCTGGGCGAAGCGCGACCTCACCATGCCTACCTGTTTGCCAACCGACGTGCCAATCGCATGAAGGTGCTGGTGCACGACGGCATCGTTGTGTGGCTCGCGGCTCGGCGCTTGAATGCAGGCAAGTTCATCTGGCCCAAGGACGGCAGCACCCTCGCATCGACCCGGTCCCAACTGGAGGCACTCGTCCTGGGACTGCCTTGCACCGCATCGGCGAGCCCGGTGTGATCAGCATCCTGTAGCAGCGCAGTTAACGCATCTGCGGATGCGTGCTCAGGTGGCCGGCCGCATCATGGCCGCCGTGATGGACAGCAACAGCAGCCACGGAACGGACGTCATCGACCCCGCCTTCGCCGGCATGAGCCTGGCCGAGGTATGCGCCCTGGCCCGTCGGCTTCAGACGCAAGTTTGCTACACCGAAGCGCTCAATGCCAAGCTCACCCACGAGATGGCGGTGCTCAAGCGGTTGAAGTTCGCTGCGACCTCCGAGCGCTTCAGCGCCGAGCAAAAAAGCCTGCTCGAAGAGGCCATCGACGAAGACCTAGAAGCCTTGGCTCGCGAGGTAGAGGCGCTTCAGACGACAGCAAAGAAACCGACCGCCTAGGGTTAGCCACTGCCATCTGACCTGCCGCGGCGCGACGTTCACCACGTGCCGCACCCCGGGTTGCGGCTGCCAGCTCAAGCGCATCGATGAAGACATCTCGGAGAAGCTCCACTTCCTGCCCGGCAGCTTCGCGGTCGAGCGGCCTGTGCGAGGCAAGTGGGCTTGCGTCAAATGCCAGACGCTCATCCAGGCGCCGGTGCCGGCGGCCGTCATCGACAAAGGCATCGCCACTGCGGGCCTGATGGCGCATGTGGTCGTGTCCAAGTACATCGACCACCGACCGTTGTTCTGCCAGGAGGCGATGGGTCAATGTTCGACGGCAATCAACAGACGGCCGCCACCAAACGCGCAAGGACGGTGCGCGCATTCGACGGACCGGCAACATGATTGCCTTGCGCGATCAAGCCCAGCAGGTTCGCTTTGTGAAGGCCCTGACAGAGCGAACCTATCTGCGAGCGCAGGCAGTCTGCTGCCGACGCCTCGCGCAAGCACCACAACGTTGTCAAGCTTCCAGTTGCCTTGAGGAATCTGCCAGATTTAAGCTGTAGATAACTTGGGTCATGTCCTGAGGGTTGGACATGTGATCGAGCCGAAGATGCGCCGCGAACCTGCGCATTAGTTCGTTGTCCCGGGCATCGCTTGAATACATCTGCGTGATGCCCCTGCGCCGAGCAGCCTGGACCAGATGCCACATCAAGTGCGTGCCCAGTCCCTTGTTTTGCCAGCCGTCGCTGACCACAACCGCAAATTCACAGTCCTTGCCGTCGGCCTGCGCACTGAAACGCGCCACGCCGACCTCATGGTTCCTGGCCCCCTGATCGATCACCGCGACATAGGCAATGTCGGTCGCGGGATTGATTGCCGTCAATTGGCGAAGCAGCGCCTCGCTGGGCGAATTCATCGACTCCAGAAAACGAAAGCGTCGAGCGTCATTCGACAAGCCCTCGATGAAGCGGCGCTCCATGTCGACATCGTCGCGATGAATCGGGCGAATGAGCACGCGGTCGCCCCCGCGCAACACTTCGGTCCATTCCGTCGATGCGTCGTTCCAGCCGGTAGAAAGAGGAAGGTTGCTCGTCATGGGATCTCTCTGGTTTTGCTGCGTTGCGTTGCGTCCCCCGACCCACTTCGCTGCGTGACAACGATGAACGACATCGGGCCATTCTTGGCCTTCGCCCTGCCCTCGTCTGTGCGACAACGCACGTTGAGTTCACGGGTGCCGGTCGCTGCTACTTGACCTCATGGACTTCTGCGTCCACCACGTCGTCGGCTGCAGGCGCGCTGCTGGCGGCACCGGGCTTCGGCGGCGCGGCGGAACGCATCTTCTCCGCCAGCTTCTGGCTTGCCATCTCGAGCGCCGTGGTCTTCTCATGGATCGCCGCCTTGTCTTCGCCCGTCAGGGCTTTTTCAAGTTCGTTGATGAGCGCTTCCATTCGCGTCCTGTAGGCGGCTTCCAGGCTGGCACCATGTTCGCTCAGCGACTTCTTCACGCTGTGCACCATGGCTTCGCCCTGGTTGCGGGCCTGCACGATTTCGAGCTTCTTCTTGTCGTCTTCGGCGTTGAGCTCGGCGTCCTTCACCATCTTCTGGATCTCGTCCTCGGAGAGGCCCGAGTTCGCCTTGATGGTGATCTTGTTTTCCTTGCCCGTGCCCTTGTCCTTGGCGCCCACGTGCAGGATGCCGTTGGCGTCGATGTCGAAGCTCACTTCGATCTGCGGCGTGCCGCGCGATGCC
>NZ_JAYLVN010000014.1:0-171907 GCF_046156345.1 Variovorax sp. H27-G14
TCATGGCCATAGTGATCACTCCTGATACCCCACCGCTTAAAAAAGCAGCAGGGTAGGCTGAACACCCGGGTCAAATTTGAAGCGGCACAACCCTCACAGGTGGGTCAAATTTCGGCCGGCGCCAACAGTCCTGCGCGAGGTGGCCCTTCGAGGACATCTCGATCTCGTGTGCGCTCACCACATGGTCGCGTTGCGCCTGGCCGTCTTTGGGCAACTCCTTGCCGGTGTAGCGATCATGAATCGGACCGTGCGCGCTGAACTGCGGCTTTCGCTGGGCCTTGCTCTGTGCGTCGTAGTCGGTTCGGTCGAAACTGGAGGTTTGCGCCGCTTCCCAGTCCTCGTGGCGAGCACGGTCGGATTCGTTTGCAGTGACGCCCTTCTCAAAGTTGTGGAGCGTCGTGATGTTTCCGCCGTCGACGTCCTTGAACATGGCGCTGCTGACGCCAAATGGGCCAAGGACTGCGTCGAGCACGGTGGACTGGAGATCTTCCACCAGCGTCGCGCGGTGCGTGGACTGGGGTGCTGATTCAATATCGCGAATCAGACTCTCGATCTCGTCATCGATCATGATGACGATCTGATCGGTAGGGGACGTAAACATGCTCGCTCCTCATTTTTGATGACTAATGTATCATTTTGTATCAATCTCGGGTTGTGTTTTGAAGCTGAGGTGGCTGGCGATCTGAATGTTGTTCATAAAGAGGTTGTGCACCCGAGAGGAAAGAAGATGGAGACTCGTCGTTGATCGTGACGACCCCGGCTCCGGCTTCACGAGCAGATTTGCGCCAGCCGTGGACGGCATTGGTGTTGATGCCGTGTGACATCCCCATCTTGGCTACGGACGCACCGGCGACGTCGCATTCGGCCATCTCCTGATGCTTGAACTCTCAGCTATACCCGCCGTCGGCTCGCTGTCTTCTCGCCTCTCATCTCGTCCACGTATTGCTATGTGGACAGGATCGTTATCGACCGGTTCCGGCAGGATCGAGATGGGTTCGCCGCGCGATTGCGCTGCGCGGCTTTGGCTGCGCCCCCTGAGCTCGTCTGGCTGTGCCGCAGGGTCAAAGTCCTAGAACGGGACTTCTGTCTGCCATATCCGAGGCAGTAGCAAGGCGGCCCGCAGTGCCGTACCCTGCAGATCCGGCGCTTCAGGAACACCGACCCGAGACGGCGCGCTTCTAGGACGCCCCAGCTTCTTTTTTTCCCTGGGCATTCCGCCTCTGCTTAAGAACCGGTCATTGCCCTGGATCAAGCCGTTGCCGTAATAGTCCGCCTTGCCAAAATAGGCAATCGCTACGCGCAGGCCCTCGCGCTTTTCCATATCCCACCAGTGGACGTCGCCAATGCCCCAGCTCTTGTATTTCGAGGGATGGGCGTTGCAGTTGTAGTAGCGTCCTACCCCTTGCGCTATTTGCTTGTTCCAATGCTCTCCAACGAGGCGGGCAATGTCAACAGAACGGCACGAATCATTTCCATTGAGCAAAAGCGTCACATGAAAATGCCAACCTGCGTCAGCGCCGTATTCAGCGCATATGACGTACCCAGGAACCTTTATGGAGCCTTGACCAGCCGCCTGAGCAAATTCAGACTGCAGTAAGCGGGGCAACTCCTTGTTGATAAATACAATTATCTGCTTGCGGTGCTGTCTCGCCTGAGTCCAGTCTCGAGCAGGCTGAGCACCCTTGAGGTAATCGAGGTCAATACGGATCACCAGCAAACGGGCATAGGTCACGAACAGCGCATCGATGTAGCGGTGCAGGCTCTTGTGGTTCTTTCGAACCAGAGCCAGATGCCCCTTCATGCTTTTCTTGAATGCCTTGCTCCTGCATTCGTCCCTGAGCGCTTCGCACATGTGATTTACTCGACGTGCGACGTCGACCCGTTCATTGTTGCTGAGGGAGTGATAAATAGACGCCCAATGGTAGAGGTCGTACTTCTGAGCCAGCCGCATGAATACGGCAATGTAGGGATGATACACATAGAACGGAAACCGTTCGTGGATTACCGTCACATCTGTTTTCAGGACCTCTATCAAAGCCGTTGAAAGAGGAGTGGAATAGACGCCCGCCTTGCCAGCAGTGACCTGAACGTCAAACAGGGGCAGGTCATCTTTCAACAACTCCTCGGCAATAAACTCTATGCGGCCCAGCGCATCAGTCAAAGAGTAGTCCTCGGTTATTTTGTAATGGGTGTTCCCATCGACCGAGTGTGATTGAATCGTGCTGTCCTTGGAGGAGCGTCTGATGGCATCGAAGTTTATGGAGGGTATTGCCTGAGGTCTAGGAGGGACAGTTTGCATTGCACGCTCTTGAGTAGGTGAGTAGCACAGCTAGTCAATCGAATTGATTGAACAGCTGTGTTGCAGAATCGGATCTCAGCCAACGGTACTAGCGTGTGCTATATGCAGCTATTTAAAGGGTGCTGCTAACACACTGGCATTGATGGTGAACATGCACTAATAGTTGCATTAATAGCATAAGATCCGAAAGTGTTGGTGGCGCTGCCGATTACTCCCGCAGAGAATTTGCCCGATGAGAATCTATGGTGCTCCACCATACTCATCACCCAAAAGCGTAAAAAAGTTAGTAATCCAGACCTCACTTTTTCAGCCGTCGAGGTTGTCTTGTTCGCTTCTAGGCAAGCTAGCGCCTGACGCTAGCAGAGGCTCCAGAGGAGAAACTTTGAACTTACTACGCCCCGCTTTGGAGATGATCTCGAAATACGGCGAAAATTTACATTGAGAGGCCATCAGAGAGCTGTAGTTCTAGATAATGCTTGACCACGATTTCTACTGTCCGGTACAGACTGGAACTTCAGAAATTCGCTGCGGTCGGGAGGTGGTATTTCGGGGGGCTACGGTCAAAAATGGCATTCACGAACTGCACCTCTATTCAGCTAAAGACGGCTTCTTTGCGTTGATGACGTAGGAGGGGCGTCCCCAGATGAAACACCTAAGTCGTCCGAAGAAGAAGGCGCCGATTTCGCAAACAACAGCATGTAAGCGGATTGGCGTACTGATGACGTACAGCATCCGAGCACCGTCTTCAGAAGCATAAAGAAGCTCCTCTCACTCCCCGCTTTCTGAAGAGGAAGCACCTACTTATTTGAATGCGGCGTGCAAACGTCGATATGTCAAAGGTGCTATGAATTACCGCTTTTGGAGCGAGTGCGTTTCTTTTTGCGATCGCTCTTAATCTGGCGAATTCTCGCCAAGCTCAGTCCAGTATTGAGATAGGCGTCAGTTGCCCAACTTGGTGTTGGCCCACCCTTGCCCGTCCACCAATGATGCGTTGAATCTTCAGGGTTGGTGCACAGTTGGTCATCCTCCGTTCTAAATATCCACTTCCTCCCACGGTTGAGATTCAATTCGAAGGGGCGAAAGAATTCGACCAAGCCGCCTTTGATTTCCTCGTCATTGAGGCCTCCGTTTCTTAACGACTGAACGAAGTCATTGATTTGGGTACGAAGTTCCGTTCTTCTCTGAAAATACAGTTCATCAAGTCTGGCTTTCACATCAATTTCTAAGCGCAAGAATGCGGCAATGCTCTCTCTGTGCGCGCTCGAGTACGAGGTCTTGGTCATGGCCGTGCTGCAGTTAAAGGTCGATCGGCTCGTAGTGATGAGCAGGTGAGGTGAGGGCTGTCCGGCCCAATCTCTCCAGTGAAAGGGTGGCTCAGTCGGATGGGGCCCTGCGCGGTTACTCAGCATGCATGATGATACGTGAGCGACCCTTTTCGTCAAAATTCCATACGAACATGGACCAACCGAAATGTTCAAAGTTGAAACGTTCGATTTGCGGGATCAATCCAAGCATTGCTACCCGCCGCCTAACTCGAGCTGCCGGATCAAGGATATAAGAATTTGAGGTGTAATAGAAGTGTTTGAACCTAGGCGCTGACGGCGGAGGAAGAAGATGTGAAAGAGTGAACGTCGTCGGGCTCGACTGACTCGGCGCGGCCGGCTCCCTCAAGACGGATTTTTCGACCTGCTCCCATTCGCCACTTATAAGCGCATAGATTTCGAACCAATTAGCTTTCGAATTCATGAGCAAGAGGCCTCTGCCAATCAACTCTTGCGTCTGAGGGTCCACGTCGATACGCACGACAATGCGGGCAGTTGGAAGCCGTTGTGCTTCAAGGCGTTTGACCCAATGCTGCAGGGTGTCTCCAAATCGCCGATGGTCCTTCGTCAACTCGCTAGGAAGGACGACGGGACCCAAGCTCGATTGAGAAAGATCAAATTGCAGAATCAAGCAGTTATCATGTTCTTTAAAAAACTCATTCACCATCACCCGATGCAAATTTCGGTGTGTTCGATGCGCTGTCTGGTTCCAGTAATCAATCTTTGCCTTGAATCGCAATTGGAAAATCTTCCGCAATCCGCGAAGCCAATTGTTGAGCAGGGGTACGGAAACCTCCGGATGAACTTGATACCAACCTGTTTGATCGGTTTGTCCTCGAGCGTCCAAGAGATGATTGAGGGTAAGAAATAATTGGGTCTTTGGTTCTTGTTGCAATTCCGAGTGATGAAGTGGATACCAACCCCCAAGGCTGGGGTTAGCGTTTACTGTATTGCCGACCAGCAGAGGAATGGCTCTGAATAACGTGATAAGTTGCTGGCCAAGACCACCCGCCTTCAAGGTTTGTATACCATTGGCATGGGATATCTCAAAAAGCGGCTTGCCATTCGTGCGAATGAATTTGTTCAGCCACCGATCGATCATCATCAAAATGGCAGTGACAAAGGGGCCTTTATTTCGAGGATCAAGAGGGTCCGCTCGCCCAAGTCCACCGCGCTCCATCCGAATTTCGTTGAGAAGTCCTTTGGTCCATGGCGATTTGGACGAACTGTGCCGCTCAATCTGCAGACGTTCACAGCGAAATCGCTCTAACTTTCCGTCATACCGAATACGTGCCTGCTGCGCACTCATAGTCAGAAATATGAGGACTTGCTCAAATATGCGGAATTGGATTGCATCGTTGATGCGAAGGCTGTCGGTGGCGGGACGACTTTTCCTGGGTGTCGCCAAGTGTGATGCGATTTTGGCGCCTGCATTGCGTATCCAGAAATTTTCAACGAGGTGAAATATGGTAGCACCAGTACTCTGGTCATACTCTTCGGAATGAAGCAGAATCAATGTATAAAAGTTGCCGAGATGTGGTGTCCAATCCAACTTCTTAAAATAAGCAACCCCAATCGCTATCATCTTGATCTCGCGGATCAGATCGTCTGCCAGAGCAATCAGTTTGGCAACAAGTTCGGGCTCGCGGCCGTTATTAATGGCGGGTTTCGATGTCGCATCGTAATTATCGAGATATAAAACACAGTAAGTCGCGTAAATATTTTTGTGCTGCTTGAGCACGGATTTTGATAGGCGGAGCCAGCGGTCACATACTTTTTTTGGTTGACGTTTCCACTCATACTCGTCGCGGCGTACTTGAAGGAGGCGCCTTTGACGATGATTCATCCCATCAACAGCATTAAGGGGGAGCCTAGTTTTGTTTAAAGAAAGCTCCCGACATATGTCAACCGTTTCATTAAGAATATTTTGAAGTTCCAAGCACTCTTCGCGCTGGGCATCTGTCTTTGGAAAGCCACCGTTTGATGCGGGGTGGATCAACTCACGCAATCGTTCCAGCATCGAAGGTAATCCTCCTGGAAAGAAATCCAATATAGATTCCAACCGAGGTCGCCAACTCCACCCGCCATCGAACGGCCCCCGAAGATTTTGGACGCCCTCAAGCCTTTGCCAGACACGGCTGGTCTCGTCGAGTACGAGTTTCAAAGGAATCAATGCAGCGATGGCTTCGATATGGCGATGTGCAACAATTTTTTTGAGCTTTTCGGGCGTCAAAACCTCGGTGACGGGATATGGGCGATTGCGGAGGCGGGTGAGTGCTGAAATCGCGACGTCTGCCTCTCCCAACTTAACAAACCACTCTCCTACGTCGGAGGTTGGAGAGCCCGGCAAACCCAGGGCTAGGCCTGCGTAGTTATGCCAACGCCCTACCGCTAGATATCGCTCACCCTGATTCGAAAATTGGTAAGGGCCGCTGATAAATTGGAGATCAGTACGAAGTTGATCGAGCCAAAGTGTGGGTTCATTCATGCGAATTTTTACAGCGGAAATGCTCTATCCTCTAGAACTCGCCCGATGCTGTGAATGCCAACGCTACTGGCTTGCGCAAAGTGCGAGGCTGCCCACGAGCTCTTAGCTAGCGCCTTGCCGCTGGACGGGCCGCAATCCAACGGTCGATTTCAGTTTCCAAGTAGCCAACAGATCCCTCGCCCAAAGAGCGAGCTTTTGGAAAGCTGGGGTCGAAATACCGGCTCTTGGGATTTTGGCGCTCGTAAAAGGTCGATCGAGCCAGCCCTGTACGCACCATAGCTACTTTGGGGCGTAGCATGGTACCTCTCGGCGCGGGAGCATTAGTTTTCTCACTATCGTCGCTGGGCGCGGCGGAAAGGATGTGGGGCTGAGACGCAGTTTGTGGGGTAGCAGCGTTCTGTGGGAGTAACGGCTCGGGACCGATCATTGAATCCGATGCCGCCGCCGGGTTGCTGCGCGTACCGCTTGTTGCGGGCTGGTGTTCAGCTACTTCGAGCCCGGACTGCTGACAGTACCGAACCGCGTCCGGACGTTTCACATAGGTGTCATAACCGACACGCCGACACTTCACCCAGTTGCTGTCAAAAATTGCGATCTCTCCCCTGTCCACCCAGGCCTGCAGATCACGGGTTCGGCGCCCAACCTCGTTGAGCCACGCATCCAGGTGGGGATCGCTCTCTTTGAGACTGACCATAGATGGGTCCCATCGAGCGGAATACGGCGCTCCGCGGTATTGGCGCAGATGCTGGACGAGCATCCGAGCGGCTTTCGACCGAGGGTAGGGAGAATCTGCGGCGGCGGCGTCTGACCAGGCAACACGACGCGCTGGATATCCACTTCGGCCGTTCGAACGCCACCGGTCAAGGGCATCAGCGATCTGTTGAGCAAGCTCGTCGCACGAGATGAAGTTGACTGGGGGGAGGGCCACCACATGGAGTTTGGACGACCGTCGCTCTTGCATGGCCGGCAGTGGCAGTGGCGTTGGCGATTTGGTTGCTTCGCTCTCAGTCATGAGAAGAATCGATTCACTGAACTGGTGGTGGGACCGAAGATATGTCATCGTCAGCGACGGTGCTTGACTCCGCCGGATCGGATGAGGCGATTGGGTCAGGGTAGCCGATGAAGGCCGACCAAGCGGTCATCATGACGCGACGACGCTCCAAGGCATCGCCGCGGCGATAGGCTTCTTCGGTCTTGCTTTCGATGGCGTGAGCCAGCGCAAACTCGGCAAGGTCGCGTGGGAAGTCTGTGCGGTCGCCGGCCCAATCCCTGAAGGTCGATCGGAAGCCATGCGGGACGGCTTCGATCGCCATGCGGCGCATCACTGCTGTGAGACTCATGTCGGAAAGCGGTTTTCCCTTGGATCCAGGGAAGAGGAGTTCGTTGTCCTTGATACCTTTGGCGTCGTCGATTTCCTCAACTCTTGGCAACTCCTTCAAGATCTTGATGGCGGCCTCGGGCAAGGGAACTCGGTGCTCGCGCTTTGCCTTCATTCGTGAGCCTGGGATCGTCCAGATACTCGCGCCCATGTCGATTTCCCCCCAGGTAGCGCCACGCACCTCTCCCGATCGTGCCGCTGTCAAGACGGCGAACTCCAGCGCACGCGCAGACAATCCGACACGCTCTTGGAGTGCCGTGATGAACGCGGGCATGTCGTCGATAGCTACCGCAGGGTGATGTTGCACCTTCTGGATCTTCGCCGGTGCGGGAAGCACCTTGTCCAGGTGGCCTTTCCAACGGGCCGGATTCTCGCCTGTCCGGTACTTACAGACCGCCGCCCAGTCGAGCACGGATTCGATCCGGCCACGCAGGCGGGACGCGGTCTCGTTCTTTGTCTTCCAGATTGGGTTCAGGCAAAGGAGAACGTGCTGCAGGTCGATGTCTTGGACCAGCAAGTTCCCAACGTAGGGGGAGGCATAGGTTTCGAGAGTGTTTTCCCACTGCTGACGGTGCTTTGGGTTTTTCCATTCATCAGACTTGGCGCGAATGAATTCGGTGACACACCAGTCGAACTTTTTCTCGCTGGCCTGCCGGGCGTTCAGCGTGCTGCGTATGGCGCGCTTGGTGACCAAAGGGTCGATGCCTTGCCGGACCATCTGATGCATCTCCCTCGCTTTCTTACGAGCTTCCGCGAGGCCGGTCTCGGGAAATGGACCCAGTCCGAGATCGCGACGCTGGTCACCCACCATGATGCGAAGCACCCAGCCGCGGTGGCCGTTCGCAACTCGAAGGTGCAGGCCCGGAGCGCCGCCGACGGCATAACGGCCGTCAGCCTTGAAGGCTGCGACGGCGCGTGCGGAGAGTTCAGCGGCGATCTTGGGCATGTGGCGAGTCCAACAGTTCTCTGTCCCACATTGTGCCCACATAAAGCGCCGGATGCTATCGGATTCGGCCGGATCGCATCGGACGCCGTTTAAAAAATATCTAGCTAAAACAACAGCTTACGGACGTCATCAGACTTGGTCGGACAAGGGTTATGGGACACACTCTCCGCCAGAATTGATCCCTGGCAGTTTTTGAAAGTCCCGCGCAGTCCCTGCGGCGGGACTTTTTCATTGCGGAGAGCGGTTTTTCGGGCGCAGCGCTATCTACCTCAGGACTGGCGATGCCTAGCGACCAGACTGGTATCGGTCGCGCACTTTCGGGCCTGTACCAGCAAATCACACCCAAAGCTATTGCCGCTACGAAACCGGGCAAGAAGCCCCGCAAGTTGCCCATCCGAGCTACTCGCCCTCCCGCTTCCCCTTCCCCCCACCCCCCTCCAACTCCCGATTGACCTCGTCCAACTCCTTGGCCGATCGATCCAGCCGCTTCTCAATCTGCGCCGTATGCGCAACCGCCTGGTCCACCGTCTCCGAGTGCGGGTCTTCACCCAGCTCTTTCTCCAGCACCGCATGCACAACCACCAGCTCGTCTGCGGCCTTCTTAATCTCTTGCGCAACCTGCTTGTTCTTTTTCAAGACGTCCGCCTTCGGAGTAGCTTTGTTCTCCGGAACTGGCTTGCGGCGTGGTGGCATGGGGCTCTTTCGGCGGTCGCGCTATTGCGACTCAGTTTCAACCGCGTCGATGACGCGGTGTGGGACTACAGCGCTCGACTTCTCGCACCGTAGATTCGGCTACCTGAAATTGTTTTTTTCATCGTATCCAGAAAATCCGTGCCCGGCACGTTGACGTCTTCCGATGCCCCTCATCACCATTCTTGTAGAGGACAGCCAAAGGATCAGGGACAACCTGATTCCCGCACTCGTCGAATTGGCGGAGTGCAACGTTGTTGCGGTTGCCGAGTCGCCGCTCGAAGCGGAGCAGGTTCTCGATGCCCATCAAGACGCCTGGCAACTCGCGGTTGTCGACCTTTTCTTGAAAGACGGCTCGGGGCTGTCCGTATTGCGCCATTGCCAAGCAAGGCGCGCGAACCAACATGTGCTGGTGTTGACCAATTACCCGACAGCTGAAATCAGGGCGCGGTGCCTTGCGCTGGGCGCCGACGGTGTGTTCGACAAGTCCACGCAGCTCGACGATTTTTTTGCCGAATGCGTGCGCTATTCGCCGCGCTGACCGCAGCTGTGCGCGTCGCGTCGCATCCCACGCTTGGCACGCTAAGGCGTCACGGCGGGCAATGTGAAGAAAAGGGACAGCCGCAGCCGTCCCTTTCGTTGTACCGCTATGCGACCTGAATGTCGATTCTTCGCGGCTGCGCGTGCGCTGTCTTGGGAATGCGCAGCTTCAGCACGCCGTGCATCAGCTCGGCCGCCACGTTCTGCGTGTCCAGTTCCTTGCTGAGGGTGAACATGCGCCTGAAGCGGGCCAGGCCGACTTCGGTGTGGCTCGACTTCAGGCTCTGCGGCACGGCCAGGTCAGACTGCGCCTCGATGGTCAGCGTGGCCGCCTCCACGTGCAGGTTGAGCTTGTCCCGGCTCACGCCCGGCAGGTCGGCGTAGAGCGTGATGCCGTTGGCGTCTTCGATCACGTCCACGGCGGGCGTGAGCGCGGCGTCGCTGTAAGGGGCGCGCTCTTCCTGTGCCTTTTGAACGCGGTGGTTGTCGTTGTTGCTCATGGTGTGTGTGTCCTTCCTGGTGGTCACTGAATGGCGATGCGGCGCGGCTGGGCCGACGCGCGCCTTCGCACGGTGATGTGAAGCACGCCGTCGCGCAGCTTGGCATCCACCGCGTCGGGGTCGGCGTCGTCGGGCAGGGTCATCACGCGGCGAAAGGCCCCTTCGAAGCGCTCGTTGATGTGCACGGCGGCCTTGTCGTCGGCCTCGGGCAATGCGCTTTTGCGTTCACCTAAGATGGTGAGCAGGCCGCGCTCCAGGTTGACCTCCAGCGTGGACGGCTCCACGCCCGGTGCAAACGCGTAGATCTCCAGCGCTTCGGGTGTGCTGCCGACGTTCAGCGCCGGAAAGCCGTTGCGGGCAAAGCCGCGGATGGTGGGGGACAAGTCAAAGGCCTGCTGCACGTCGCGCTGCAGGCGGTCCATTTCCGCGAACAGGTCGCGAGGAAACAAGGATCGGTACATGGCGAAAACCTCCGTGAAAGTTGAACCGGAGCGCGGGCGCGGCAGCGTCACCGGCGCGTCCGTGAACGATCTAGGTGCTTGTCACAGGGTTTCAAGACCCCACGGGTGCACCCGAGAAACGCGGGCTTTTTATTGCGGCCTGGCGGGCTCGCGCGGTGTCGAAGGCGCACCCGAGCGGCGGGCGAAATTCAGCGTCTTGATTCTGGGCATGCGCCAGCGCCAGCGCGGCGCTCGGGCGTCGGGGTGGGAGGCCTGGAAGGGGTAGTCGAAGCGCGCGAGCTCTTCGCGCCCCTTCTGCGTGACCGCCAGCACCTGGGCCGACGCAGGCGTGCCCGGCATGCCGAGCGCGTCGCCGGGGGAGGGCACCAGTGCCACCACCAACCCGGCGGCGCGCAGCACGCGCACGCTGTCGATGTCTTCGTTGCGGTAGAACGAAACGGGCAGCCGAGAGCCCGCAATTTGCCTGAGCAAGTTCATGGTCATTTCAGTACTCCTTTTTCGGTTGACCAATTTCCGACGGCCATGAATCTAGGCGTTGCGCCGCCAAATTTCAAGAGGGAGAAATCGGCAGCACGCAGCCCTTCATTTTTTCGCCAGGCTGCCGATAGTCCTCCGATACACAACAACTCTTCAGAGGACTCACATGCTGACCGCCATCAGTGCTTCGAGCACAGCCGCAACAGGGAGCGGCGCCGCCGCCGAAGTTGCGAAGATTCAACGCCAGATCGTCGCCACGCAAAAGCAGATCACCGCCACGCAGAAGACCCTGGTCGAGACGCCCGATGGCGATGCGCGCCGGGCCGTTCAGCAGCAGCTGCAGGCGCTGACCACGCAGCTTGCGATGCTGCAGGCGCAGATCAAGGCGGTGCAGGCGGCGGACATGCAGAAAACCGCAATGGCACAGGAGGCCAAGGCGGTAGCGAACGGCACGTCGTCCTCCAGCGCGTTCCGTACCAACGCCGAAGGCGTGCCCATCGGCGGCACGCTGGACGTCAAGGCCTGATACCGCACGCGGCCCGCGCTGCGCCCGCGCAGGGCTCAGCCGCGCTCAGGCCACCGGTGCCGCGTGCCGCCCGATCTGCGGTCGGCTTTCTCCGCGACCGCGCCTTGCGCAATCAGCTCGCTGCCGCGTTGCTCCAGGTGCTGCAGGCATTGCAGAAAGATGTCGAGGTGCGCGGGCGCAATGCCCGCCAGCAGCTCGGTGTTCAAGCCCGCGATGCGCGGAAACAGCCGGCCGAAAAGCTGCTGGCCAGACGCGCTCAGGCGCACATGCACCTCGCGCCGGTCTTCCGAATCCTGGCGGCGCTCCACCAGTTGCTTGTCGACCAGGCTGCGCAGCCCGCGCGAGGTGCGCACGCGGTCCAGGTGCAGGTGCGTGGCCAGGGTGGAGGAGGTCATCTCGCCTTCCTGCGCGAGCGTGGCAATCATTCCCCACTCGCGGCGCGTGATGCCGAAGCCGCCCTCGACCAGCCGCGTGGCCATGCCGCTGCCCGCGCGCACGGCACGCGACAGCCGGTACAGCAGCAGGTCGTCCAGGGTGCGGGGCACGCGCAGTGCGTCTGCGTCGGGGAAAGCTTGCATACGGATGGATTAACAAGTAGCCAGAGTGTGGTCCGCCCGCCTCGGCGAGCAAGTGATGGATTAGATCAACTGTTTGTGCATATGTATAAATCGGTAACAAATATGCACGATAAGAAACAATCAGGCGGCTGATTCTCGCCTTGAAGACGCTGCACGTGCCCGTTGTGCACCGCGCCCCCAAACAAACGCCCAACCCCTTCGGCCCGCAGGAGATTCCATGTCCGCATTCTTTTCCCGGCGAAAGCTCATGGCATGGGGCGTTGCCCTGGCCGCTTGCGCCCCCGCCATGCACGCCGCCCAGGCACAGACACCCGCGCTGGACGGCCCGCTGACCCTGGTGGTCGGCTACGCGCCCGGTGGCAGCACCGACCGCATGGCGCGCCTGATCGCCGAGCGGCTCGCGCCCAAGCTGGGCGTGAAGGTGAGCGTGGAAAACCGCCCCGGCGAGGGCGGCCGCCTCGCGGCCAAGGAGGTCAAGCGCGCACCCGCCGGGCAGAACGTGCTGATGCTCGGCAACCCCGCCGTGATGGTGGTGGCGCCGCTGGTCTTCAAGGACGCGGGCTACGACCCCGACAAAGACTTTGTGCCCGTCTCCCAGGTCAGCAGCTACGACTTTGCGCTGGCTGTGGGCAACAAGCTGCAGCTCGACCGCGCCATGTTCCTGGTGGGCCGGCTCTGGGCGCACCCGGAAGAGGCCGTGTTCGGCGTGCCCGCCACCGGCAGCCTGCCTCACTTTTTCGGGCTGATGGTGGGCGACGCGCTGAGCGTGCAGCCGCAGATCAAGGGCTACGGCGGTTCGGCGCCGCTGTCGGCCGACCTGATTGGCGGCAACCTGCCCATTGCCATCGACACGCTCGACTCGCTTATGGCGCAGCACGTGGCCGGCAAGGTGCGCATTTTGGCCGTGTCGGGCAAGAAGCGCGCGAGCTTCGCGCCCAACATTCCGACCTTCCGCGAGGCCGGCATGAAGATCGATGCCGACGGCTGGAACACCTTCTTCGCGCCCAGCACCATGGCGCCCGCCAAGGTGCAGTTGCTGGCCGGCGCAATTCACGACGTCATGAAAGACCCGGGCCTGCAGAAGGCGGCCGACGCGCTCTACATCACGTCGGTGGTCAGCACCGCGGCCGAGACCGCGCAGATGCTCAAAGCCTACCGCCAGCAATGGGAGCCGGTGGTGCGCCGCTCGGGCTTTCAACCCTGATCCCTGGTCTTCTGTCGAATCAGCTTGCGAGGGCGCGCATCTCCGCGATGAGGTCGGCCTTGCCCTCGAAGCCGATGCCCGGCAGCGGCGGCAGCGTGACGTAGCCGTTGTCGACCTTCACGCCGTCGGGGAAGCCGCCGTAGGGCTGGAACAGGTCGGGGTAGCTCTCGTTGCCGCCCAGGCCCAGGCCCGCCGCAATGGCCAGCGACATCTGGTGGCCGCCGTGCGGAATGCAGCGCGTGGCCGACCAGCCGTGGGCCTTCAGCATGTCGAGCGTGCGCAGGTACTCCACCAGGCCGTAGCTCAGCGCGCAGTCGAACTGCAGCCAGTCGCGGTCGGGCCGCATGCCGCCGTGGCGAATGAGGTTGCGCGCGTCCTGCATCGAGAACAGGTTCTCGCCCGTGGCCATGGGGCCGGCGTACACCTCGCCCAGCTGCGCTTGCAGTTCGTAGTCGAGCGGGTCGCCGGCTTCTTCGTACCAGAACAGGGGGTACGGCGAGAGTGCGCGGCCGTAGTCGAGTGCCGTTTGAAGGTCGAAGCGGCCGTTGGCGTCCACCGCCAGTTGTTGGCCCGGGCCGAGGAGCTTCAGCACCGACTCGATGCGCGCGCAGTCTTCGGCCAGCGAGGCGCCGCCGATCTTCATCTTCACCACCGAATAGCCGCGTTCCAGGTAACTGGTCATCTCGCGCTGCAGGCCTTCCAGGCCCTTGCCGGGGTGGTAGTAGCCGCCGGCCGCGTACACGAACACGCGCGGGTCGGGTGTGCCGGTGCCGTAGCGCTCGGCCAACAGCTGGTAGAGCGGCTTGCCCGCGATCTTGGCGGTGGCGTCCCACACGGCCATGTCGATGGTGCCCACGGCCACCGAGCGCTCGCCGTGGCCGCCGGGCTTCTCGTTGATCATCATGCGGGCCCAGATCTTGTGGGGGTCGAGGTTGTCGCCGGTCTCGTCGAGCAGCGACGCGGGCTCGGCCTCTAGCAGGCGCGGCAGAAAGCGCTCGCGAATCAGTCCGCCCTGGCCGTAGCGCCCGTTGGAGTTGAAGCCGTAGCCGATGACGGGCTTGCCGTCTCGCACCACGTCGGTCACCACGGCCACCAGGCTCAGGGTCATCTTGGAGAAGTCGATGTAGGCGTTGCGAATGTCCGACTTGATGGGGCGCGTGGACTCGAGGATGTTGACGATTTTCATGATGGGTGGAGGGGTGCGTGGGCTCGCGATAATTCGAAAGCGGAAGGGTTGCCGGATCTTCGGCCGAGGGGGCCGGCACCGTCCAATACTCGAATCGCATACAACTATTCAAAGGCACCGCGCATGGGCCCCGGCAACCGACCGCTCGACCTCGAATGGCTGGAAGATTTCCAGGCGCTGGCCGAGGCCGGCAATTTCTCCCGGGCCGCGCAGGCCCGCGCCATTGCGCAGCCGGCTTTCAGCCGCCACATTCGCTCGCTGGAGGAATGGGTGGGCGTCGACTTGTTCGACCGCAGCGCGCACCCCACCACGCTCACTGCCGCCGGCCAACGCTTTCAGCCGCTGCTGCAAGACGTGCTGGCCGGCCTGCAGGCGGCGCGCACCCAGGCCCGCGCCGCGCACGACCTCGACGCCGCCAGCCTGAGCTTTGCGGCCACGCATGTGCTGTCGCTCACCTTCTTTCCGCGCTGGCTGGGCAGCGTGGAGGCCGGGCTGCAGATGGGGCCGATACAGACCGTGTCAGACAGCTCGTACGCCTGCGAAGACCTGTTGCTGCAGCGCCGCGTGCAGTTTGTGCTGTGCCACGGCCATGCGGGCGCGCCGGGGCGGCTCGACGACGCGCAGTACCCCGTGCAGCGCCTGAGCGGCGACGTGCTGGTGCCGGTGTCTGCGCCCAGCAAGGAGGGCGCGCCGCTGCACGCGCTGGGCGGTGTGGAAGCACCCGCCGTGCTGGCCTACAGCGAGGCCTCCGGCCTGGGCCGGATCATGCGGGCGATGCAGGAGAAAGACAGCGCGTTCGGCAAACACTTCGCCGCGTCGCTGCAGGTGGTGTTCACCGCCCACCATGCCGCGCTGCTGCGCACCATGGCACTCGAAGGCCGCGGCCTGGCCTGGCTGCCGATGAGCCTGGTGGCGGACGACCTGCGCAGCGGTGCGCTGTTGGACGCGGGCGAAGGCGGCTGGCGCGTGCCGGTCGACATTCGCCTGTACCGCCAAGTGGCGCACATGGCGCCGGTGGCCGAGGCGCTGTGGGCGCTGGTCAGCAAAGGCAGCGCGGCCGCCTGAGCGGCTTCAGTTGGCGCAGCGCGCTTCCAGCGCATCCAGAAAGGAACGGTCCCAGCGGCCTTCCGTCATGGCCTGGATGGTGCGCGCCTCGGTCTGCAGGTGCGCAAGCGCCTTCTCTATCAACAGCTCGGCCTCGTCGCGCGGGAACGCCATCAGGCCGTCCTGGTCGCCCACCACGATGTCGCCCGGGTTCACCACCATGCCGCCGACCGACACCGGCACGTTGATTTCTCCCGGGCCGTCCTTGTACGGGCCGCGGTGGTTCACGCCGCGCGCATACACCGGGTAGTCGCGCGCACGAATTTCGGCCACGTCGCGGATGGCGCCGTCCAGCACCACGCCCACGGTGCCGATGGTCGCGGCATAGAACGACAGGATGCCGCCGATGACCGCGTTGGTCACGTCGCCGCCCGCATCGATCACCAGCACGTCGCCGGGCCGGCAGAACTCGAAGGCCCGCATCATCGTGAAGTTGTCGCCGCCGCGCGTCTTCACGGTCACGGCCGTGCCGGCCATCGTTTTTGCGCCGGGGCGGTGGTAAGGCTGCAGGCCCACGCTGCCGATGTTGCGGTGCATGTTGTCGCTGAGCGCGGCCACCGGAATGTCTTGCAGCGCGGCAATGATGCTGGCCGACACTTGCGGGGCCGACGGGTTCTTGCGAATGGCTTGGTAGGGCATGGGTCGTCCTTGTATGTGTTTGAGGCGCGCGCTCAGCGCATTGCGGCCACGGCACGCGCAATGCGCTTGCAGCCTTCTTCCAGCGTCTCGATCGACGTGGCAATGGAAAGACGGAAGTAGGGCGACAGCCCGTACGCGGTGCCCGCGACCAGGGCCACGCCTTCGCTCTCCAGCAGGTACATCACCACGTCGCCGTCTTCCTGCAGGGGCTTGCCCTCGGGCGTGGTCTTGCCGATGAGGCCGCCGCAGTTCACGTACAGGTAGAACGCGCCGGGCGGCGTGGCGCAGCTCAGACCAGGAATGGCGTTGATGAGCGCCAGCGTGCGGTCGCGCCGCTGCTTGTAGACGGCCACGCTCTCGCTCACAAAGCTCTGGTCGCCGTTCAGCGCGGCGGCCGCCGCGGCCTGGCTCACCGAGCAGCAGTTGCCGGTGGACTGCGACAGGAGCGTGTCCAGCGCCTTGATGAGGTCGACCGGCCCGGCCGCATAGCCGATGCGCCAGCCCGTCATGGCATAGGTCTTGGAAACACCATTCACCAGCAGCGTGCGCTCGCGCAGGCCCGGTGCCACCGCAAGGATGTGCGGCGTGGCCTCTCCGTCGAAGCGAATGTGCTCGTAGATCTCGTCGGTCATCACCATCACATGCGCATGGCGCGCCAGCACGTCGGCCAGCGCGCGGTACTCGGCGGCCGTGTAGCTCGCGCCGGTCGGGTTGCTGGGCGAGTTCAGCAGCAGCCAGCGCGTGCGCGGCGTGATGGCCGCTTCGAGTTGCGCGGGCGTCAGCTTGAAGCCGTGGGCCTCGGGGCAGGCCACGGTCACGGGCACGCCTTCGCAGGCCAGCACCATGTCGGGGTACGACACCCAGTAGGGCGCCGGAATGATCACCTCGTCGCCCGGCTCCAGCGTGATGGCAAAGGCGTTGTAGATCGCGCTCTTGGCGCCGCTGGTGGCAATGATCTCGTTCATGGCGTAGCGCAGGCCGTTCTCGCGCTGCAGCTTGGCCACGATGGCCTCGCGCAGCTCCACGGTGCCGGCCATCAGCGTGTAGCGCGTGGCGCCGCGCTCGATGGCGGCGGCCGCGGCCTGGCGGATGTGGGGCGGCGTGTCGAAGTCGGGTTCGCCCACCACCAGGTTGACGATCGACTTGCCCTGGCGGCGCAGTTCGTTGGCGCGGTCGGCGGCCGAGGTGCTGGGCGAGGGCTTGATGCGCCGCACGCGGGCGGCAATGCGGGACGTGGTCACATGGCTTCCTGGTTCGAAGAGGCTGAAGAGTGCATGGACCGAACGGTACGCACATCGACGTGGCGAGGCCAAGACGGTTTTGCACTGGTCGTATAGGCGCAGCTTATGGAGCGCTCCCACACCCGTTGCCCGGGTGGTCCCGCATACCCAGTGCGCAAGCGCGGTGCTAGGCTTGGGTTTTGCTTGGGGACAAGGCGTGAACCTGCGACGCCTCAAATATTTCGTGAAGATCGTGGACATCGGCAGCCTCACGCAGGCCGCCGAAGTTCTTTTCATCGCCCAGCCCGCGCTCAGCCAGCAACTGGCCACGCTCGAAGGCGAGGTGCGCCAGCAATTGCTGGTGCGCACCAAGCGCGGCGTGACGCCCACCGAAGCCGGCAAGGTGCTGTACCGCCATGCGCAGATCATCCTGCGGCAGTGCGAGCAGGCCCGTGTCGACATGGAGGCCGCCGGCGAAGGGCTCTCGGGCCAGGTGTCGGTGGGGCTGGCGCCGGGCACGGCGGCTTCCGCGCTGTCGTTGCCGCTGCTGCGCACCGTGCGCGCACGCCATCCGGGCATCCTGCTGTACCTGAACGAGAACTACGGCACCACGCTGAGCGAACTCATCATGAACGGCCGCATGGACCTGGCCGTGCTGTACGGCGACAAGGCCATCCACGGCCTGGCGTTCGTGCCGCTCATCAAGGAGCCGCTGTACCTGGTGGGGCCGGCGTCGATGCCGGCACCTTCGCAACCCGTGAAGCTGGCCGACCTGCGCGACATCGAGCTCTTTCTGCCGCGCCCGTACAACGTGGTGCGCAAGCTGGTCGACGCGGCCTTCGTGCGCGCGGGCATGGTGCCGCGGGTGGTGGCGGAGATTGAATCGGCGTTCACGCTCACCGCCGCCATTGCCGACGGGCTGGGCGCCACCATCCTGCCCGCGTCGATGGCGCGCGAGGTGGTCGCGAGCTGCGGGGCCTGGCAGTTCCCGATCGTCGATCCGGTGATCGAGGCGCCGCTGGCGCTGTGCCAGTCCGACCACCTGCCGCTGTCGGAGCCCGCGCAGGCCGTGAAAGACATCCTGCTGGAGCTGGTGGTCGACCTGGCCGCCACGGTCGCTTCCACGCCCGAGCCCGAGCTGAGCGCGCTGCCCTGAACCTGTGGTGACAGGGGCGTCGCGGACGTCATAAGCCGCCCTTATCCCGGCACAGCCAATCCGTCTTTGGCTTCCGGCCCCTGGCCCGTTACCTTTCATGCATGCCGTCACGCGTTCGCGGAACGCGTCGGCCACCACAGCCCCGGGCATGAAGCAGGAACAGATCAAGACGCTCATCGACGCTTTGGCCGCATCGGACCTGGCGGAACTGGAGTTCAGCGAGAACGGCAGCACGCTGCGGCTGGTGAAGCTGTCGGCAATGGATGGCGCGCGTGCCGCATCCGACGCGAGAAGGCCCTCCGCCGTACGCAGGGCCGCCCCGAGCGCGATGCAAGAAGCAAGCGCACCGCCAATGCATCAGGCCGATGGCCTCGCGCCCTTGCACGGCGTGGTGCACCTGCAGCCCGCGCCCGGCGAGCCGCCCTTCGTGCAGCCGGGCCAGGCGGTGGAGGCCGGCCAGTTGCTGTGCGTGATCGAGGCCATGAAGATGTTCAACGAGGTGCGCGCCGACCGCGCGGGCACCGTGTTGCAGGTGCTGGTGCACTCGGCGCAAGAAGTGGAAGCAGGGCAGCCCCTGTTCCGCTTCGAATGACACAGGCCCGCGCCATGTTCGACACCGTGCTAATTGCCAACCGCGGCGAGATCGCCCTGCGCATTCAGCGCGCCTGCCGCGGCCTGGGCCTGCGCACCGTGGTCGTGCACTCCGAGGCCGACCGCGACGCGATGTATGTCGCGCAGGCCGACCAGGCCCTGTGCATCGGCCCCGCCGCGCCGGGCCTGAGCTACCTGAACCAGTCCGCCGTGCTGTTCGCCGCCGAAGTGAGCGGCGCGCAGGCAATTCACCCCGGCTACGGCTTTCTGTCGGAAAACGCGGGCTTTGCCGCGCGCTGCGAGGAGGCCGGCCTGGTCTTCATCGGCCCCAGCGCCGAGTGCATTCGCACCATGGGCGACAAGGTGTCGGCCAAGCGCGCCATGCGCCAAGCCGGCGTGCCCTGCGTGCCCGGCCCCGACGAGCCGCTGCCGGCAGACCCGGCCGCCGTGCTGGCGCTGGCACGCGGCATCGGCTATCCGGTGATCGTGAAAGCCGCGGGCGGCGGCGGCGGGCGCGGCATGCGCGTGGTGCACGAAGAAGCCGCGCTGCTGCAGGCCATGGCCCTCACACGCGAAGAAGCGCGCCAGGCCTTCGGCAACCCCGAGGTCTACATCGAGAAGTTCTTGCTGCATCCGCGCCATGTCGAGGTGCAGGTGCTGGCCGACAGCCACGGCCAGGCCGTGTGGCTGGGCAGCCGCGACTGCTCGCTGCAGCGGCGTCACCAGAAGGTGATCGAAGAGGCGCCCGCGCCCGGCATCGACGACGCGCTGATGGCCGAGGTGGGCGAGCGCTGCGCCGCCGCGTGCCGCCAGATCGGCTACTGCGGCGTGGGCACCTTCGAGTTTCTCTACGAGAAGGGCGCCTTCTATTTCATCGAGATGAACACGCGCCTGCAGGTCGAGCACCCGGTGACCGAAATGACCACCGGCATCGACATCGTGCAGCAGCAGTTGCGCATGGCGCGTGGGGAGCGCCTGTCGTTCGCGCAGGCCGACGTGCGCTGCCAGGGCCACGCCATCGAGTGCCGCATCAACGCGGAGAACCCCGACACCTTCGCACCTGCGCCGGGCCGCATCAGCGGCTGGCAGGTGCCCGGCGGCTTTGGCGTGCGGGTCGACTCGCACGCGGGCGCGGGCTACCGCGTGCCGCCGTACTACGACTCGATGATCGCCAAGCTCATCGTGCATGGCGACACGCGTGCCGACGCGCTCGCGCGCATGCGCCTGGCGCTGGCCGAAACGCGTGTGGACGGCATTGCCACCAACGTGGCGCTGCACCGTGCGCTGCTGCAGGACAGCGGCTTTGCCGCCGGCGGCGTCGACATTCATCACCTCGAACGCTAGCTGCAGCAAAGGAGCGCGGCGTGAGCCCACAAGCACTGTCGTCCACCGAGCCCGGCATCAGCCTGCTGGGCACCACCGCGCTGCTGTTCGAGGCGCCCGGCGGCATGAGCCTGCCGTCGCAGCAGCGCATCTGGGCGCTGGCGCACGAGGCGGAGACCTGGCCCGAAGTGCGCGAGGCCGTGCCCGGCATGAACAACCTGATGCTCACCTTCACCCGCGCACCACGCCAGCTCGACGCCTTGCGTGCGCGCCTTTGCAACGCCTGGCGTGGCGCCACCGCCGTGCAGCGCGAAGGCCGCGTGGTCGAGCTGCCCGTGGTCTACGGCGGCCAGGGCGGCCCGCACATGGCCGACGTGGTGGCACATACCGGCCTGAGCGTCGATGCCATCGTCGCGCTGCACAGCGCGCCGCTCTACCCGGTGTATGCGCTGGGCAGCCACCCCGGCTACTGCTACCTGGGCGGTATGGACGCACGCATTGCCACGCCGCGGCGCAAGGTGCCGGTGTTGAGCATTCCGGGCGGGGCGGTGTCGATCGGCGGCGCGCAGACCGGCGTGTCGGCCTCGGCCGGCCCGAGCGGCTGGAACACCATCGGCAGCACGTCGATGGTGTTCTTCGATCCGGCGCAAGACCCGCCCGCCATGCTGCAGCCGGGCGACCTGATCCGTTTTCGCGTGGAGGGCATCGTTCGATGATCGAAATTCTTTCGTCGGCGGCGCTTGCCACGGTGCAGGACCTGGGCCGCACCGGCAGCCTGCGTTGGGGCGTCGGCACCTCTGGCGCCATGGACAACCTGGCGCTGGCCGCCGGCAACTTGCTGCTGGGCAATGCGCTGGGCGCGGCGGCGGTGGAGGTGCCGGTGTTCCCGTTCAAGCTGCGCTTCGCGCAGGACTGCGCCTTTGCGCTCACCGGCGCCGACTGCGCCGCCCGGCTCGACGACCAGCCGCTCATGCCCTGGTGGGTGCACCAGGCGCGCGCTGGCCAGGTGCTGACGCTGGGCTTGCCGCAGGGCGGTGCGCAACGCGGCAGCCGCGCCGTGTTGTGCGTGGCGGGCGGCATCGACGTGCCCGAGGTGCTGGGCTCGCGCAGCACGCAGTTGCGTGGGGCGTTCGGTGGTCATGAGGGCAGGGCCTTGCGACGAGGCGATGTGCTGCGCGCCGCGGGTGCCGGGCAACCCTGTCGAACCGGCTTCGGCATCGTGCCGCCTGCGTTGGCGTTGCCGTTGCAGCGCGATGGCGTGTCGGCGGTGCGGGTGCTGCCGGCGGCGGAGTACCTGGCTTTCGAGCCGGCGTCGCGGCAGGCCTTCTGGGCCGGTGAATGGAAGATCACCCCGCAGAGCGACCGCTATGGTTACCGCCTGGAAGGCGAGGCGCTGCGCCCCATTGCGCCGATGGAACTGCGTTCGCACGGCATTGTTCCGGGTGTCATTCAGGTACCGCACAGCGGCCAGCCGATCGTGCAGATGCGCGACGCTCAACCGTCGGGCGGCTACCCCAAGTTCGGCACTGTCATCGAGGCCGACATGTGGCGCCTTGGCCAGGCTCCTATCGGTACGCGTGTGCGTTTTGTGGAAACCACGTGGGACGAAGCCCTGGACGCCCTGGACGAAGTGCGTGCGTGGCTGGACAAGGTGGCGCGCATGGTGTCCTTGCACCGTGGTTCACCTCTGGCTGCTGTGGGGGCGTAGATGGCTGCTGCTGTTGTTTGTTGCTCTGGGGTTTGTTCAGGGCGCGCCCACGCCGACGGGGTACCTTGCTCGGCGAATGTCCCCCGGGGCTGCGCCCCTCCTCCTTTATTTCGCTGCGCAAGGCACCCCATCGGAGTGAGCGTTGTTTGCAGCCGCATGACGTACGTCCCTGGGTTGTATTTCTCCCTCCCCTCCCGGGGGAGGGCCGGGGTGGGGGCTCGACTGCGTTCCCTCTCGCACGGCTTTGAATGCGGGAGCCGTTCAGGGTGCGCCCACGCCGACGGGGTACCTTGCTCCGCGAATGTCCCCCGGGGCTGCGCCCCTCCTCCTTTATTTCGCTGCGCAAGGCACCCCATCGGCGTGGGCGTTGTTTGCAGCCGCATGGCGCACGTCCCTGGCTTGTATTTCTCCCTCCCCTCCCGGGGGAGGGCCGGGGTGGGGGCACGACTGCGTTCCCTCTCGCACGGCTTTGAATGCGGGAGCCGTTCAGGGAGCGCCCACGCCGACGGGGTACCTTGCTCCGCGAATGTCCCCCGGGGCTTCGCCCCTCCTCCTTTATTTCGCTGCGCAAGGCACCCCATCGGCGTGGGCGTCATCAGAGCCGCAGTTGATCGGCGAGCACACAGAGCGTGCCTGGTGCACAGGGCGTCGGGTGCTCCACGCAGCGAAATAAAGGAGGAGCGAAGCGGGGGACATTCGCGGAGGGGAGTACCCGGCGGCCTGTGCACCCGCCCTGAAAGTCCGTTGACGAAACAAACGCAGGAGCCAAAGCAATGACCCTGCAAGTCCTCGAACTGGCGAAATTGCTGGCCGACACAGACATAGGCCTGCTCGAACTGCGCACCCCGCAAGGAACCCTGCGCCTGGCCCGACAAGGCAAAGAAGTCATCGAGCTCCAAGAAGAGCAAGAAGAGCAAGAGCCACTGCCAATCCACGCCCCTTCACTCGGCGTGTTCCTGCACGCGCACCCCCTGTCCAACACACCGCTGGTGCGACCTGGCCAGCGCGTGGAAGCCGGCCAACAGTTGGGCCTGCTGAAGATCGGCCCGCTGCTGCTGCCCGTGACAGCACCGCAACCCGGCATCGTCGACAGCATCCACGCAGGCGATGCCACCACCGTCGGCTACGGCACGCTGCTGATCGACCTGTACCCACTGTGACCCACGACCCAAGGACGCACCCCATGGACATCGACCTCAACGCAGACCTCGGCGAAGGCTTCGGACCCTGGCGCATGGGCGAGGACGAGGCACTGCTCGACATCGTGTCGTCCGCCAACGTCGCCTGCGGCTTCCACGCCGGCGACCCCGTCATCATGGACCGCACCGTTCGGATGGCGCGCCAGCGCGGCGTCGATGTGGGCGCGCATGTGGGCTTTCCCGACCTCGTGGGGTTCGGGCGGCGGCCCATGCAGATCGAGACCAAGGAGCTTGTGGCGTATGTGCTTTATCAGCTGAGCGCGCTGGACGGCATGGCGCGCACCGCCGGCCACCGCATGACGCACATGAGCTTTCATGGCGCGCTCGGCAACATGGCCGCGGCCGACGCCGCGCTGGCCGAACCCCTGGTGCGCGCCGTGGCCGACTTCGACCCCTCGCTCACCGTCAGCACCTCGGCCAGCGCCGCCATCGAAGGCGCGGCCGAACGCTGCGGCCTGCGTGTGCGCACCACCTTTCTGGCCGACCGCGCCTGCGGCGACGACGGCCTGCTGGTGCCACGCAAGCTGCCCGACGCCGTTATCCACGACCGCCATACCGTGCTGGCCCGCGTGCGCCAGCTGCTCGAAGACGGCACGGTCACCAGCTACACCGGCAAGAAGATCCCGATGCGCGTGCATTCGATCCTGCTGCACGGCGACACGCCCGGCGCGGTGGCGCTGGCGCGCGCCGTGCGTGAGGTGGTGGAGCAGGCGGGGCGCGTGATGGCGATCTCCAGACAAACGGTTTGATGCACCGGGGCACGAACATGGTGCTTACCCTTGGTCGCATGCACGGTCATGTGCACGGTCATATGCACGAATGGCAAGCGACATGAGGCGGACATGACGGCGACATAAGGGCGGCTTATCGCTCCACAGTCAATCCGTCTTGGCGCCGCGCGCGGGCCCTCGATACAGTGAATTCCAGGCAGTCTTCTGCCGCTCCTACGAAAGAACCCAAGATGCCGTTTTCCGACTACAAGACCGCGCTGGTGACAGGCGCCTCCTCGGGCATCGGCGCCGCCGTGGTCGAGCGCCTGAGCAAGGAAGGCCTGAAGGTGCATGCGCTCGCACGCAGCGCCGACAAGCTGGCCGAGCTGGCCGCGCGCACCGGCTGCGTGCCGCACGCCATCGACGTGAGCGACCTTGCCGCCGTGACGCGGCTCACGCAGGAGGTCGAGTTCGACGTGCTGGTCAACAACGCCGGCGTGGACCGCCCCGGCTCCATCCTGAAGGCCGACGCCGAAGGCATCGACCTTCTGGTGGACGTGAACCTGCGCGCCGTGCTGCACCTGTGCCGGCTGGTGGTGCCCGGCATGGCCGCGCGCGACCGCGGCCACGTTGTCAACATCAGCTCCATTGCCGCGGCCTACAACTTCGGCGGCAACAGCACCTACCACGCGACCAAGGCGGCGGTGAGCATGCTGTCGCGCCAGCTGCGCATCGACGTGTTCGGCAAGCGCGTGCGCGTGACCGAAATCTGCCCCGGGCGCGTGGCCACCGACATCTTTGCGCACGTGCACGGCGACTCCGAAGACACCCACAAGCGCTTCGTCGAAGGCTTTGAGCTGCCGCAGGCCGAAGACATTGCCAACGCCATCGCGTTCGCCATTGCCGCGCCCATTGCGGTGAACGTGGGCCACATGGAAATCACGCCCACGCTGCAGGTGCCCGGCGGGCTGTCGACCACGCGGCCTGAATCGCCGCAAATGCCGCAAGTGCCGCACGCGCCACAGGCCTGAGCGGCGTAGCGCCTCCCCATTCAGCCAGCCAAGCCAGCCCCGCAAGCCCAAGCAAAAGGAACCACGCGCATGAAGGACTTCGACCTGCTGGCGATCCTGCTGAAGCCCGAGTTCGGCGCCATGCTGCTGCACGGCCTGCAGGAGACGCTGAAGATTGCCGCGGGCTCCTGGCTGCTGGCCATGGCCATGGCCGTGGTGCTGCTGGTGGTGCGGCTCACCGCCAACCCGATTGCGGAGCGCGTGGTGGCGGCCTACGTTTCCTACCACCGCAACGTGCCCACGCTGGTGCAGCTGATGTTCTGGTACTTCGGCATCTTCAGCCTGCTGCCCGACGCGCTGCAGGGCTGGCTGTCGGTGCACAACGCCGAGACGCTGCTGTCGATCCTGGCGCTGGGCCTGTGCCAGGCCGCCTACTTCAGCGAAGACATGCGCTCCGGCCTGCGCGCCATTCCGCCAGGGCAGGCCGAGGCCGCGCGTGCGCTGGGCCACGGCTACATCGGCTCCATGCGCCACGTGATGCTGCCCCAGGCCATCCGCAACGCGGTGCCGGCGCTGGTGAACCACAGCGTGTCGCTGTTCAAGAACAGCAGCCTGGCGATGGCCATCGGCGTGGCCGAGCTCACGCATGCGGTGAAGGAAATCGAGAGCCAGAGCTTTCGCACCTTCGAGGCCTACAGCGTGGCCACGGTGCTGTACCTGGTGTGCTCGCTGCTCATCATGGCGGTGGGCGGCTGGCTGGCGCGGCGCTACCGCATCGTCGGTGCAAGGTAACCGAGGCACACGATGTACAGCGTCTACGAAATTCTTCGCGACAACTGGCTGCTGCTGCTGGTCGGCCAGTACCCCAGCGGCCCGCTCGGCGGCATTGCCGCCACGCTCATCCTGTCGGTGCTGGGCATCGTGCTGGCCTTTCCGCTGTCGGTGCTGCTGGCGCTGGCGCGGCTCTCACCCTGGCGCGCGCTGCGATGGCCCGCCACGGTGCTGGTGTACGTGGTGCGCGGCGTGCCGTTGCTCATGGTGATTCTGTGGGTGTACTTTTTGGTGCCCATCCTCATCGGGCGCGACGTGTCGGGCTTCACCACCATGCTGTGCACGCTGGTGATCTACGAAGGCGCCTACCTGTCGGAGGTGGTGCGCGCCGGCATCCAGTCGCTGCCCAAGGGGCAGGGCGAGGCGGCGCGTGCGCTGGGGCACAGCCACCTGGGAACCATGTGGTTCGTGATCCTGCCGCAGGCGCTCTACAACATGCTGCCCAGCATGCTGAGCCAGTTCATCTCCACCATCAAGGAGACCACGCTGGGCTACGTGATCAACGTGCAGGAACTCACCTTCGCGGCCAACCAGATCAACAACCAGTTGCTGACCAAGCCGTTTCAGGTGTTCTTCATTCTGGCGCTGACCTACTACGTCGTGTGCTTCAGCCTCACGCAACTGGCGCAGTGGCTGGAGCGGCGCATCGCGCACAAGCGGCTCGGTGCCACGCCAGCCAAGCCGGCCGATGCACCAGCGGCGGCGCTTCCCACCCCGGCCCCCACGCCAGCGGTAACGCAGCCATGACCCCCGTTCCCCACCCCTCAGGGCAGCCCGCGCCCCCCAAGGACGACACCATGATCCTGTTCTCCGACATCAACAAGTGGTACGGCGACTACCAGGCCCTGGCCGACATCAACGCCGAGGTGAAGAAGGGCGAGGTGGTGGTGGTCTGCGGCCCTTCGGGCTCGGGCAAGTCCACGCTCATTCGCACCGTCAACCGGCTGGAGGAAGTGAAGTCGGGCCAGTTGCTGTTCGACGGCCACGACATCCACGCACCCATGAGCAGCCAGGCGCTCAACCGCTTGCGCAGCCGCATCGGCTTCGTGTTTCAGAGCTTCAACCTGTTTCCGCACCTGTCGGTGCTGGAGAACATCATGCTGTCGCCGATGCGCGTGCTGGGCGTGAAGCGCGCCGACGCCAAGGCCAAGGCCGGGCAACTGCTCGAACGCGTGGGCCTGTCGAACAAGGCCGGCGCCTACCCCGCGCAGCTGTCGGGTGGCCAGCAGCAGCGCGTGGCCATTGCCCGTGCGCTGGCCATGGAGCCGCCGGCCATGCTGTTCGACGAACCCACCAGCGCGCTCGACCCCGAGATGGTCGGCGAGGTGCTGTCGGTGATGCGCGGCCTGGCCCATGACGGCATGACCATGATGTGCGTCACCCACGAGATGAACTTCGCCCGCGAGGTGGCCGACCGTGTCTGGTTCATGGACGCGGGCCGCATCCTGGAGAAGGCCGACCCCGAGACCTTCTTCGGCAGTCCGCAGCATCCGCGCGCGCAACGCTTTCTGTCGGACCTGCGCGCGCACTGAAGGTTTTTCTTTCCTTCTTTCTTTCTTTGCCGTTTGCTTCCCGTCATTTCGCCTCACGTCACTTCGCCTCACCTTTTCGCAATCTCTCTGGAGCTCACCATGTCGAACAAGACCGTCTTTCGCCTCGTCGCCCTCGGCGCCTGTCTGAGCGCAGCCTCCTTGCTGGCGCACGCCGACCAGTGGAGCGACATCAGCCAGCGCAAGGAACTGAAGTGCGGCACCTTCGCCGACGTGCCCCCGTTCGCCGCGCCGGACCCGAAGACGCGCGAGATGGTGGGCCACGACGTGGACCTGTGCAACGCGGTGGCCAAGGAGCTGGGCCTCACCGCCAAGGTCACGCCGCTGTCGGTGGAGGCGCGCGTGCCGGAGGTCAAGCTCGGCCGTGTCGACGTGACCATTGCCAACCTGGCCTACACCAAGAGCCGGGGCGAGCAGATTCAGTTCAGCGACCCGTACTACGTGGCCAAGGAAATGCTGGCCGTGAAGGCCTCCGACCCTGGCATGACCAAGGCAGACTACAAGGGCAAGCGTCTGAGTTCGACGAAGGGTTCCACGTCGGAGATGTCGATCAAGATGAACGGCTCCGACCCCGTCACGTTCCAGGACACGGGCTCGGCCTTCATGGCGGTGCAGCAGAACAAGTCGGTCGGCATGGTGGCCAACACGATGACGATCACGAAGCTGGTGAACCAGTCGAAGACGGAGGGTGTGGCTTTGAAAATGATCAAGGACCCGATGGTTCTGCAGCCCATCGGCATCGGCATGAAGAAGGACGAGCCGGCGTTGCTGGCCAAGGTCAACGGAGCGCTCTATGCGTTGGAAAAATCTGGTGAACTCGACCGCATCTGGGCCAAGTGGCTGGGGCCGAACACCGAATACAAGATGGTCCGCGAAGAGAAGGTCATGCCGTTGGCCGAACTGAAGTTCGAACTGCTGCCTTGATCTGTTCAGAGTGTTCTGTTCGGGGCGCTGCTGTTCAGGGCGGCGCTCACGAGGGCGGGGTACCTTGCTCCGCGAATGTCCCCCGGCCTGCGGCCTCCTCCTTTATTTCGCTGCGCAAGGCACCCCACCCTCGTGAGCGTTTTCAGAGCGGTCGTTGATCGCGCGATCACCCAGAGCGTGCCCAGGTGCACAGGGCGTCGGGTGCTCCCCGCAGCGAAATAAAGGAGGAGGGCGAAGCCCGGGGGACATTCGCGGAGGGGAGTACCCGGCGGCCTGTGCACGCGCCCTGAACAAGAGCCCGAAACAAGCGCAAAAAACCGCACCCTAGTCGTAATTGGTAAACCGACTGGGCGCCGGAACGGCCTGATTCAACGGCTGATACCCCTGAATGTTCTGCAACAACGTGCTCGTAGGGTTGGAGCCGATGTTCCCAAAACCGTTGAACTGAATCTGGAACATCAACCGCGTGTCCGGCGTCGCACGCCCCGACACCAACCGCTCCAGCACCACGCGCCCTACCCAACAACAGGCGTTGTACTCGGCGCCGATCAGACTGTCCGACATCGCCCGATCGTGCAGGCTGTAACTCAACCGGCCCACCGCATACCACCGCCCCGGGTCCGTCGCCTGCCTGTCGCCGAACAACCCCCGCGTCAACTCACTCAACGGCCACTGCCAGTTCAAGTCGACCGTCTTCGTGCCGTCGTTCGCGGTCGCCGTGCTGTCCGCCTGGTAACGAAACGCCGCCGTCAGCGTGTGATACGGCGCCGGCGTGTAGCGCAACGTGAGCGCGTCGCGCGTCGTCTTGCCCGTGTCCATGTTGTATTGGGCCAGCCCGTCCACACTCCACTTCGGACTCCAGTGAACCTGCCCGCCGAAGATGAAATCGCCCGCGCGGTCCGTCACCGCCGTGCCGCCCGGCAACGTCACGTTCTGGTCGCTGAAACGAAAACGCTGCGCAATGCCGAAACGTGCCTGCTCCGCGCCCGTCGTCGGGTCGAGCAGCCGCGTGGTCACCCCCGTCGTCAGCGTGTCGGTGTCCGACACCCGGTCGTTGCCAGAGAACGCGTTCTCCGTGTACAGCGTGGCAAAACTCACGTCGTTCGCGGCCGTGTCGTACACCGGCAACTGGCTCTGGTCGCGGTAGGGCGTGTGCACGTAGAAGGCGCGCGGCTCCAGCGTCTGGCGCCAGGCGCTGCCGAACAGGTTGGCGTCGCGCTCGAACACCAGGCCGCTGTCCAGGCTCACCGTGGGCACCACGCTGGTGATGCTGGTGCGTCCGTCGGCCAGCGGCGATGCCAGTTGGTAAGAGGCCGTGTGCAACAGCAGTTTGGGAATGACGAAGCCGCCCGGCGCCACCCACGGCCGGCTGATCTGCAGGTTGCCCACCATGCGCTCGCCGTTGGGCTGCGCAATGCCGTTGAGCGTGGGCGCATAGGTCGGGTCGACCTGAAAGCGCGTGTAGTCCAGCGTGCCCGACACATCCAGGCCGTGCCAGTCGTAGTGGTTGTAGTTGGCCGTGACCTGCGGCACGCGGTTGTACGACGGCGTGATGGGCGAGGCCGCGTACTGCAGCGTCTGGTAGGACAGGGTGCGCGCCTGGCCGCTCCAGTCGCCCTTGCGCCAGTTCAGGTCGGCCTCGTTGGTGAGCTGGCGCGAGGTGAGGGTGGGCGTGTGCGCAAAGTCGCGCCAATAGTCGTCGTCGCTCACGCGGTTGATGTTGAACGAGGTGCTCAGCGAATCCAGCCCGAAGGGCTTGGGGTCGAACTGCTGGTCGTGCTTGGCCCACAGGCCCCAGCGGTTGCGGTCTCGCAGGCTGTCGCTGGGCATCTCGTCCACGCGGATCTGGCCGCTGTAGGTCTTCTCCAGGTAGCGGAACTCGCTGCCCACGTTCACGCCGCGGTTGCTCAATATTTCCGGGTACAGCGTGGCGTCGCGGTTGGGCGCAATGTTCCAGTAGTAGGGCTGCAGGTACTCGAAGCCGTTGGTGCTGTCGAAGCCGATCACCGGCGGCAGCAGGCCGCTCTGGCGCGCGTTGTTCAGCGGAAAGCTCACAGAAGGAATGGCCGGCGTGGTCAGCCCCAGAAAGCTGATCTGCGCGTCGGTGGCGGTGGCCAGGCTGGTCTCGCTGTCGGTGGTGAGCGTGAGCGCGCTCAGCATCCACGGTGGTACCCAGCCCGCGTAGTTCTCGCGCAGGCAGGTGGTGTAGGTGGCATGCCGCGCCACCGACACGTTGGGGTCGACGAAGTCGATGCGCTCGGCCTCGCCGTGCGCGCCGGTGGCCAGCAACGTGTAGTGCACATGGTTGAAGAAGCCCTCGAAGCTTTCCACCTTCAAGTGCAGCTCGGGCCCCTCGTACACGTTGCCGGCCTGGTTCAGGTGCACGTTGCCGGTGGCCGTGGCCAGGTCGCCGGGCGGTTGGTATTGGAGGCGGTCGGCCGTGATGTGCAGGTCGCCGCGCCGCAGCGAGGCATCGCCTTGCACCATCACCTCGAGGTCGGGCCGCCCCGACAGGCGCTCTCCGTCGACCAGGCTGGGCCGCGCGCCGCGCTCCGCCGGTGTGAGGGTCTCAGGCAGCTGCGCGGTGCGCCGCAGCGTCAGCGGGGCCTCGGTCCAGCTGGTCTGCGCCAGTGCGCTGCGCGCGTGCAGAAAGAGCAGGAGCGAGAGCGCCATCGACGGCAGCGCCCCGCCGCGCCAGCGTAGTTTCATGCGCTTCAGGCGCCTTGGCGGGCCTGCGATTCCCAGGCAAAGCCCACGCCGTACACGGAGCGAATCCAGTCGTGCGCCGACGACACGGTGGCGAGCTTCTTGCGCAGGTTCTTGATGTGCGTGTCGACCACGCGCTCGTTCACGTCCAGCGCTTCCGGAAATGCCACCTCCAGCAGCTTGGAGCGCGTGAGCACACGACCGGGCTCCTGCGACAGCGCGCGCAGCAGCAGCGACTCGCGCCGCGTCAGCGGCAGGTAGTGGCCGTCCAGAATCGCGCAGCCGCGCACCGCGCCAAAGCTGATCGGCACCTGCGGGCGCGCCACGCGCACGCGCTGCGCGCAGCGGCGCAGCACCACGTGGATGCGCACCGCCACCTCGCGCGGAGAGAAGGGCTTGCACACGTAGTCGTCCGCGCCCAGCTCGAAGCCACGCAGCCGGTCGGCCTCGTCGGTGCGCGCGGTCAGCATGATGACGGGGTGGTCGCTGCGCGCGCGCACCTTCTCCAGAATCTGCAGGCCGCTCACATGCGGCAGCGCCACGTCGAGCAGCGTGAGCGCGGGCGGCTCGGTCAGCATGCGGTGCAACGCCACCGCGCCGTCCTCGATGTGCTCGATCTCATGGCCGGCCTCGTGCAACGCCGCCTGCAACGCCGACACGGCCTCGCGGCCCTGCTCCACCAATAGGATCCGGCTCATCGCGTCATTGCAGCTTCAGCAGGCCGGGGTGCACCGGCGGGCGAGCGGCGGGGCGTACCTCCACGCGCGCCCCCCTCTCGCCGCTTTCGCCCTTGCCGCCCCTGTCGCGGCTGTTGCGCATATGGTCGTCCACCGTCAGGTCGCCCTGCAGGTCGGCCAGCAGCTGCAGCGTGCGGTCGATGGCGGCGTCGTCCAGCAGCGGGTAGCCCTGATCGGTGCGCCCGTTGTTGCGCGCCACGCGCGCGATGTAGGGCAGGTCTTGCGGGGTGATCACCGCGCTCGGCATCACGCCCTCCAGCTCGACGCCTTCGCACGGCAGCAGCACGAAGTACTGCACGCGCAGGTCGGTCGGCAGCAGGCTGCGCAGGTGCGTGGTCTTGCGGCCGCACTGCCAGGCGGGGTCTTTCACCTCGCGCGCCAGCGTGTGGTCGTGCTGGCGCAGAAACCAGCGCGGCAGCGTGCGCGCCGAGGTCTTGCGGTAGACCACCGCATTGCGCCAGCCCTTCACCTCGAACAGGTACACGCCGGCCTCGCACACCAGCACCGCGTCGAAGCGGGCCGTGGGCACGGCGCTGCCTTCGTACATGGGAATCACCAGGTCCTGCAGCACATGCAGGCGGCCGAACGCGGGCTGGAACGCGCCTGCGAGCTGCTGGATGCCCAGCGCGGTGGCGGTGGTGTTCGCGTGCTCGCTGTCGATGGCGCACGCGCGCTGCGAAGTCGCGTGAGCCGGAGTTTGCGTGTGCGTGTGCGCGAGTGTGTGAGTGCGTGTGGCCAGCGTGAGCAGCGGGCGGGCGGGGGCTTTGTGCAGTGCAGTGGTCATGTCGGGCTCCTTCGAGCTTCAAGGATTGCGCAACTTTCGGGAGACTTTGTGCAGAAACGGAAATTGGGTGGCGGGCGTGCTCTGCGCGCTGGCCACGGCATCGATCGATGCGTCGTTGCCGATGCTGCCCATGAACACCACCCACGCCATGGCCAGCTCGCCGTTGGCGGCGGCCAGCACATGCAGGTCGAGCAGCAGGCCCTGAAAGTCCTCCATGAGCTGCAGCTCGGAAATCTCGCCACGGTCGCGGCGCTGCTTGGCGGCTTCGAAGTCGGCGCGAGCATCGGCCACGCGTGCGTAGGCGGTGTTCGCGATGTCGCTCTGCATCTGCAGATGCCGCAGCGCGCCGGCGACCTGATCGCGTGCCTGCGTCACCACCTGTGCGTACTGCGCGTACTCCGCGGACTGAGGCTGGGCGGGCATGTCGATGTCGGGTGCTTCGTCTGTCGCGTCTGCCGCATCGGTCGTGCCTCCGGAAATCGTGCCGTTCGGCAGCGTGCCTGCGTCTGCGTCATAGAGCGCGGCGGCCAGGTGAATGTCGCTGCGGTTCGAAAGCACCGCCATCGGCAGTTCGCGCGGCACTTCGGCGGCGAAGCGTGGCAGCGACTTGTCTTGCAACGCATCGGCCAGCAGTGCGTTCAACGCTGCTTCCGACAGCTGGCATTGCGCCGCCAGGTAGGCGATGTAGCTCTTGCGTTGCGCCTTCAGCGTGGTGATGGTGTGGTTTGCGCCGGCCTCTCGCGCCGCGAGCTGCTTCGCGAAGTCGTCATGCGCCTGCGTGCTGCCTTGCAACAGCGCGGTCTGCCGCACAACAGCGGCGCGCGTGTTCTCCAGGTACACCAGCTCCAGCGTCTTCACCTTCAGCGCGATGTAGGCCGCGGCCACGCCCGACGCGCCAGTGCCGCGCGACGCCGTCATCAAGCGGTTCATCGACGCATCCTCGAAGCCGGCCCACCAGGGCTGCGCGCCGGGTGGCGCTGGCGTGCGTGCGCGCGCCGTGGGGTTCACGAACATGCCCGCGGCCAGCACCGAAGAGGAGTGAACCATCGCAATGCTCGTGCTGGCGCATGCAATGGCCAGCACGCCGCACACGGCCGCCATCAATGTTCGTGAACGCATCACCTGTGAATCTCCAGCTTCGTCATGCGTGGATCTTTTCAGGCGAATTGGGAGAAATTTGAAGGACCTCGACAAGGGCCTGCTGCAGCGCATCGGTGCACTGCACCGATGGAGAACGCATTGCTGTGATGTGCGCGCACAACACTCCGGGCCACATAAAACCGATCTACCAAATTCCTCCAGATTTGGACGAAACCATGCGTACAGCCGGTCGATACCGAACGGCCGCATCAGACCTGAAACTGGAGAACCCTCAATGAAGAAATCCCTCACCGCACTCGCTGCCCTTGCCGCGCTGACCGGCAGCGGCCTGGCCGCCGCGCAATCGTCCGTCACGCTGTTTGGTGTCGTCGACGCCGGCGTTACCTACCAATCGGCCACCGCACGCGATGCGCTCACCGGTGCGTCGGTCAAGACCAGCAAGACCAGCCTGAGCAACTCCGGCTACAACTCCAGCCGCATCGGCTTTCGCGGCACCGAAGACCTGGGCGGCGGCCTGGCCGCGAGCTTCTGGCTCGAAGCGCCCATCACCAACGACGACGGCGCCACCGGCATCAGCACCTTCGCGCGCCGCTCCACCGTGAGCCTGTCGGGCAACTTCGGTGAAGTGCGCCTGGGCCGCGACTACACCGCCACCTTCTGGAACGACACCGTGTTCGACCCGTTCGGCACCAACGGCTCCGGCACCAACGTGATCAGCACGGTGAGCAGCAGCACCGGCCTGAACAACGCCAACTATGTGCGCGCCAGCAATTCGGTGGGCTACTTCCTGCCACCGAACCTGGGCGGCTTCTACGGCCAGGTGCAGTACAGCTTCCACGAGAACACCACCACCGACGCCACCAGCACCACGGCCGCCAGCAGCAGCAGCGCGGGCCGCTACGTGGGCGGGCGCTTCGGCTATGCGAACGGCCCGCTGGACGTGGCGCTGGCCGTGGGCCAGAACGTGGCGGTGGACACCACCACGCTGGAGCGCAAGGTGCAGACCATCAACCTGGGTGCGTCTTACGACTTTGGCCCGGTGAAGCTGTTCGGTGAGCTGTCGAACGTGAAGAACAAGTTCGACACGGCGCTGGGCAACTCGCACGACACCTACAACGGCTACCTGATCGGTGCGAGCGTGCCGGTGGGCGCGGGCTTGATCCGCGCCTCTTACTCGGTGGTTCGCTACAACGAAGGCGCGGCCGGCGTGACGGGTGAAGACCCGCGCGCGCAGAAGCTGGCCATCGGCTATGTGCACAACCTGTCGAAGCGCACCGCGCTGTACGCCACCGTTGCACGCGTGAACAACCGCAACGACGCCAACTACACGGGCAGCCTGGTGTCGGACAGCACCACGGGCTACGGCAGCGCGGGCGTGGGCTTTGCGGGTGTGCCGCGCTCGTCGACCGGCTACGACTTCGGCATTCGCCACGCGTTCTGACGCGCTGACGATGTGAAGGGACAGCGCGGCAGGTGTGCCGCGCTGTCCGCCCGCCACCGCGCAGGGAGCGCGCGGTGGCGGGGCGCGCTGCGCTCATGAGGGAGCCCATGGCAGCGAGGAGGTGAAGCCGCAGTTTCAAGGCAGTCAAATGAAAAAACAGACATTCGCGTTCGCGCGCCGTGTGCGCGCGTGCGTCTTTTTGCTGGTTGCCACGCTGCCGCTTGCAGCGGCACTGGCGCAACCCCAAACCCAACCCCTGCAACCCCAGACATCCAATCGCATCGAGTCCGTCACCGGCTCCATGCAAGCCGGCACCGAAGTGCTGCGCATCGATTTTTCCGAGCCGCTGGCCGCCGTGCCTGCCGGCTTTGCCGTGCAGTCGCCCGCGCGCATCGCGCTCGACTTTGCCGGCATGGGCAGCAGCCTGGGCCGCGCGGCCATCGACGTGAACCAGGGCAACCTGCGCTCGGTGAACGTGGTGCAGGCGGGAGAGCGCACACGGCTCGTGCTCAACCTGAAGCAGGCCACTGCCTACAAGACCGAAGTGCGCGGCAAGTCGCTGCTGGTGTGGCTGCAGCCCGCCGCGGGTGCCGCGCTGGCGGCGTCCTTGCCGTTCGAGTTTTCGGAGAACCGCAACCGCGACATGCTGCCGCTGCGCGATGTCGACTTTCGCACGGGCAGCGGCGGCGCCGGCCGCATCGTCGTCACGCTGCCCAACGACCAGGTGGGCGTGGACATTCGCCAGCAGGGCAAGGGGCTGGTGGTGGAGTTCACCAAGTCGACCCTGCCCGAGGGCCTGGCGCGCCGGCTCGACGTGGCCGACTTCGGCACGCCGGTGCAGACGGTGGCGCTGCAGCAGGCCGGCGACCGCGTGCGCATGCTGATCGAGCCGCGCGGCGAATGGGAGCACAGCGCCTACCAGAGCAACAACCAGTTCGTGGTGGAGGTGCGCCCGCGCAAGGACAACCCCGACAAGCTCACGCAGGGCACCGGCTACAACGGCGAGCGGCTGTCGCTGAACTTTCAGAACATCGAGATCCGCTCGCTGCTGCAGGTGATTGCGGACTTCACCAACTTCAACATCGTGACCTCCGACTCGGTCAGCGGCACGCTCACCCTGCGGCTGAAAGACGTGCCCTGGGACCAGGCGCTGGAGATCATTCTGGAGGCGAAGAACCTGGGCATGCGCAAGAGCGGCAGCGTGCTGCGCATTGCGCCGGAAGACGAGCTCAATGCCAAGGAAAAGATCCGCTACGAGGCGCAGGCCACGCTGCAGGGGCTGGAGCAGTTGCGCACGCAGTCCTTTCAGCTCAACTACGCGAAGGCCGCCACGGTGGCGCAGGGCCTTACCGGCAGCGGGAGCAGCGGTGGTGGCGGCGGTGGCTCGGGCAGCGCCACCCGCTTGCTGAGCGCGCGCGGCAGCGTGCTGGCCGAGGTGCGCACCAACCAGCTCTTTGTGACCGACATTCCCTCGCGCCTGTCGCAGGTGGCCGAGCTGATACAGAAGCTCGACGTGTCGGTGCGGCAGGTGCTGATCGAGGCGCGGATCGTGGAGGCATCGGACACCTTCAGCCGCTCGCTGGGTGTGAAGCTGGGCGGCTCGGTGAAGGGCAGCAACAGCTCGGTGGGTACGCAGCCCACGTCCACCGACGGCACCACCACCTTCTCGGCCAACTCGACCAGCAACTTCGTCAATTTGCCGGCAAGCAGTTCGAGCGGCTCCAGCGTGGGGGCGTTCTCCGTGTCGCTCTACAACTCCAGCCTGTCGAAGATGCTGAACCTGGAAATTTCCGCGCTGGAAGACGAGGGCAAGGGCAAGGTGGTGGCCAGCCCGCGCGTGGTCACGGCGGACCAGACCAAGGCATTGATAGAGCAGGGCACCGAGCTGCCCTACCAGTCGGCCACTTCGAGCGGTGCCACCTCGGTGTCGTTCCGCAAGGCCAACCTGAAGCTCGAAGTGACGCCGCAGATCACGCCCGAAGGCAACATCATCCTCACGCTGGACGTGAACAAGGACTCGGTGGGGCAGTCGACCAGCGCCGGGTACGCCATCAACACCAAGCATGTGCAGACCGAGGTGCTGGTGGAGAACGGGGGCACGGTGGTCATTGGCGGCATCTTCGAGCTGACCGACAACACCGACGAGTCGCGCGTGCCGGTGCTGGGTGAGCTGCCGGTGGTGGGCGCATTGTTTCGCTCGCGCACGCGCACCCTCAACAAGACCGAGCTGCTGGTGTTCATCACGCCGAAGATGATCACCGACCGGACTGCGATGCGCTGAGCGCGGGCTTCAGTGCACGGCAGCCGAAGGCCAAGGTGCCGGTGCCGGTGCCAGCAGGCGCTTGGCCTCCGGCTCCAGCGCCAGCGGCACGCGCACCTGCGCAAGCAGGCCGTGCGGGCCCGACTTCAGCACCACGTCGCCGCCGTGCGCACGCGCAATAGAGCGGCACACGGCCAGCCCCAGGCCGCTGCCCGCCGCGCGCGACGCCAGCGCTTGCGGCGAGCGGTAGAAGGGCTTGAACACGCGCTCCAGTTCGTCGGCGGGCAGGCCCGGCCCGCGGTCGCTGATCTCGACCACCGCGTCGGCGCCGTCGGTGAACAGGCGCACGCGCGCCTGGTGGCCGTACTTGACGGCGTTCTCCACCAGGTTGTCGAGCACGCGGCGCATGCCCATGGCGTCGACCTCCACGCGCGCGGGCTCGGTGCGCTGCAGCAGCACGTTCTTGCCCACGAACACGGCCTGCTCGACCACGTCTTCCACCAGGCTCGCAAAGTCCATGCGCTCGCGCGCGCTGACCACCGAGGCGTCGCGGATGAAGCTGAGAACGGAGCCGATCATTCGCTCCATCTCTTCCACGTCTTCCAGCATGCCGGCGCGCACGTCGTCGGGCACGTCCTCGATGCGAAAGCGCAGCCGCGTGAGGGGCGTGCGCAGATCGTGGCTGATGGCGCCGATCATCACCGTGCGGTCGTCGACAAAGCTGCGCAGCCGCGCCTGCATGCGGTTGAAGGCCTGCGCCGCGCGGCCGATTTCTGCCGGGCCTTCCAGCGCGAGTACCGGCGCCGAGGGGTCGCGGCCCAGCTGGTCGGCGGCACGCGCAAAGCCGGTGATGGGGCGCACCAGCCGGCGCGAGAACAGCCAGCCCGCAGGCGCGACGATGGCCGCGGCCATCAGAAACCACAGCAGCACGCGGCGCTGCCACGCGTTGGGAAACGACTCGGGCACCGGCTGCACCACCACCCAGCTGCCTTCACGCGTGTAGACGGCGGCGATGAAGTCGCCCTCGACGAACGGCGCCGGTGCCAGGCCGAAGAGGCCGCGCGCGGCGGGGCGCTCGACATCGGCGGTGGTGTCGGTGGCCAGGGGTGCTTGCGTGGTGTCGGTGCTGCGTGGCTGGTGTGGGGCTTCGGTGATGGGGCGCGGTGGCGTGGTCGTTGCGGCAGGTGCCTTGGGCAAGGTCGGTGAGGTGGGCGTGGCGTGCTGCGGCGGTACCGAGGGCAAGCGCTTGGCAGGCGCCTCTGTCGTGCCGGGGGCCGGACGCGGCACGGGCGCTTCGAATGCGGGCGGGAGTGCAGGGGCCGGCCAGGTCGACGGTGCTGCATGCATGCCGGGGCCGGCGAGCGGGCCCGGGCCTGTGGGAGCGGTGCCAGCAGGCGAAGGGCCTGGGTGGGCGATGGCGCCCGGTGCGTTGGCTGTGGCGGCACCGGGGCCGCCCAGCGTGCCTGGCGTGCCGGAGATTGCCTGCCCTTGTGCGCCAGGCGAGGGAGCGGCACTCGGTGCCACCACCCCGGGCGCACCCGCGGCACCTGAAGGCCCGGCTGCGCCTGCTGCAGGCGCACCAGGCGCTGTCGCCGGGTTACCGGGTGCGCCTCCTGGCGCCGGAGTGGGTGCGGAGGCACCGGCCGGCGCGTTGCCCGCGCCGGGGTTGGTCACGCCGCCCGGCTGCGACGGCTGGGGAAAGCCGCTGAGGCTGCCGCCCGATCCGCGGCCCACGCCGAAGCCGCCATTCCAGCCGCCCATGCCGCCGGGGAAGCCCGGGCCGCCGGCCCCTGCGCCCGCCGGACCCGATGGCATGGCAGGCATCGAGGGCGCACCCCCGCCTCCAGCCTGCACGCGCATGAAGCCGCCGTGCAGGGCCGCCGTAGCGGTCCGGCGCGTGCCGGCTTGCTGTCTGTCTTGCGGCCCGTCTTGCAGCCCGTCTTGCGGGGTGCCTTGCGCATCGGCCACGGGCCCGGTGGTGCCTGCGAACGGCAGCGGTGTGAAGAAGAACAGCCGCACCTCGGCCTCGTCACGCGCCAGCAGTTGGGCCAGGTCGTGCCGCGAGCGTTCGGAGGTGAGCCAGCCTTGGCCCTTGGGCTCTGGCGCGCGGGCCTGCAGCGTGCGTTGCAACAGGTCGGCGTTGCGGCCTTCGGCGGCGCGGCCCGACAGCACGCGCGCAATGTCGCCCAGCTCCCACTGGCGCTGCGGCTGCGGCGGCAGCAGCATGGTCAGCGCCAGGGTGACGCCCTGTGCCACCACCAGGCCGCCCAGCAGCAGGCCCATGATCTGCAGAGCCAGCGGCGGGCCCGGCCAGCGGCGCGCGCTACCTTGGGTGTTCATGGGGCGATGCTGGCACGGACGCCATGCGATGTCACGCCGGCGCGGTGCCCTCTGTGCGTGGTCATTGTTGGCGGCCAGCTGTCAGCTGTGTGTGCAGGCGAGCGACCCAGTCTGGCGCGCGCATGTTGCGGTCGAATTGCAGCGCATTGCAGTTCATTTCAGCGTGCGCGCAACCGCAGGTGTGGGCAATGCGCGGCCTATGATCCGCTACCCGATCCGCCGCAACGTGAACCTGTCCACCCGCATCCTCATCGTCGACGACGACGCCGGCATCCGCAGCCTGGTGGCGTCCTTTCTGGAAAAGCACGGCTTCCAGGTCGACGCCGCCGGCCACCCCGCGCAAATGCGCGAGCGCCTGGCGCAGGCCGACTACGCGCTCATCGTCCTCGACGTGATGATGCCCGGCGAAGACGGCCTGAGCGCGCTGCGCGAACTGCAGCGCGTGGGCGGTCCGCCGGTAATCATGCTGTCGGCAGTGGGCACCGACATCGACCGCATCGTGGGCCTGGAGATTGGCGCGGAAGACTACCTGGCCAAGCCCTGCAATCCGCGCGAGCTGCTGGCGCGCATTCGCACCGTGCTGCGGCGCACGGCCAATGCGGCCGCCGTGGCTGCCACGCCGGCTGCCAGGGCTGCGCCGAATGCGCCGGCCGCAGTGCCCGAAGCGGCGGCCACCTTGCTGTATTTCGCGGGCTGGTGCATCGACCTCGACACCCGCGTGCTGCACGACCCGCAGGGCCAGCCCGTGGACCTGTCCGACGGCGAGTTCCGTTTGCTGCGCGCGCTGGTGCAGCACCCGCGGCGCGTGCTCACGCGCGACCAGCTGGTGCAGTACGCACTGGGTGCGGAGAGCGACTCGTACGACCGCGCCATCGACGTGCAGATCAGCCGCCTGCGCCGCAAGCTGGCATCGGGCGAGGTGCGCGCCGACCTGATTCGCACCGTGCGCAACGAGGGCTACATGTTCGTGCCCGCCGTCACGCGCACACGCGAAGCCTGAGCCCGCGCTGCCCGCGCGAGGGACGGGCCTGAGCCCGCGTGGCCCTTGGCGTGGCAGGCGCGCCGCAACATGCTGAAATCTTCGAGCAATGCGCGCGTCGCAAGCTGGCCGCCTCGCATTCATTACCCCTACCGACCCATGACACCCTTCGACTGGCTGTGGGACTGGCGCACCCTGATCGCGCTGGCCGTGGGCGACGCCGTGCTGCTGGTCATGTTCTTGGCGTGGGACGCAAAGCACCTGGCGTTTCTGATGCTGCGCACGCGCGAGCCCGGGACATGCGCGAGCCCGGGCACATGCGCCAGCCCGGGCACATCAGCCGCGCAGACCGTGGCGCGCTGCCTCCAGCATCACCTGGGTCCGGGACCTGAGCGCGCGCTTGCGGTAGCGCCGCATGCACGTGTTCACTGCCAGGTCGCGTTGCACGACCAGGGCACTGAAGAAAGGCGCTGGCGACTGCACGGGCCGCGCGTTCAGAGCACCGTCTTCGGTTGGGCGAAGCGCCCCGTCTTGTGCCGGTGCCTGCATGCACCGCCACGCGCCGAGGCCACCATCTCGGCACGCGAAGCGGTGATCGGCGCAAGGGTCGACTGGCTGTAGTTGCCCATGCCAGAGCTCTCACTCGCCACGCACGTGTCGCTGCCCGCGGCCAGCACGCCAAGGGCGAGCGCACCCGCGGCCAGCAGGCCCGCCAGGCGTGGCTTCCATGCGGAACGGCGCGCGCCGCGACGCTCGGCATGCGAGTGCGAGTGCGGGTGCGATGCCGGCTGCGCGGGCAGTGCCGTGTGCACGGGACGCGCAGCCTGCGCGGTGCGTGCCGGGTTCCATCGTGCGTGCATTGCAAGCCCTGGTACGTGGCCGTCAGCAGCGGCCGTGGCCCGCAGGCCGTTGAAGCGCAGCGCCTGCGAAGCGCCGGATGTGTTGCGATGCCAAGGGCTTTTCATGTCTGCATGGTGAACGTCAAAACGGGAGAAAAAATGGACGATGGCCGCATCGGTCGTCGCACACTTCAGCGCTCGAAACGGCGCGGGCCATGCGGCCAGTTGCCGCTCAGCAGCAGGCCCAGTCCGCTGGCGCGCAGGGCCGCTGACAGCGGGTCGATGAAGAAGCCGCCGACGTAGCTCGACGACGTCGGGAAGGGGTCGGCGTGCGACACCATGGGCGCTGTGGGTGGCGCTGCCGATGGCGCTGTTGATGGCGCTGTCTGCGGAGCGGCCGGTGCCATGGCCTCGGGCTGCGACACGGCGACCCACGCACCGGGCGGATCCGCGCTGAGCGCCATGTACTCGGCGCCCTCGAACTCGTACACCAGCGCGTACTTGCCACCGGGCAGCCAGGTGCTGGAGACCACCCGGGCCTGCGCAGCCGCGCTGGCCGTTGCGCAGCCAAGGCCCATTCCAAGGCCGAGGCCCAGACAGAGCGCACCCGCGGCAGTGCAACGAAGAAGAGAGCGCATGCAAGCCCCTAGAAATCGAGCTTGGCGCTCAGGCTGAAGGTGCGCGGGTCGCCGGGCTTGATGTAGTTGTCGTACTGGTACTCCCAGTAGCGCCGGTTCGCCAGGTTGTTGATGGCCGCGCGAAAGGTGGTGTTGCGCCCGCCGATGCGCGTGGTGTAGCTCGCGCCGATGTTGGCGATGGTGTAGCCCGGCAGGCTCAGCTGGTTCGATGCATCGAGCATGGTGCCGCCCGTGTACTTCATGTCGGCCGACAGCTTCAGGCCCGGCACCTGCGCCACGTCGTAAGACACCTGCGCGGTCGCCACCAGCTTGGGCGCGCCGGCCACGCGGTTGCCCACGTAGCTGCTGCCGCGCTGGTAAGACGAATCGAGCAGCATCAGGTTGCCACCCACCTGCCATTGCGACCCCAGCCGCGTGGACGCCCCCAGCTCCGCGCCCTGGTAGATCGACTGGCCGTCCTGCACCAGCACGTTGGCGCTGTTGGCGTACTCCGCGCCGCGCTCGATGCGAAACAGCGCGGCCGTGGCGCTCCAGCGCTCGCGCTCGGTCTTCAGGCCCAGCTCGTACTGGCGGCTCTTCAGCGGCTTTAGCAACTGGCCGTCGTTGGCGTACAGGTTGCTCACCGTGCTGCCGGGCTCCAGCGACTCCACGTAGCTGGTGTACAGCGTGGTGTCGGGCGCGGGCTTGAACATGAGTGCCAGCGTGGGCGTGAGCACGCCGCTCTTGCGGTAGGTGGAGGTTTGCAGGCCGGTGGTGTCGTAGCCGTTCTGCTCGTAGCTGGTGCTGCGCAGGCCGCCCAGTACCGACCACCTGTCGGACAGCTTCAGCGTGTCGCTCGCGAACACCGCGCGCTGCGTGATGTCGCTGGGGCGGTAGCGCGTGAAGGCGGTTGTGCTGTCGTAGGCGTTGGTGTTCTGCGCGAACAGGTTGCCGGTGCCGATGAACTGGTAGACGCTGTTGGCGCTGTAGTCGTTCACCTGTTTCTGCCACGACGCGCCCAGCGTCACCTGGTGCTCGAAGGCGCCGGTGCGCAGCTTGCCGGTGGCCATGGCCTGCCACTGGTTGAAGCGGTGGCTCTCGGTGCCGTCGTAGCGGTAGTCGTCGTAGGCGCCGCTCGCGTCCTGCAGGTAGGCGATGCTTTCGTTGCGGCTGCGCGTGGCGGTGCTGTGGCTGTAGCTGGTGGCCAGCGTCCAGTCGGGCGACAGCTGGTACTGCAGGCCGGTCGAGACGAACCTGAAGTCGGTGGCCAGGTGCTGGCCCGGGCCGACCAGGTTGGCGTTGTCGGCGCTCACGGTCGAGGGCAGGCGGGTGCCGGTGTAGCCGCCGGTATAGATCGACGGCGTCTGGCCGGTGGAGGTGCGCTTCTGGTAGAGCGAATCGAAGCTCCAGCTGAGCTTGTCGGTGAGTCTGGCGTCGAGCCCGAGCGACACCGCATCACGGCGCACGTTGCCGTCGTTGTAGGTCTTGCCTTCTTCATGCGTGGCGTTCAGCCGGTAGCCGAAGCGGTCGTCCGTGCCAAAGCGCCCGCCCAGGTCGATGTGCTCGCTCCACACGCCGGCGGTTTTGTAGCCGACCTCGATGCTGCGCACGGGCTGGTCGGTCGGCTTCTTGGTCACGTAGTTGACGATGCCGCCCGGCGAGCCGAAGCCGTACATGAAGCCGGAGGAGCCCTTCAACAGCTCGATCTGCTCGAACTGCTCGTAGGGCAGGGTAATGGCGTAGCTCAGAAAGGGCTGGCCATTGATGCGGTAGCCGTTCTGCCAGTCCAGCGGCAGGCCGCGCACCGTGATGTAGCTGGCCCAGCTGCTGTAGGCGCCGCTGTTGTCGGACACCGAGGCGTCGAGCGCGAACACGTCGCCCAGCTTGGACACCTGGCGCTCGGCGATGTCCTCGCTGCGCACGACGGTGGTGGAGAAGGGTGTCTCCAGCTGCGAGCGCGCACCGAGCGCGCCGCTGTTCACGCGGGCATTGAGGTGCTGCGGCGTGTCGTCGGGCGTGTCGGAGGTGACGGTCACCGTGGGCAGCGCGGTGTTGCTCTTTGCCGGCGCGGCCGGCGTGTCTTGCGCGGAGGCGCGGGCGGCTTGCGTGGCGGCCCACAGCACGAGGAAGGTGGCGCGTGCGTAGGGGCCGAACGCGACGCGCCTGAAGGAGAGCGATGGGGTGCCGGTGCCTGTGCCGGTGGGGGTTTTGTAGCGTCTGGAGTTCAACAGTGACTCACTCTGTAGATAAGAATGGCTCTCATCTTCAAGGTGAATCTCGGAGGAATCTGGGACGCCGGCCCCGCGGCCTGCTGCGGTGGTGTGTGCGTCAGTGACCGTTGCCCGGCGCAGGCGCAAGGCCGCGCTGTTTCAGAAAGTCGTACAGGCTCACGGCAAGCACCTGCGCGATGGGAATGGGCAGCGTGAGCCGCAGCACGGCGGCGCGGTTGACGGGGCAGTTGTCGGAACTGTGGTCGACGCGGCTGGCATCCAGGGTGATGTGGACGCAGCCCGCGTTGACCCAGTAGCCCGAGACTTCGTCCGCGAACACCTGCGGTGCGTGCAGGTCGTCGACGTAGATGGCTTTGGGAGGCTGGGACATGGTGGGGCCGTGTGTGGGAAGGCCCCGATGATCGGCAGCGATCTGGGAGAAAAGAAGGGCGTGGGTGCGGTCGCTCGTTCGCGCGTGCCCTCAGCGCGTGGCCACGATGAACAGCCGCGGGAACGGCAGCAGCACGCTGCCGTCCGGCTGCGCCGGGTAGGCCTCTGCAACGGCTGCCTGGTAGCGCGCAAGAAACCCCGCCTGCTGCGCCGCATCCAGCGGTGCCAGGTACGGCCGCAGCGCCGAGCCCTTGAACCACTCGACCACCGCCGCCGCGCCGCCCGCCAGCGGGTGGTGGTAGGTGGTGCGCCACACGTCCACGCGGCTGCAGTGGGGGCGCAGCATGGCGTAGTACGCGATGGCGCTGTGCCGCACCGGATGGCGCACCGCGCCGATGCGCTCGGCCCAGGGCCCTTGCGCCGCCACCTCGCGGGCCAGCCGGTGCGAGGGTTCCTCCAGGTTGTCGGGCGTCTGAATGGCCAGGTGGCCGCCGGGCGCGAGCTGGCTCGCAAGGTGCGGGTACAGCGTGGCGTGGTCGGGCAGCCATTGCAGCGACGCGTTCGCAAGGATCACATCCATCGGCTGCGCCGCGCGCCATGTGGCGATGTCGGCCACCTCGAAGGCCACGCCTGGCATGCGTTTTTGGGCGGCGTCGATCATGTCGTCGGAGCTGTCGATGCCGCGCACGTCGGCTTCGGGGAAGTGCTGCGCCAGCACCTCGGTGGAGTTGCCCGGGCCGCAGCCCAGGTCGATGGCGAAGCGCACCGCGCGCATGCCAGGTGGCACGGCCGCGACCAGGTCGCGAACCGGCCGTGTGCGTTCTTCTTCGAAGGTCGAGTATTGCTTGGCGGACCAGGTCATCGCGGGGCTTTCTTTGCTGTAGTGGCCGCAGTTTGCCGAGCAGGGGCGCCTTCGTAAAATGAATTTATTCTTCGAATTGATTCATAAATCTGATGAAAATCGACATCCTCGGAATCCAGGCTTTTGTGGCCATTGCCGACGAAGGCAGCTTCCAGGCCGCGGCCGATGCGCTGCACGTCACGCAGACCGCCATCACGCAGCGGCTGCGCAAGCTCGAAGAGTTTCTGGGCGTGGCGCTGGTGGAGCGCACCACGCGCTCGGTGGCGCTCACCACCATTGGGCGCGACTTTGTGCCGCGCGCGCGGCGCCTGCTGGTGGAGCTGGCCGATTCGCTGCTGGAGATTCGAGAGACCGGCAAGGCCGAGCGCGGCGATGTGTCGATGGCCTGCGTGCCGACGGCGGGGGTGCAGTTTTTGCCGCGCATCATGCAGGCCTATTCGGCGAAGCATCCGCACAACCGCATCAAGATCCTCGACCATTCTTCGTCGGCGGTGGCGCATGCGGTGCTGCACCGGGAGGTGGAGTTCGGCATCGGCATGGCCGGCGCGCATTCGCCCGAGCTCACGAGCGTGCCGCTGATCGAAGACGACTACGTGCTGATCTGCCATGCCTCGCATCCGCTGGCCGGGCGCAAGCGCGTGGCCTGGCGGCAGCTGCAGGCGCACCCGCTGATTTTTGCCGGCCAGGCGAGCGAGAACCGGCCGCTGCTCGACGTGGCGCTGGGCAGTGCCGCCGCAAGCCTGCAGGCCTTCTACGAGGTGCAGCGCAGCTCGACGGCCGTGGGGCTGGTGGCCGAGCGCGTGGCGGCCGCGGTGGTGCCGCGGCTGGCACTGCAGAAGGGGGCACACCCGGGGCTGAAGACCATCGAGCTGGTGGAGCCGCGGGTGTCGCGCACGCTGGTGCTCATGACGCGCCGCACGGCGCGGTTGTCTCCGGCGGCGCAGGCGCTGTACGACCTGATTGCGGCGCAGGCCGCGCGGCCTGCACGCCGGCGCTGATCAGCAGTTGTCAGCGCTGATCAGCGCTGGCAGTCCTGCACGAACGCATCGAGCAGTTGCTCGAACGCCGCGCGCTGCTCCCATTGCAGCGCATGCCCTGCGTTGTCGAGCACCTGCACTTGGCCGCGCCACAGCGTGGGCATCGACGGCGCCAGGGCCTGCAGGTAGGGCAGGCCGACGATCTGCTCCTGCGCGCCATGAAGAATGGCCAACGGGCGCGCAAGGGTCGCGGCAATGCCGGGCTCGTCGCGGTAGCCGACGGTGCCGATGCTCGCGCCCAGCAGCGCGCGCGCATGGCCGTCGGTGCGCACGGCGTCTTCCAGCAGGAAGGCAGGGGCCTGCGCGCCGGGCACCAGAAAGTCGGCGACGTACTCGCGGGCCTGTGCCTCGGTCCAGTCTTTCTCGAAGCCCAGGCCGAGCTTGAGGAACGCGCCGCCCAGGTCGGCCGGCAACGGAAAGGGCAGCGGCGGCGTGCCGAACACCATGAAGCCCGCGGCCTGCGGCAGGTGAGCGCTGGCCTCCAGCGCGGCGTGGCCGCCCAGGCTCCAGCCGACCACCACGGCCTGCTGCAGCGACAGCTGCGCGACCACCTGGCGGATGACATCGGCATAGCCGGGAATGCTGTACGTGGTGGCGCGCTCGGCCTCGCCGGCATCGCTGGACTGCCCATGGCCGGGCAGGTCGATGGCGACGATGCGGTACTTGCTGCCGAGCGGGCCTTCCAGCGTGGGCAGCCACACGCGCAACGACGACGAGTTGCCGTGCACCAGCAGGATGGCGGGGCCCCGGCCCGCGCTTTCGCGCACGGCGATGCGCTGGGTGCCGAGGGTGAGGGTGCGGGTAGACACGGTTGGATGGTCTGGCATGGAGGTCCTTCGGTTGGCTGAATGCGAGGAGGTGGCAGGAATGCTATCGGAGCGTGCCTGCAAAGCGCGGCAAGGCCGGGCCGGGCCGGGCCGCACCGAGCCGATGCGGCGCGACCGCCGTGCCCCTAAAATGAGAACCGTTCTTATTTGGGTGGCTTTGCCCCCCAATGCACTTTCTGCAATCTCAGCAACGTCCGCCATGGCCGCCGATTCCGCTCTTCACCACCCGCACGTCCACACCCTCTACAGCGACCACCACGGCTGGCTGCAGGGCTGGCTGCGCAAGAAGCTCGGCAATGCCTTCGACGCGGCGGACCTGGCGCAGGACACCTTCGTGCGCATCCTCAGCGCGCCGGACGACACGCCCGAGAAGCAGGGCCACTGGCAGTTGCAAGAGCCGCGCGCCTACCTCACGGTGGTCGCCAAGCGGCTGCTGGCCAACCTGTACCGTCGGCGCTCGCTGGAGCAGGCTTATCTGGATGCCCTGGGCGCTTGGCCCGAGCCGCAGGCACCTTCGCCCGAGCAGCAGGCCATCATTCTGGAGACGCTGCAAGAAATCGACACGATGCTCGACGGCCTGTGCGCACCCGTGCGCCAGGCCTTCCTTATGGCGCAGCTCGAAGGGCTGGGCTATGCGGAAATCGCGCTCAAGCTGTCGGTGAGCGAGCGCACCGTCAAGCGCTACATGGCCGAGGCGATGGCGCGCTGCATTCTGTTGATGGCATGAGCGCGCAGCTGCCCGCCGCGGTGGACGAAGGCGTTGCCATGCAGGCGGCGCAGTGGTTCTTTCTGATTCAGTCGGGCGAAGCCACGCCCGCCGAACGCTCGCGCTGGACGCACTGGCGCGCGGCCGACCCGTCGCACGAAGTGGCCTGGCAGCGGGCCGAGCAGGTGAGCCGCAAGTTCGGCATGCTGCCCGGCGGCCTGGCGATGCCCGCGCTGGGCCGCACGGTGCGTGCCGACCGCCGCGCCGCCGTCAAGACGCTGGCGGTGCTGCTGACGGCCGCGCCCGCGGGCTGGCTGGCCTGGCGTGCCTGGTCCGAGTTCCCGGCGCGCGAGTGGCTGGCCGACCACCGCACCGCCACCGGCGAGCGCCGCGCGCTGCGCCTGCCGGACGGCACGCGCATTCAGCTCAACACCGCCAGCGCCATCGACGTGGCCTATGACGCCTCGCAGCGCCTGGTGCGCCTGCGCGCGGGCGAGATCCTGATCGACACCGCGACCGACGGCGTTGCTTCCGGCGACCCGGCTTACCGCCCCTTCATGGTCGAGACCGCGCAAGGCCGGCTGCGGGCGCTGGGCACGCGCTTCGTCGTGCGCCAGCAGGAAGACCGGCGCAGCCATGTCGCGGTGCTCGACGGCGCGGTGGAGGTGCGGCCCGACGCTGCGCGCGGCCAGGCCGTGGTGCTGCGCGCGGGCGAGCAGGCCGGCTTCTCGGCACTGGCGGTTGGCCAGGTCACGCCCGTGGGCCCGGAGGCCGACGACTGGTCGCGCGGCGTGCTGCGCGCAAAGAACATGCGGCTGCACGACTTTTTGGCCGAGCTCGGTCGCTACCGGCCGGGCGTGCTGCGCTGCGACCCGGCGGTGGCCGAGCTGCGCGTGTCGGGCGTGTTTCAGCTCGGCGACACCGGCCCGGTGCTCGACAGCCTGCCGCAGGCGCTGCCGGTGGACGTGCTCTTTCGCACGCGCTACTGGGTGACGGTGGTGGCCCCCGGCGGTTGAGGTTTTGTCGGGCTGCGTTATCCGCTGCTAGCGGCGGGCGCGCATTTTTTTGCCCTGCCGTGTCCCCTTTTGTTTTCTCGCGTGTGAAGCCTTGAGGAACAGCAACTTCACACCCTTCTCGAGAGAACACTCCATGGCCCGTCGCCGACCGCTTCCCTTCGATTCCCAGATTTCTCGCGCGGTGCATGGCGCGCTGCTGGCCATGGCCTGCGCAGCCGGTACGGCCCATGCCCAGGCGCCCGCCGCCGGCGATGCATCGGCCACGCAAGCCGGCCCGCGCAAGGCCTACAGCATTGCGCCGGGCCCGCTGGACGAAGCGCTCTCCAGCTTCGCCGCCAGCGCGGGCGTGAGCATCACGATGCCCTCCGCGCTGGTGCAGGGCCGCAAGTCGTCGGGCCTGCAGGGCAGCCATGCGGTGCGCGAAGGCTTCGCGCGCCTCCTCGCTGGTTCGGGGCTCGAGGCGGCCGGCGGCACGGGCGGCGCCTATGCATTGCGCCCGTCCGCCGTGGGTGGCGGCGATAGCGACCGCGGCGCCGACGGCAGCACGCTCGCGCCCGTCACCGTGACGGCCGAGGCCGAGCGCAACGCCACCACCGAAGGCTCGCGCTCGTACACCGCGCGCGCGGTCACGCTGGGCAAGGGCGAGCAGGCGCTGAAGGACATTCCGCAGTCGGTCAGCGTGCTCACGCGCCAGCGCCTGGACGACCAGGGCCTGGTCGACCTGCGCGACGCGGCCAATGCCGTCACCGGCCTGGTGGGCGTGAAGGGTGTGGGGCCGGGCATGGTCCTGTCGGCGCGGGGCTTTCAGATCGACGCCTGGCAGTACGACGGCGTGCCGGTGCCGCGCAACTGGTATTCGCTGGGCAACTGGGCCACCGAGAACCTGGTGATCTACGACCGCCTCGAAGTGCTGCGCGGCGCCGCGGGCCTGCTGCAGGGCACGGGCAGCCCGGGCGGCGCGGTGAACATGGTGCGCAAGCGCGGCCAGGCCGAGAAGACGCTCACGCTCACCGGCAAGGCCGGCTCGTGGGACCACTACGGCGCGCAGCTCGACGCGGGCGGTCCGCTCAATGCCGAAGGCACGCTGCGCGGGCGCGTGGTGATCGACGAAGACCACAGCCACTCGTTCACCGACTACGTGTGGAGCAAGACGCGCAAGCTCTACGGTGCCATCGACTACGACGTGTCGCCCGACACCACCGTCGGCTTCGGCGTGAGCCGGGTGGAAGGGCGCGGGCGGCCGATGCTGCGCGGGTTTCCGCGCTTTCCGGACGGCACCGACATCGGCCTGCCGCGCTCGGTGTACACCGGCGCCTGGTGGAACCACCACGAGAGCGACCAGACCACGGTGTATGCCGACCTGGAGCACCGCTTCAACGCGAACTGGAAGCTCAAGGCCTCGGTGCTGCGCATGAACGAGAAGAACACCTCGCAGCACCAGCGCATGCACGGCGACGTGCAGCCCGACGGCAGCGGGCTGAGCTTTGCCGACTGGGACAACCTGTTCGACGCCAAAAAGGCCGGCGTGGACGTGTACCTGCGCGGGCGCTTCGAGGCGCTGTCGATGGAACACGACGTGACGGTGGGCGCGAACTACGCCAAGTACACCTCGGCCGACCGCTTCGGGCGGCGCTTCAGCGGTGGGGGCAACATCTTCGCCATCGACCACGACCGTCCCGCGCAGAGCTACGACACCATCATTGCGGCCGGCGGCACCAGCAGCCGCACCTCCTACGACATCAGCCAGTCGGGCCTGTACGGCACCTGGCGCGCCAAGCTGGCGGAGCCGCTGACGGCCATCGTGGGCGCGCGCGTGAGCTGGTACGACTACCTCTACGCGGACCTCACGCGCGACACCCGCAGCACCGTGACCACCAACGGCAAAGTCACGCCCTACCTGGGCCTGGTGTTCGCGCTGAACAAGCAGTGGTCGGCCTACGGCAGCATGAGTGAAGTGTTCGAGCCGCAAACGGAAATTGCCATCGACAACCGGCCGCTCAAGCCCATCACCGGGCGCAACCTGGAGCTGGGCCTGAAGGGCGAGCTGATGGACGGGCGGCTGAATGCGTCGATGGCTGTCTTTCGCTACGACCACACCAACCGCGCCGTGACCGACTACGACAACGGCTATGCCTGCGCCGACTGGTACTGCTACAAGTCCTCGGGCAAGGTGCGCAGCGAAGGCTTCGAGGCCGAGCTCAGCGGCGAGGTCGCGCCCCGCGTGCAGCTCACGGCCGGCTACACCTACAACACCACCAAGTTCCTGGACGACCCGGACAACAAGGGCCAGGTCTTCAGCCAGTGGACGCCCCGGCACATGCTGCGCGTGTGGACCAGCTACCAGCTGCCGGGCGAATGGCGCCGGCTGAGCGTGGGCGGCGGCTTCACGGTGCAGAGCCATACGCTGGGCTATGACCGCTCGTTCAAGGTGCCGGGCTTCACGGTGTGGGGCGCGCGCCTGGCCTACCAGGCCACGCCCGAGGTGAGCCTGGCGGTGAACATCAACAACATCTTCGACAAGCGCTACTACATTCCGGCGTTCAACGAGACCAACGGCAACAACAACTACGGCGATCCGCGCAACGTGATGTTCACGGTGAAGTACACGCCGAAGCTTTGAGGCGCAGAGCCAGGAAAAGGCCGATGCAGTCTTTGCTTAAAATGAGAATAATTCTTATTTGTGAGCAGCTGCCCGGCTGCCGTGCCGCCTTCCATGTCCGGCGAAGCCGCCTTCCAGCAAGTCCATACCCTCTACAGCGACCACCACGGCTGGCTCCAGTCGTGGCTGCGCAAGAAGCTCGGCAATTCCTGCGACGCGGCCGACCTGGCGCAAGACACCTTCACCCGACTGCTGACGGCGCGCAACCCCGAGGTCATTGCGCAGCCGCGCGCCTACCTCACGAGCGTGGCCAAGAACATTCTGGTGAACTGGTATCAGCGCCAGGCGCTGGAGCGTGCCTACCTGGAGGCGCTGGCCCTCATGCCCGAGCCCGAGGCGCCGTCGCCCGAGCAGCGCCTGCTCATCCTGCAGACGCTGCACGAAGTCGACGCCATGCTCGATGCCCTCAAGCCGCTCGCGCGACGCGCCTTTTTGCTGTCGCAGCTCGACGGCATGAAGTACGAAGACATTGCGCGTGAACTGGGCGTGTCGCTGGTCAGCGTCAAGCGCTACATGCAGCAGGGCTTTCGCGGTTGCCTGGCGTTGATGGAATGAGCGCGACCACATCGATGACGGGCGCCGCGGCGGCACCACAGTCACCGCCGCTCGCCCCGCGCGTGCTCGACGACGCCGCCGAATGGCTCATGCGGCTGAACGACAGCGCCGTGACCGACGCCGACCGCCGCGCCTTCGAGCGCTGGCGCCAGAGCCACCCCGACCATGCCCGCGCCTGGGCGCGCGCCGAGCTGCTCATGAACAAGCTGGGCGGCTTGCCGTCGGCGCTGGCGATGCCTTCGCTCGCGAGATCCACGAGACCGTCGCCCAATGCAGGGCGCCGCGCCGCCGTCGGCCGCCTGGCCGCGCTGCTGGCCGCGGTGCCGGCGGGGTGGCTGGGCTGGCAAGGGTGGCAGTCGGCCAGCGAACACGGCTGGACGGCCGACCACCGCACCGCCACCGGCGAGCGCCGCGAGCTGCGCCTGGCCGACGGCACCCGCCTCACGCTCAACACCGCGAGTGCAGTCGACGTGCGCTTCGATGCCACGCAGCGCCTGGTGGTGCTGCACGCGGGCGAAATTCTGATCAGCACCGCGCCCGACACGGCCGCCGTGCACCGGCCGTTCCGCGTGACCACCGCCAGCGGCACCATGGAAGCGCTGGGCACGCGCTTCAACGTGCGCAAGGAGGCCGCTGCCACGCGCGTCGCGGTGCTCGAAGGCGCGGTGCGCATCGCGCCGCGAGCAGCCGCTTCGCGCGTGCTGCCGGCGGGGCAGCAGGCGCTCTTTTCCGGCGACGGCATCGGCGCTTTTACGCCGGCGGACGAGGCCGGCGCAGCGAGGGCCCAGGGCATGCTGCTGGCCGATGGCATGCGCCTGGCCGACTTTGCGGCCGAGCTGTCGCGCTACCGGCCGGGCGCGCTGAACTGCGACGCGGCCGTGGGCGACCTGCGCATCTCCGGCGCGTTTCCTGTCGACGACACCGACCGCGTGCTGCGCATGCTGGTGTCGACCTACCCGGTGGACGCGGTGATGCGCCTGCGCGGCTACTGGACCACGCTGGTGCCGCGCGCTCCCGAGAGCGCACAAGGCACGCAGCGCACGCAAGACAGTCGGGCCCCCTCGAAAAATATTTCCGCCAAGGGGTGAGACTTTTTTTCGTTTCGGCTGGCAAGGAAGGTGAAGAACTCACCGTTGCCCAACCGAAAGGCCCGTTTCCATGTCCGCACCCCGTCCGTCCGCCGCGCGCCCGCCCGCAGAGCGCCGCCTGAACACCGCCCTTCGCCATGCCTTGATGGTGCTTGCCCTGGGCGGGCTGGCCGGCGCGACTTTGCCTGTTTTGGCGGCCGATGCCTCCTCGCTGGACGCGCCGGTCGCCAAGGCCTGCGACATTCCTGCCGGCCCGCTCGGGCGCACGCTCGCCGGCTTTGCCGTGGGCAGCGGCATTGCGCTGTCGTTCGACCCCGCGCTCACGCAAGGGCGCAACAGCCCGGCCGTTGCGGGGCGCTACACCGCGCGCGAGGTGATCGACAGGCTGCTGGCCGGCAGCGGCCTGCAGGTGGTGGCGCGCAGCGACGGCAGCTACACGCTGAGCCGCCGCGATTCGAATGCGAACACCGGCGCGCAGGCCGGTGTCGACACGCTGCTGCCCGTCACCGTCACGGCCGGCGCCGACCGCAGCGGCACCACCGAAGGCACCGGCGCGTACACCACGCGCGCCACGGCGGCGGCCACGGGCCTGTCGCTGTCGCCGCGCGACACGCCGCAGTCGGTCACGGTGGTCACGCGCCAGCAGATCGACGACCAGAACCTCATGTCGCTCGGCCAGGCCATGCAGAGCGTGCCCGGCGTGTTTGCCGTGAGCTCCGACACCGACCGCACCGACCTGTATGCGCGCGGCTTCTACATCGACAACTACCAGTACGACGGCGTGCCCACCACCGTCACCAACGACTTCTTCGGCGCCTCCACCAACGACCCGGTGCTGTACGACCGCATCGAGGTGGTGCGCGGCTCCACCGGGTTGCTGACCGGCGCGGGCAACCCGTCGGCCTCGGTCAACCTGGTGCGCAAGCATGCCGACAGCAAGGTGTTTGCCGGCAGCGCGTCTTTGGCGCTGGGCTCGTGGAACCTGCGCCGCGCCACGGTCGACCTGCAGACCCCGCTCACCGCGGACGGGCGCGTGCGCGCCCGCGTCATCGGCATGACGGAAGACCGCGATTCCTTCGTCGACCTGTACCACGGCCGCAAGCACGTGCTGTACGTCGTGGTCGACGCCGACCTCACGAGCGACACCACGCTGAGCGTGGGCATCGATTCGCAGGCCAACCGGCCCACCTCGTCCACCTGGGGTGGCCTGCCGCTGACCTTCAGTGACGGCACCGCCACCCGCTGGGATGCGTCCAAGACCATCGGCACGCCGTGGACCCACTGGGACACGACCAGCACCACCGTGTTTGCCAACCTCACGCACCGCCTGGACAACGGCTGGAAGCTCAAGGCCAACGCCTCGCACCGCGAGAGCAAGCAGAACGCCAAGCTGCTGTACCTGTACGGCAGCCTCGACCGCCTCACCGGCACCGGCCTGGGCTCGTTGCCGGGCTACTTCGAGCATGAGTTCCGCCAGAACAGCCTCGACCTGCAGGCCACCGGCCCCTTCGAGCTGCTGGGCCGCAAGCACGAGCTGGTGGTGGGCATCACCGACAGTCAGTCGCGCTATGTGGAGGCGAGCCACCTGCGCACCAGCGCACTGCCGAGCACCGGCAATTTCTACGAGTGGAACGGTTCGTACGCCGAGCCGACCTGGGGCGCAGCCGCAGGACTACCGCGACGCGAGCGGCGCCTACCTCGACCCGGTGACCGGCAAGAGCTACGAAATCGGCGTGAAGGGCGAGCACCTGAACGGCAAGCTCAACACCTCCATTGCCGTGTACCGCGCCAGGCAGGAGAACGTGGCCCAGCGCGACGGCACGCTGCTTGTGCCCAACTCCGCCGAAGGCGCCTACTACGGCGCGCGCGGCGTGACCAGCAAGGGCATCGAGCTGCAGGTGTCCGGCGAACTTGCCGAGGGCTGGCAAATGAGTGCCGGCATTGCGCGCACCCTAGGCCGCGATGGCGACGGCAAGCGCATCAACCCCGCCATGCCGACCACCCAGGCCACGCTGTTCACCACCTACCGGCTGCCGGGCCGCTGGCAGCAGCTCACCATCGGCGGCGGCGTGAACTGGCAGAACCGCGTGTACTACCCGTACGCCGTGGGCGACGTCGACCTGCGCTACACGCAAGGCGCGCGCGCGGTCGTGAGCCTGATGGCGCGCTATGCGTTCACGCCCAGGCTGTCGCTGCAGCTGAACATCGAGAACCTGTTCGACAAGAAGTACTACAGCAACATCGACGGCCAGGCCTACTTCGGAACGCCGCGCAACGCGGTGGCCACGCTGGGCTACAAGTTCTGACAAAAAAGGGGGCTGAAAAGGTCTGAATCAGGCGCCCGGCCTGACCCTTTTTTCGATCTCGTTTGTCATGTAGGGGAAGGGGCGCGTTTTGCGCCCCGTTTTTTTGCGCTCCGTTTTTCTTCCCCCGATGAACTCCCGACTTTCTTCCCCGCCTCCGGGCCTGCTGCTTCTGTGCCGCGTGGTGGCCGCCGTGTTCGGCGGCTATGCGCTGGCCGCCGCCGCGGCCGTCTTTCTCGCCGCCTTTCTCCCCGTGGTGTTGCCGACCGGCCGCGCCGAGGCCGTGATCGGGGGCATGCAGCTCAGCTTTGTCGTCTACACCGCCGCGGTGATCTGGGCGTTCTCGCCCGTGCCGCTGCTGCGCGTGGTGCTCGGGCTGCTGCTGCCGACCGTGGTGCTGGGCGGGCTGGGGTGGGCGCTGCGCGGCGCGGGTGCCTGACCATGGCCACGAAAGACAAGACAACCAAGGCCCAGGGCGGCTTTCGCCAGGCCCAGGCCTGGCTGCACACCTGGTGCGGGCTGTGGTTCTCGTGGCTGCTGTTCGCCGTGTTTCTCACGGGCACGCTCGCGGTGTTCGACGAGCCGATCACCCACTGGATGACGCCCGAGCACCACGCCGAGGAAGCCGCCGCGCAGGCTGCGGCAAACGGTGCGTCCACGGCCAGCCGCGCGCAGCGCCTGGCCTTGGGCATGGCCTACATGGCAGAGCACCACCCCGGCGCGACGATGTGGGAGCTGTGGCCGTCCGACGCCCAAGGCGGCGGCGAGCTCAAGGTGTACTGGTTCGACGCCAACAACCAGTACGCGGCGGCCACGCTCGACGCGTTCACCGGCCAGCCGCTGGTGGCCAAGGGCGGGCAGGCCGCGCGCGCCACGCTGGGCGGTCACCACTTCGTCGACTTTCACTACGAGCTGCACGCGGGCACCGTCGGCCTGTGGATCGTGGGCATCGCCGCCATGGCGATGCTGGTGGCGCTGGTGTCGGGCGTCATCACGCACAAGCGCATCTTCAAGGACTTCTTCACCTTCCGCCCCAGGAAGGGCCAGCGCAGCTGGCTCGACGCGCACAACGCGGTGGCGGTGCTCACGCTGCCCTTTCAATTCATGATCGCCTACACCGGCCTCGTGATCTCGGGCACCAGCTTCATGCCGGCCGGCAAGCTGCTGCACTACGGCACGGGCGACGCGGCACAGGTGCGGTTTGCGTCCGAGCTGAGCGACGGTGACAAGCCCGCGCGCACCGGCCGCGCCATGGACGTGCCCGCGCTGGAACCCTTCGTCGCGCGCGGCCAGCAGCTCATGGGCCAGCCGGTGCGCGCAGTGGTCATCGACCACCCGGGCGACGCGGCCGCGCGCATCGGCGTGTACGGCTGGAACGGCGAAGAAGAATCCGCGCGCCGCCTGAGCGCCACCACCGGCATGGCCATGTTCTCGGCCGCCACCGGTGCGGTGCAGCGCGTGCGCCTGCCCGGTGCTGCGGACGGCGGCGCGGCCCTGCTTGCGCAGTCGGCCATGGGCGGGCTGCACATGGCCACCTTCGGCGGCTGGGGCATGAAGTGGCTGTACTTTCTGTGCGGGCTGGCGGGCACCGCGATGATGGGCTCGGGCGCGGTGCTGTTCATCGTCAAGCGGCGGCACAGGCACCTGGGCGAGTTCGGCGGCGCCACCGCGCGGGTCTACCGGCTGGTGGAGGCGCTGAACGTCGCGGCCATCGCCGGGCTGGCCGTGGCCTGCGTGGGCTACCTGTGGGCCAACCGGCTGCTGCCGGTGGCGCTGGAGCATCGCGCCGACCGCGAGCTGCATGTGTTCTTCACGCTGTGGGCGCTGTCGCTGCTGCATGCCTTCGTGCGTTCACCGGCGCGGGCCTGGCGCGAGCAGATGGGCGCGCTGGCCGCGCTGTGCCTGCTGCTGCCGGTGCTCAACCTGCTGACCACGGGCGACCACCTGCCGGCGCAACTGCTGCGCGGCGACTGGGAAAGCGTGGGCGTCGAGCTGGGCGTGGTGGCCTTCGGTCTTGCGGCCATTGGCGCAGTGCGCCATCTGCGCCATCTGAACAAGAGAGCCGCCGCGTGAGCACCGGGTACGCCGCGCTGCTCGGCCTGGCGCTGGCCTTCGCCGGCATGGCCGGCCTGAGCCTTGCCATGGACCGGCACTACGACCAGCTGACGCGCCTGCGCGAAGCACCGGTGCGTCATCGCTTGACGCTGCGTGTGGCCGGTGCCGTGCTGCTGGCGGCGGCCATCGTGCCGTGCGTGATGGCGTGGGGCGCCACCGTGGGCACGGTCGCGTGGCTGGGCTTGCTGTCGGCCGGTGCGTTGCCGGTCGCGCTGCTGTTACCTTACCGCCCGCGCGGCATGGCGGGGCTCGCTGCTTGCGCCGCGCTTGCGGGCTGCCTGGGCCTGGCCTTGGCGTTCACCGGCTCGCCGCGCTGAGCGGGCACCTTTCACCTCACAGATCCTTTACTCGCACATGCTTTTTTCGTTCCGCCTTCGCTCGCTGTCTTTTGCTGCTGCCTGCCTTGTTGCCGCTGGCACGGCCCAGGCCGACTACCTCTGGCTGTCGCGCGACGGCGCACCTGCCGGGGCAACCGGTGCGGCCGGTGCGGTCATCGCGCGCGTGGGCGCGCTCGACAAGACACCGCTGCCACTGGCCAGCATCACCGCGCCACGCGCCTTTCTGGCCGACGGCAAAGACCTGCCGCTGACCCCCGAGGCCGACCGCGCCGTGGTCGCCGTCGCATCGCCAGCCACAGCCGACCTGCGCGCCGTGGCCAGCCGTCCCGGCACCGAGGACGGCAAGGCCACGCTGACCCAGTTTCAAGCCCGCTTCGGCCGCGCCGAAACCAAGGCCATGAACGACCTGGAGCTGGTGCCCACCGAGCCCGGCGGCAGCACCTTCAAGCTGGTGTGGAAGGGCAATGCGGTGCCGGCCACGCAGGTCAACGTCGACACCTCCGAAGGCTGGCGCCGCGTGCTCAAGCCCGCGAAAGACGGCACCGTGTCGCTCGCCACGCCGTTCCCCGGTCTCTACGTGCTGGAGGTGACGGCCCGGGTGAACGGCGCGGTCACCGTCGACGGCAAGAAGTACGACGAAGTGCGCCACACGGCGACGCTGAGTTTCGAGGTGCCGCGCTGAGACTGCACTGAGGCTGCGCTGAGGCCACGCCGAGGCCTTGTTGAAGCCGCCGCCGCGCGACAACGAAAAAGCCCATGCGGGGGCGGGTTTGCAGCCACGTCGAAGCGTGGCGGCAGACCCGGCCGCATGGGCTGGCGGGGAGTGCAGGGGGTGCCGGCCGGGGTCGTGGAAACGACCCGACAGCGCCGCCCGCGGACCTAGCTGGCGCCTTGCTGGTGGCGCCGTCCCAGCGCAAACACCGAGTTCGGCGCGTCGACGATGAAGGGCTTGCGCACCGGTGCGCCGGCCGCGGCGCGGCGCGGCTCGGGCCGGGTCGCGGCCTGCACGCCCTTGGCCTTTTGCTCGTCGACCAGCGTCTGCAGCGAAATCGACTTCAAAAACTCGACCGCGCGCAGGTTCACGGTGGCCCACAGGTCGTCGATCTGGCAGCGCCCGGCTTCGCCCGGCTCGCCGGCTTCACGGTTGCGCGCGTCGGTGTCGTGCTCTTCGATCGACAGCACGATGTCCGCCACGGAAATGTCGGCCGCGCGGCGGCTGAGCGAGTAGCCGCCGCCCGGGCCGCGGGTCGATTCGACCAGGTCGGCGCGGCGCAGCTTGCCGAACAGCAGCTCCAGGTAAGACAGCGACACGCGCTGGCGCAGGCTGATCGAGGCCAGCGTGACGGGGCCCGAACGGCCGTGCAGGGCGATGTCGATCATCGCGGTGACCGCAAAGCGGCCTTTGGTGGTGAGGCGCATGGAAATATTCCTTCGTGGGGATTACTCGTCGCGGCCGCCGGCAATGCCCAGCAGGGCCAGCAGCGACTGGAAGACGTTGTAGATGCTGAGGTACACGCCCAGCGTGGCGGAGATGTAGTTGGTTTCCAGGCCGTCCTTCACGCGCTTCAGGTCGTGCAGGATGAAGGCCGAGAAGATGCCGATGGCCGCGACCGACAGCGTCATCATCAGCGCGCTCGACTGGATGAAGAAGTTGGCAATGCCGGCCACCAGCAGCAGGATGGCGCCGATGAACAGCCACTTGCCCATGGCCGACAGGTCGCGCTTGATGACCGACGACAGCGTGGCCATGCCGAAGAAGATGGCGCCGGTGCCGGCAAACGCCGTCATCACCAGGCTCGCGCCGTTCTGCAGGCCGAGCACGGTGCCGACCAGGCGCGACAGCATCAGGCCCATGAAGAAGGTAAAGGCCAGCAGCACCGGCACGCCGGCGGCCGATTCCTTGGTTTTCTCGATGGCGTACATGAAGCCGAAGGCGCCGCCGAGGAACACCATCAGGCCGATGCCGGGCGACATGGCACGCGAGAAGCCGGTCGACACGCCGATCCAGGCGCCCAGCACGGTGGGCACCATCGACAGGGCGAGCAGCCAGTAGGTGTTGCGCAACACGCGGTTGCGTTCCTGCACCGAGGCAATGGGCGCCTCGAATGCGGGGTTGAAGGCGGTAGGGCTGTTGTTCATTGTGATGATTCCTTGAGGGGTGGACCGGCACCGGCTGGACGGAATGACGCGTTCAGATGGCAAACGGCCCGAAATGGGGGTGTTGTCGGCTGGTGTCGATGCGGGTGCGGCCGGAGGGCCGGCAGGCCTGCATCGAGGGGGCGGGAGCCAGGGCGGCTCCCGGTCGCGAAGGCTTTTGAAGGCCTAGGCGACGAAGGAAGCGGCCCGGGGTGGGCGCTTGGGCCGCGCGAGGAACGGCGCGACGGTGGTGGTCAGGCCCAGCTTGGGCGGCTGTTCGGTGAAGCGCAACAGCGCGGGTGCGCCGTTGCGTGCGTCGACCAGCTCGGCGTGTTCGGAGCCGGCTTCGTCGACGGAGAGGGAGTCGTCCGATGCGGCGTCGGCGTCGGCATCGGCAATGACATCGGCAATGCCATCGGCATCGGTGCCGGCCAGCGACGCGTCGGAGACGGCAACGCTGCTCACGGGCAAATGTGCGGCCTGGCTGGTTTGCGGGTCACTTTGCACATGCCCGGCACCCAGCATGCTGTGCGCGAGCACGGCAAAGCCGTAGCAGGACAACATGAAGGCAAGGACAGTGGCGGTAAACCAGCGGGACATGAGGGTTAATTTTACCCGGCGCGCGGCGGCAAATCCGGCGCGCGCCAATTCAACCTTTTCAAATCGACCGAATCTCGGGGTCTTCGCTCAGGCTGGCGCGGTCGAGGAAACGCTGCCTGGGGGCTGCAGCCATTCGCCGGCGTGGGTGCGCAAGGCGTCTATCTGCAGCCAGATGAGACCGAGCTCGGTGTGAAAAGTTCGCGCCTGCGGGTCGCTGTTGTCACCGTTCAGGCCGTTGTCGGCAATGGCCTGCAACAACGCGGCGCGTGCGCTTGCTTCGGCTTCGGCATACACCGGACGGTCGACAGAACCACCGACATCGCCTTTTTCCAGCCCCGCGGCCAGCCCCTCCAGCGCCGCGATGGCGCCTTCGGCCGCCGTGCGCAGCACCGCCATCTGCGCCGAGTCGGGCAGCGCGGAACGGTGGGCGCCCAGCGCCGACAGGTAGCTCAGCAGCGTGTGCGACCGAATCAGAAAGCGCAGCGCCACCCCCGCGCGCGGCCGCACATAGCCCGGCTCGCGAAACATGTCCGACACCGCGGTGGACAGCGCCGCGTCCGCGTTGTGGTCGTTGCGCCGGGCCAGCCGGTAGTCGAGGTGGTCGCGCGCGCCGGTGCGGTACTGCGCGACGATCTGCCGCAGGTAGCCCGCATGGCCGCGCAGCGCCGCCGCCGCCAGTTCGTTGATGCGCCTGGCCTGCCAGTGCGGCAGCACCAGCAGCACCGCCAGCCCGGCGATCACGCTGCCGATGGCGGTGTCGACCAGCCGTGGCACCAGCAGCACGCCGCTGTCGCCCACCTGGTTGAAACACATCAGCACCAGCAGCGTCATGGAGGCGGTGGCCAGCAGGTAGCGCGTGGCGCGTGTGGCGAAGAACAGCACGCCGGCCGCCACCGCGATCACCGACTGCACCAGCGGCTGCGGAAACAGCTGCAGCAGCGCCCAGCCCGCCACCACGCCCAGCGCGGTGCCCGTGATGCGCTGGCCCATGCGCGCGATGGTGTCGCCATAGCTCTGCTGGCACACGAACAGCGTGGTCAGCAAGATCCAGTAGCCCTGCGCCGGGTGAATGACCTGCATCACCCCGTACCCCGCCACCAGCGCCAGCGACAGCCGCAGCGCATGCCGGAACAGCGGCGAGCGCGCCGTGAGTTGGCGCCGCACGCGCTCCACCGCATCGCGCCACGAGCGCGGCGAGCGGTCGAACAAACCCATTTCCGTGCGGCCGGCGCGCGCCGAAGGCTGGCTGGCGCCCACCAATTGCCCGTCGAGCTGCGCCAGGTTGCGTGCCAGCGCCTCGACCGACGCCAGCAGCGCCAGCCGCTCAGGCGAGGCGGCCCGGGCGCGTTCGTGCGCAATGGCGTTCTGCAGATCGGCCAGCGCCTGCACCGTCTCCGCGCCCGCGTCGAAGGGCTCGCGCCGCGCGATCGAGTCGGCCAGCCGCTGGCATGCCAGCCCCTGCAGGCCCAGCACGCGCTGGCAGCGGTACAGCAGGTCGCTGTGGAAGAAGGCGTCGGCCAGCGCGTTGTAGTCGTCGTGCGACGAACTGGCGCGCTCGTGCACGTCCTGCGCAATGAGGTACAGGCCGCGGTAGCGCGACAGGCGCCCCGTGGGCGCACGCGCGCCAATGCGCCGGAAGATGCTTTCCTTGGCGGCGTTCAGCTCCGTCACCACCTCGGCATTGAGCTGCGCCAGCGCGAGCCGCTTGCGCTCGATGTCGATGCCGCGCAGCGGCTCGAACAGCGAGGCCTTGAAGCGCACGAAGTTGCCCAGCACCGTGAAGAGCTGCACCAGCCGCGCCTGCACCGGCTGTGCCGGAAACATGGCGCACCACAGCACCGAGAACACGCCGTACCACGCAGCGCCCGCCAGCAGCAGCAGGGGCTCGCGCCCGCGTGCGGCGCTGTCGCCATGCGCCGCCGTGCTCTCGATGCCCAGCGTGGCGTACATCGCCAGGATGAGCGTGGCGTACGCAATGGCCTTGTAGCGCGCCTCCACCGCACCCAGCATGGTGAGCGCGAAGGCCGCCAGCGCCAGCCCGGCGATGAACAGCAGCGGCAGGCCGAAGGCCGCCTCCACCGCGAACGCGATGGCCGCGAAGCATGCGAGCGTGACCAGTTGCGCGCGCAGCCGTCCGCGCCAGCTGTCGTCGGTTTCAGCGAGCGCGCTGGCGATGGCGCCCAGAAAAAGCGGGATCACCGCGTCGGGGTGGCCGGTGGCGCCGCACATCGCCATGAGGCTGCCGAGCGTGAGAAGAATGCGCACGGGCTGCGCGCGGGAAGCGAAAGACCGCAGCCGCTGGCGCAGCGCGTCGGGAGACAGGGGAAGCATGCCCCCGATCTTGCACGATGCATGCCACGCCACGCTGAGCTGCATGGGCCGCGGCCGCGGCAAACGCGGCTCAGCCCGCCGGCTTTGCGCGCCGCCGCCGCGCCCACCAGGCGCCCATCAGCCAAATCAACAACAGCACGGCCACACCCATCGCCGGCAGGATGTACGGCTGCACCTGCGCCAGCAGCGGCCGGGGCCCGCCGGCGCGCGCCAGCGCTACGTCGGCCTCGCTCACATGCGCGCTGCCGTTGCCGTAGCGCCCCAGCACGTAGTTGGCGATGTCGGCAATCTGCACGTCGGTCAGCGGGTCGACATACGACAGCGTGTCGAAGCGCGGCATCAGCACATGCGTGTCGCCCACCTGCCGGTCCACGCCATAGAGGATGGCCGCCACCAGGTTGGCCGGGTTCGACAGCCCCGTGGCCGTGTTGTGGAACAGGCTGGGGTACGCCTGGTTGCGGCTGCCCGCGCCGTTGGACTGGTGGCAGCTAGCGCAGTAGCCGTTGTAGAGATGCTCGCCGCTGTTGAGCCGCGCCACGCTGTTGAACGGCTGGCTGCCACGCAGCGTGGCCTCGGTGCTCGACGCGGCGCCCCATGCGTGCGCGGGTTTGCCGTCAGCGCCCACGCCCGCGCCGGTGTCCGCCTTGTCGCGGATTGGCGGCGTGCCCTTCAGGTACACCGCAATGGCGCGCAGGTCGGGTTCGGGCAAATGCTGCAGGCTGTTCTGCACCGCCTCCGCCATGCCGCCCGCGGCCTGGGCCTTGCCCTCGACGCGGCCGGTGCGCAGGTACTGCACCAGCTCCTGCTCGCTCCATGCGCCGATGCCGCTCACCGGGTCGGACGTGATGTTGGGCGCGTACCAGGGACCGACCGCGCCGCCCGCCAACGCCTGGCCGCCGCGCTCGGCCATCAGCGCGTTGCGCGGCGTGTGGCAGGCGCTGCAGTGGCCCAATGCGCCGGCCAGGTAGGCGCCGCGGTTCCACTCGGCGCTTTTTGTCGCGTCGGGCACGAAGCGCTGGTTGTCCAGGAACAGCAGGTTCCAGATGGCCATCGACCAGCGCTGGCTGAAGGGAAAGGGCAGCTCGGTCTTTTCGGCGTCGGCATCCACTGCCGCCACGCCGTGCATGAAGTAGGCGTACAGCGCGCCGGTGTCGTCGTCGCTCAGCTGCGTGTACGAGGTGTACGGCATGGCCGGGTACAGGTGGCTGCCGTCGCGCCGCACGCCCTGGCGCAGGGCGCGCGCAAACTCGGCCTCGGTGTAGTCGCCGATGCCGGCCACTTTCGATGGCGTGATGTTGGTCGCATAGATGGCGCCCAGAGGCGACTCGATGGCATAGCCGCCCGCGAACGGCTTGCCCCCGCCAGGCAGCCCGAGCGAGGCGGGCGCGGTGTGGCAGGCCATGCAGTCGGCTGCAATGGCGAGCTGGCGGCCCTTGTCGATGAGCGCGGCCGGCGGCGAACCCGATGCAGAAACTGTCGCGGAACCCGGCGCGTTCTGCGCCATGGCCACGCTGCCGAATCCGCTGCCGATGGCACCTCCCAGTACGAGCAGCACCGCCGCCCATGCACGTGCGATGTTCATGCGTTCAACCCTTCGCCAGTGCGCGGCCGATGGCGTCGGCCGACTTCAGCCCCAGCGCGGCCATGGTCAGCGTGCTGTTCACCACGCTGGCCGAGGGAATGGGCCCGCCGCCGGGCAGCCACAGGTTGTCGTGGTCGTGGGTGCGGCAGTCGCCGTTCACCACCGAGTCCTTGCGGTCGGCGCCCATGATGGTGCCGCCCATGATGTGGTTGTTGGCGTTCAGCGCGGTCGTGATGTTGAACTCGGTCGCGCCGAACAGCGTGCCGATGTGTTCCAGCTGCTTGTGCGCCGCCGCCGCGCCCTTGCGCACGTAGTCGCCCACGTCGTAGTGAATCTCCGGGCAGGCCAGGCCCAGCGGGTCTTTGCGCGTGGCGCTCAGCGTGAGCCTGTTGTTGGGGTCGGGCAGCGGCTCCAGGCTGATCGACAGGTCCACGCCAAAGGCCGCGCGGCGGCGAATTTCTTCGTCCAGCGCCTTGCCCACCAGCCCGAGCTTGAGCGCCTGCTGCGTGGCCGGCCCCACGCGCGTGATGTTGTTCAAAATCATCTTGTTCGACGAATACTCGCTGCGGAACGCGCCGTCGCGCGGCCCCACCAGGCAGCTGCTCTGCGCCGGCCCGCGGCCGATCCATAGCGGCTCGTTGGCCAGAAAGGTGCAGTGAAAGCCCGAGTGGTCCATCATGTTGCGCCCCACCTGGTCGGAGCTGTTGGCAATGCCCGTGGGGTTGCGGTCGTTCGCCGCCAGCAGCAGCAGGCGCGGCGTTTCCAGGCTGTTGCACGCAATCACGAACTGGCGGCCGGTGGCCTTGTGCGACTTCTTGTTCGTGTCGTACCAATGCACGGCGGTGATGCGGTTGTTGGCGTCGGTGTCGATGCGGTAGACCACCGCCTCGGGCAACAGCGTCGTGCCCTTGGCCTCTGCCGTCTGCACATGGTGAATGCCGTTGTACATCGCACCAATGGGGCAGATCGGCTGGCAGTTGTTGTTGCCGCAGCAGGTCGGCCGCCCGTTCCACGGCCGCGTGCTGCGGCCCTGTGGAATGGGCACCGAGTTGTAGCCGTGCGCGTTCACCACCTCGGCAAAGCGCTTGTCGCCGTAGCTCCACGGCACCATGTCCATCGGGTAGGGCTTGCTGCGTTCGGCAGGCGACTGCTGCGCCGGATCGTTCGGCCCGGCCACGCCCATCTGCTCCTCGGCGCGGCAGTAGAACGGCTCCAGCTCGTCGTAGCCGATGGGCCAGTCGCGGCCCACGCCGTAGGTCGACTTCATGCGCAGGTCCACCGGCAGATGGCGCCAGCTCGACGCGGCCCAGTGCCAGGTGGTGCCGCCCACCACGCGCAGGTAGCCCTGCTGAAAGCCCTTGCCGTCGGGCCCCGAAAGGCCGACATAGTCGTTAGGCGGAAAGTACAAGGGCGCGGGCGCCAATGGCGACTGCGGAAACAGGCCCTGAAAGTCGGAGCCCACGCGGTTGGCGAACGGCATGTTGCGCCAGTTCTCCACGGCCTGCGCGCGCTGGATGCGCGGGCCGGCCTCGAGCATGAGCACGGCATGGCCCTGGCCCGCGAGCTGGTCGGCAATCATGGCGCCGACCACGCCGGAGCCCACGACCACCACATCGGCGGTCGCGTTGCCATCGGAATCGAATACTGCTTTCTTCATCGGGATCTCTGTGTGTTGTCGTTGCCGTTGAAGGAAAGGGGAGCGCCTTGCGGCTGCTGCCTATTGGGTGCGCATCACCGGCGGCGCCGGGGGCTTGGGGCGAACCGCCTCAGCCTCCTTCGGCGTGGGTACGCCCACCTCGGGCGGCGCAGCGGTCCACCACATCGGGCCTTCGTTGCAATAGGTGGGCACCGTGAGCGCGTCGGCCACGGGGCGGTACATCAGGGCTTGCTCGTAGGCCACCACGGTGGTCTTCTGGCCGGCGACCACGGTGCCCGTGTACCAGGCCGTGACCACCGACAGCGCTGCCTCGCGCAGCCCGGCGCTGGTGGCCGCGCCCAGCAGCGCGTCGGGCGCGATGCCGGGCTGCACCAGCCCCGCGAGCGACGCGGCCTGCTGCGCGAAGGCGGCGTCGCCCTGCAGCATGGCTTCTCTGATGCGCGCCGCGGTGATGGGGTCGATGTCGTCATGGCCGGTGATGGCCTTGGAGAACGCGAAGAACCGGGCGATGGCTTCGCCATCGACGGTGCCGGTTGCAGCGGTGGTGGCAGTGGTCGCAACTGCAGTGCCAGCCGCTGCACCGGTGGCAGCGGCCGGTGCCGTCTGCGCCCCGCCCGTGCCGGGCCAGCCGAACAGCGCGGTCTGCGCGGCCACTGCCGCAGCGGCCAGAACGGCGTCGCGCCGTGTGAGCCCCGCGGGCGCGCCGCGCGGCGATGAAGCGTCTTCCCTCGTGGGAATGTCGTCGTGTGACATGGTTTTTCTCCTGCGCTTCCTAGCGTGCAACCCTGCAGTGTGAGGCCGATGCCGTACCCGAGCATGCGGGTGCGAGATTCGCGCAGGTGACAGCGCACGCCGCCGCGTGTCGCGCGAACGACCGCGCCGCCACGCATCGCGACGTATCGTGCACGGCACACCCAAAGACAAGAAGGACGAGACACATGCATTTCGAATTCACACCCAAGGTGATCGCGCTGCGCGACGAGCTGCTCAAGTTCATGGACGAACACGTCTACCCGAACGAGAAGCGCCGCGAGGAAGAGCTGGCCGCCAACGCCCGCGCCGGCCACCCCTACGCCGAGCTGCCCATGATGGCTGGCCTGAAGGCCAAGGCGCGCGAGCGCGGGCTGTGGAACCTCTTTCTGCCCGAGGCCGAGCACGGCCCCGGCCTCACCAACGTCGAGTACGCGCCGCTGTGCGAAATCATGGGCCGGCGCTACTGGTGCGCTGAAATCTTCAACTGCTCCGCGCCCGACACCGGCAACATGGAAGTGCTTGCGCGCTACGGCACCAAGGCGCAGCAGGAGCGCTGGCTCACGCCGCTGCTGGCGGGCGACATTCGCTCGTCGTTCGCCATGACAGAGCCCGAGGTGGCCTCCAGCGACGCCACCAACATCCGCTGCAGCATCCGCCGCGAAGGCAACGAGTACGTCATCAACGGGCGCAAGTGGTACATCACCGGCGCCATGAACGAGCGCTGCGAAATCTTCATCCTCATGGGCAAGACCGACCCCGACAACGCCGACCGCCACAAGCAGCAGTCGATGGTGCTGGTGCCCAAGAACACGCCCGGCGTGACCATCGTGCGCGACATGCAGTTGCTGGGCATGTACGACCCGCCCTTCGGCCACCCGGAGATCGTGTTCGACAACGTGCGCGTGCCGGTCGAGAACATTCTGCTGGGCGAAGGCCGCGGCTTCGAGATTGCGCAGGGCCGCCTCGGCCCCGGGCGCATTCACCACTGCATGCGCGCCATCGGCATGGCCGAGTCGGCGCTGGAGATGATGTGCCAGCGGCTGGTGTCGCGCACCGCGTTCCACAAGCCGCTGTCGGAGCAGGGCGTGTGGCGCGAGCGCATTGCCGAGTCGCGCATGCTGATCGAGCAGTCGCGCTGGATGGTGCTCAACGCGGCCTACCGCATGGACACCGTGGGCAACAAGGTGGCCGCGAAGGAGATCGCGATGATCAAGGTGCTCACGCCCAACAACTGCGTGAAGGTGATCGACTGGGCCATGCAGGCCTTCGGTGCCATGGGCCTGAGCCAGGACACGCTGCTCACGCACTTCTACGCCTACGAGCGCCACCTGCGCGTGGCGGACGGCCCCGACGAGGTGCACCGCAACGCCATTGCCAAGCACGAGCTGGCGGCGTACCAGTAAGCAGCCGCAAGCAGGCGCAGGCAGGGGCCCAAGCAGCGCCTCAGTCCACGCGCTTCGCGCTTTCGAGCATCGCGTGCAGCAGCACGTTGCAGCCCGCCGTGAGGTGGTCGGGCTGCGCGTCCTCGATCTCGTTGTGGCTGATGCCGTCCTTGCATGGCACGAAGATCATTCCGGCCGGCGCGAGCCGTGCGGCATAGATCGCGTCGTGCCCCGCGCCCGACACCACGTCCATGGTCGAGTAGACCAGCCGCTCGGTCGCACGGCGCACCGCGTCCACGCAGTCGGGGTGGAACGGGCAGGGCGGTATGTAAGACACCCGCTCCAGGGTCACGCCCAGCCCGGTCTCGCGCCGCGTGCGATCGATGAAGGCGGTGATCTCGGCATGCATCAGGTCGAGCAGCTCGTCGTTCACGTTGCGCAGGTCGATGGAGAACTTCACCTGCCCCGGAATCACGTTGCGGCTGTTCGGGTGCACCTGCACCATGCCGACCGTGCCGCGCCCGTAGGGCGGATGGCTGTGCGCGATGGCCACCACCTCCTGCATGATGCGCGTGGCCACCTGCAGCGCGTCGCGGCGCAGGTGCATGGGCGTCGGGCCCGCGTGGGCCTCCATGCCGGTCACCACGCAGTCGTACCAGGAAAGCCCGAGCACGGCCGGCACCACGCCGATCACCTTGCCCGCGTCCTCCAGCACCGGCCCCTGCTCGATGTGCGCCTCGAAGTAGGCGCCCATGGGGTGGTCGCCCGGCGTCTGCGTGCCCACGTAGCCGATGCGCTGCAGCTCGTCGCGCACCGTGTGGCCCTCGGTGTCGGTCGCGGCATAGGCGTGTTCGAGGCTGAAGGCGCCGCAGAACACGCCCGAGCCCATCATCACCGGCACGAAGCGCGAGCCTTCCTCGTTGGTCCAGAAGGCCACCTCGATCGGCGCCTCGGTGCGAATGCCCCGGTCGTTCAGCGTGCGCACCACCTCCAGCGCGGCCAGCACGCCGTAGTTGCCGTCGAACTTGCCGCCGGTGGGCTGCGTGTCGATGTGGCTGCCCGACACCACCGGCGCCAGCGCGGGGTTGGTGCCTTCGCGGCGCATGAAGACATTGCCGATCTGGTCGACGGTGATCGACAGGCCCGCCTCCTTGCCCCACGCCACCACGAGGTCGCGGCCCTGCTTGTCGAGGTCGGTCAGCGCCAGGCGCTTCACGCCGCCCTTGGGCGTGGCGCCGATGCGCGCGAGTTCCATCAGCGCGCTCCACAGCCGCTTGCCGTCGATCGCCAGTACCTGCTTGTCCACTGCTGCATTCATCTGCATGACTCCTTGGGGGTTCAGCGCGCCACGGCCGTGGGCGCATGCTGGCTTTTGAAGCGTTCCAGCGCGGTGAACATCGGCGCGAAGGGCGGGCGCTTCAGGTAGCGGCCGGTGCCCGGCTCGGCGCGCAGGTCGCCGTCGCGGTACACCCAGCGGCCCGCGGCCACGGTGTGTTTGGGCACGCCGGTGACCTGGCGGCCTTCGAAGATGTTGAAGTCGCTCTTCGAGTGCTGTGTTTTCACCGACAGGGTCTTGGTGGCGGTCGGGTCCCACACCACGATGTCGGCATCGGCCCCCGCCTGAACCACGCCCTTGCGCGGGTACAGGTTGAACAGCTGGGCCGCGTTGGTGGAGGTGACGCGCACGAACTCCGAGGGCGTGAGCCGCCCGGTGTTCACGCCCGCGTCCCACAGCACGGCCATGCGTTCTTCCACGCCGCCGCAGCCGTTGGGAATTTTGGTGAAGTCGTTGCGGCCCGCCGCCTTCTGCTCGGCGCAGAAGGTGCAGTGGTCGGTGGCCGTGGTGTGCAGGTTGCCGCCCTGCAGGCCGCGCCACAGCATGGCCTGGTTCTCGCGCGAGCGAAAGGGCGGGCTCATCACGTGGGCGGCGGCGCGCGCGAAGTCGGGGTCGCGGTACACGCTTTCGTCGACCACCAGGTGGCCGGCCAGCACCTCGCCGTACACGCGCTGGCCGCGGGCGCGGGCGCGGGTGATGGCCTCCAGCGCCTCGCCGCACGACACATGCACCACGTAGATGGGCACGCCCAGCACGTCGGCGATGGCAATGGCGCGGTTGGCCGCTTCGGCCTCCACCATCGGCGGGCGCGACAGCGGATGGCCTTCGGGCCCACGGATGCCCTGCGCCAGCAACTGCTGCTGCAGCATCGCCACCAGCTCGCCGTTTTCCGCGTGCACCGTGGGCATGGCGCCAAGCTCCAGCGAGCGCTGGAAGCTCTTCACCAGAATCTCGTCGTCGGCCATGATGGCGTTCTTGTAGGCCATGAAGTGCTTGAAGCTGTTCACGCCGTGCTCGCGCACCAGCTCCCCCATGTCCTGGTGCACGCTGTCGTTCCACCAGGTCACGGCCACGTGAAAGCTGTAGTCGCCGGCCGACTTTTCGGCCCAGCCGCGCCACATGCGAAAGGCGTCCATCAGCGACTGCTGCGGGTCGGGAATCACGAAGTCGATGATGCTGGTGGTGCCCCCGCCCAGCCCCGCCGCCGTGCCGCTGAAGAAGTCGTCGGCCGCCACCGTGCCCATGAAGGGCAACTGCATGTGGGTGTGCGGGTCGATACCGCCGGGCATCACGTAGGCGCCGCCTGCGTCGATCACCTGCGCGCCAGCGGGGGCCTGCAGGTCGGTGCCGACCTGCACCACCTTGTCGCCTTCGCAGAGCACGTCGGCCCGGTGTTCGGCATCGGCGTTGACCACCGTGCCACCGCGAATGAGTACGGTCATGGCGTGAGTTCCTTTTTTCAGCTGAGATGTTTGATGGGCGTGGCCAGGCCCTGGTGCCGAGGGGCGTGCATTTTCATCAGCCCCAGGTACACCACGGCCGACAGCGCGACGCCGACGAACCACGCATAGGTGTAGATCGTCTTGAAGATCTCCGGCGTCGAGGGCACGGCCTGCGGAAAGGCCGCGTTGAGAAAGCCCGGAATGTTGGGCAGCACGCCCACCACAAAGGCCGCCACCGCCGCCATGTTCCAGCCGTTGCGGTAGGTGTAGGGGCCGGTGCCGCGGTACAGCGCATCGACGTCGAGCTCCTTGCGGCGCACGAAGTAGTAGTCGGCAATCAGGATGCCCGCCACCGGGCCCAGCAGCGCCGAGTAGCCGATGAGCCAGGTGAAGATGTAGCCCTGCGTGGTCTCCAGCACCTTCCACGGCATCATCACGATGGCAATGCCGGCGGTGATGTAGCCGCCCTTGCGGTAGGAGATTTTTTCGGGGTTGAGGGCCGAGAAGTCGTAGGCCGGCCCCACCAGGTTGGCCGCCAGGTTCACGCTCACGGTGTCGATCAGCAGAATGAGCAGCGCAATCAGCACCGCCGCGCCCGTCATGCGGCTGGCCAGGTCCACCGGGTCCCACAGCGCCTTGCCGTAGATCACCACGGTGGCGGAAGTGACCATCACCGCCATCATCGCGAGCAGACCCATGGGCGCGGGCAGGCCGATGACCTGGCCCACCACCTGGTCGCGCTGCGAGCGCGAGAACCGCGTGAAGTCCGGAATGTTCAGCGCCAGCGTGGCCCAGAAGCCGACCATGGCCGTGAGCGAGGGCCAGAACACCGCCCAGAACAAGCCCGCCTTTTTGCCGCCGGGCTCGAACTGCGAGGGCTGCTCGAAGATGGGACCGAGCCCGCCCGCGCGCTGCACGGCCCAGTAGAGCAGCGCGATGCACACCAGAATTTTCAGCGGCGCGGTGTAGGTCTCGAGCCGGCGGATCGACTCGATGCCGTGCACCACAAAGTACAGCTGAATCGCCCAGAACAGCAGAAAGCACACCAGCTGCGCGCCGTTGATGCCCAGCACCGGCAGCTTGTCTCCACCCAGAGGATGGCCGATGAGCACGCCGGCCAGCGTGTAGATCATCTCGCCGCCAAACCAGGTCTGAATGCCGTACCAGCCGCAGGCCACGACGGCGCGCAGCAACGCGGGCAGCCGCGCGCCGCGCGTGCCGAACGAGGCGCGCGCCATCACCGCATAAGGAATGCCGTACTTCGCCCCCGCATGCCCGATGAGCAGCATCGGCACCAGCACGATGGCGTTGCCCAGAAACACCGTGAGCACCGCCTGGCTCCACGACATGCCACCCTCGATCAGGCTGGCCGCCAGCGTGTAGGCCGGAATGCACATCACCATGCCCACCCACAGGGCCGCGAAGTGGTACCAGCGCCACGTTCGCTGCGCGAGCGTGGTGGGCGCGAGGTCCTCGTTCCAGAGGTTGGCGGCGGGGCCGCCGCCGTGCTGCGATGGGGTCGTCATGTAGCTTTTCTCCTGCGTGGGCTGTGTTGTTGGTCCCCTCCTGTCGCGGGCCCGGTCTGCGCCGGGTTGGGTCATTCGGTCATTCGGTCATCGGGTCAGGCATGGCTGTCGGCGCGCATCGGGTTGTTGGGGTGGGTGGTCCAGTTGGCGTAGTGGGCGACCACGGGGTGGCCGGTGCGCGCGTCCATTTCGCCCGGCTGGAGCGTGCGCATGGAGAGCGCGCCGGGCACCGGGCAGATCGACACGCACAGGTTGCAGCCCACGCACTCTTCTTCCTTCACCTCGAAGAAGCGCATGCCGTCCTTGGTGGCGGTAATGGCCTGGTGCGAGGTGTCTTCGCACACCACGTGGCATCGACCGCACTGGATGCAGGCGTCCTGGTGAATCACGGCCTTGTCGACGTGGTTCAGGTTGAGCTGCTTCCAGTCGGTGATGCTGCCGATGGCGCGGCCCTGCAACTGCGCGAGGCTGTCGTAGCCCTTCTGGTCCATGAAGTTGGACAGGCCGTCGCACAGGTCCTGCACGATCTTGAAGCCGTACACCATGGCGGCGGTGCACACCTGCACCGAGCCGCTGCCCAACGCAATGAACTCCGCCGCGTCGCGCCAGGTCGACACGCCGCCAATGCCCGAAATGGGCAGCCCCGCGGTCTCGGGGTCGCGCGCAATCTCGGCCACCATGTGCAGCGCGATGGGCTTCGCGCCGGGGCCGCAGTAGCCGCCGTGCGAGCCCATGCCGCCGGTGTTGGGGATCATGGCCATGGCGTCCAGGTCGACGCCCATGATCGAGTTGATGGTGTTGATGAGGCTCACCGCGTCTGCACCGCCCTTTTTGGCGGCGCGCGCGGCCGGGCGGATGTCGGCCACGTTGGGCGTGAGCTTCACGATCAGCGGCAGCCGGGAGTAGTGCTTGCACCACTCGGCCACCATCTGGATGTACGCGGGCACCTGGCCCACGGCCGCGCCCATGCCGCGTTCGCTCATGCCGTGCGGGCAGCCGAAGTTCAGCTCCAGCCCGTCGCAGCCGGTGTCTTCCACCATCGGCAGGATGGCCTTCCAGGCCTCTTCGGTGCACGGCACCATCACCGAGGCGACCAGCGCGCGGTCGGGCCAGTTGCGCTTCACGCGGGTCATTTCCTCGAGGTTGGTGCGCAGCGGCCGGTCGGAAATCAGCTCGATGTTGTTGAAGCCGGTCACGCGGCGGTCGGCCGCGTAGGACACGGCGTAGCGCGGGCCGTGCACGTTGACCACGTTCGGGTCTTCGCCCACGGTCTTCCACACCACGCCGCCCCAGCCGGCCTCGAAGGCGCGCACCACGTTGACCTCTTTGTCGGTCGGGGGCGCGGATGCAAGCCAGAAGGGGTTGGGGCTGCGGATGCCCACGAAGTCGGTGCTCAGGTCTGCCATGTGAATTGCTCCTGTCGCGTCGGTGCGCGAACGGGGGGATGTGTGAAGAAGAGGGAGGGATTCGCAGCGCTTGCTGCGCTACGCCGCGGCGCGCAGGTGCCTGTCGATGGACAGCGCGGCCTGCTTGCCGTCTTCCACCGCCTCGACCGTGAGGTCGCGCCCACCAAAGCGCGCGTCCCCGCCGGCCCACACCTTGGGCCGCGAGCTGCGGCATTCCGCATCGGTGCTGATGCGCCCGCCCTGCAGTTGCACGCCGCTGTCTTCCAGCGCGGTAGCCACAAAGCTCTGGCCGATGGCGCACAGCACCATGTCGGCCTGCAGCGCCAGGCCCTCGCCGGTTTCCACCAGCCTGCCGTCGACCAGCGCGGTGCGCGCAAAGTCGATGCCGCGCAGCACGCTGCCCGTGGCACGCAGCGCTTTCGGCGCGGCCCAGTGGACGATGCGCACGCCGTTCTCCTTGGCCCAGCTCTGTTCGTCGACCGAGGCGCCCATGGCTTCGGCGCCGCGCCGGTAGACGATGCTCACGTCCTCCGCGCCCAGCTTGCGCGACTGCACCGCGGCGTCCACCGCCGTCATGCCGCCACCGATCACCACCACGTGCCGGCCGATGGCCACGTCCGCCGGCGACGCGGCCTGGCGCAGCTCGGCGATGAAGTCGACCGCGTCGCGCACGCCGGCCTGCTCGCCCAGGCCCAGCGCGTTCACGCCGGCCAGGCCGAGGCCGAGAAACACAGCGTCGTGTTCGGCGGCCAGCGTGTCCAGCTGCAGCTCGCGGCCCAGTGCGTGGTTGTTGCGCACTTCGATGCCGCCGACCGACAGCAGCCATTCGATCTCGCGCTGCGCGAAGCCGTCCACGGTCTTGTAGCTGGCCAGGCCGTACTCGTTCAGGCCGCCCAGCTTGGGCCGCGCGTCGAACAGCACCACCTGGTGGCCGAGCACTGCGAGCCGGTGCGCGCACGCCAGGCCCGCGGGGCCTGCGCCCACCACCGCCACGCGCCTCCCGGTGTCGGCCGCGCGCACGAACAGCGGCTTGCCGGGCGCATCGAAGAAGGCATCGGTCGCGTGGCGCTGCAGCAGGCCTATTTCCACCGGCTTGCTCTCGTTGGTGTTGCGCACGCAGGCCTGCTCGCACAGCACCTCGGTGGGGCACACGCGTGCGCACATGCCGCCCAGCGGGTTCTCTTCGAGGATGGTGCGCGCCGCGCCGCGCAGGTTGCCGTCGGCAATGCGGCGGATGAAGGTGGGAATGTCGATGCCCGTGGGGCAGGCCGTCTGGCAAGGCGCGTCGTAGCAGTAGTAGCAACGCTCCGCCTCGATGTTGGCCTGCACCACGTTCAGCGGCGGGTGGGCGTCGCAGAAGTTCTTGGCGTACTGCGCGGGGGCTAGGCGGCCGGCGCGCACATCGGAGGTGATGGCGGCGGTGGGCGCGACGGAATTCATCGTGCTGTTCATGGGCGTTCAGGCTCCAGGATCGTGGTGGGGATCTGTTGCGACACCAGGGAGCGAGCCCTCGTGAAGTTTGACCAAGTGGTCGAATGTCGCGATGATTCAGCAAACAAGGGGTGCCGCCCATACACAGTTGGCGCGGCGCGCGAGAAAGTGTTTGCCGCCGCCGCCCGTGCTGTCTGGTGCACCGGCCAGCACGGTTCTTGCGGGCAAACCCTGTCTTTTGCCGACCCGGGCCGTTCGAGCTTCGAAGGAGACACCGCGATGCAGAGTTCAAGCAACGTCCCGGCGCCGCATCCGCTTGCGCCCCATCCGCTGGCGTCGCATCCACCAGCGGCGCTCGGCGCCGGCTGGATGCAGGGCTGGATGCAAGGCCTGATGGGCGACATGCAAGAGGCCGCCCCCGGCCTGGGCCTCGCGCAGCGCCTGGTGCTGGGCGTGGAATTGCGTGTGAGCGACGGGCGCCTGGCACCGGGCACCAAGATGCCGTCGGTGCGCGCGCTGGCGGGCAAGCTGGGCATCAGCACCTTCACCGTCACCGAGTCGTACAGCGCCTTGCGCGCGCGCTCCGTGCTGGCCTCGCGCCCGGGCAGCGGCTACTACGTGCTGCACCGGCCCGCGCGCATGGCCGACGACGCGGTGCCGCGCATCGCCGAGCCGCCGTGCGCTCCGGAGCGGCCGCCCCCTGCCGAATACCGCGGCGACGAACTGGTGCGCGAAGCCCTGCGCCGCGTGGCGCGCGCCGCGCCCGAGTGGGACGGCGGCGCACGCCCCAGCTTCGGCCTGCCGCGCCTGCGCGAACTCATTGCGGCGCGCCACCGCGCCGAGCTGCCCGGGCTGGCACCGCAGCAGGTGATGACGGCCGCCGGCAGCCTGGGCGCGGCCATGTGCCTGCTGCAGGCCTGGACCGCGCCGGGCGACGCGGTGCTGCTCGAGTCGCCCGCTTCGCGCCAGCTGCGCAACCTGGTGCTCACGCTCGGGCGGCGCATTCGCGAAGTGCCTCGGCGCGGCGGCTGCCTCGACATCCCCACGCTCGACGGCCTGGCGCCGCTGCTGCCGTGCGAAGGCCGCCAGCGCCTGCTGTTTCTGTCGACCGCCGTGTCCAACCCGCTGGGCATCTGCATGAGCCCGCAAGGCGCGCACCAAGCCTTGCAGGCGGCCGAGCGGCACGACCTGCGCGTGATCGAGCTCGACACCTGGCGCGGCCTCTCGCCGGTGCAGGCGCCCAGCCTCGCGGCCATGGACGGGCTGCAGCGCGTGGCGCAGATCGGTGGCGTGTCGACCACGCTGTCGGCCACGCTGCGGCTCGCGCATGTGCTGCTGCCGCAGCGCTGGGTCGACGATGCCGCGCTGCGCTGCCTGCACACCACGCTGGGCCCGAGCGAGTTCGAGGAGCGCGTGGCCAGCGAGGTGCTGTCCGATGCGGGCTACCCGCGCTTTCTGCTCAAGCTCAACACCGCGCTGAAGATGGCCGGCGAACGCACGCTGTCGCTGCTCACCGGTGCCGGCCTGCAGGCGCTGCATGTGCCCGACGGCGGCCCGTTCCTGTGTGCCGGCTGGCCTGCTGACAGCGCGCCGCGCCCGACAGTCGACGCCGTGCTGCAGGAGGCGCGCAAGCAAGGCCTGCCGTTGGCGGCGGCGACCGACTTCGGCGCCACGCCGCAGCCCCTGGCCTGGTACCGCTTCAACGTCACGCAGTGCGGGGACGACCGGCTGGTGCGCTTTCTCGCGCGGATGAAGTGCTCATGAGCGCCGCGCCGGGCCGCAAGCAACCTCCACGCACCGCAACGCGCAGCGTGGAGGTTGCTGCATGAGCGCCGCGCGCCCCCCCGCCGTCAAGCGCCAGGCCCGCCGCCAGAGCCTGGAGAGCGCCATCCTCGCCGTGGCGCAAGAGCGCTTTGCAGTGCACGGCTACGGCGGCGTGTCGGTGGACGACATCGCGGCCGATGCAGGCCTCTCCAAGCAGAGCCTGCTGTATTACTTTCCGTCGAAGAAGGCGCTGTACCGGCGCGTGTTCAACGACGTGCTCGACGCGTGGCTGTCCAACCTCGACAGCCTGGCCGCGGCCGACCTCGACCCCTGTGCGGCGCTGGAGCGCTACGTCACGCAGAAGCTGCAGTTCTCGTACGACCACCCCTCGGGCTCGCGCCTGTTCGCGCAGGAAATCATTTCGCAGGCGCCGCAGTGCGCCGACGACATTCAGGCCAAGCTGGTGCCCGCGTTCCGCGCCGAGGCCGCCGTGCTGCACCGGTGGATGGCCCAGGGCGACGTGCAGCCGCTGCCGGTGGCGCACCTGCTGTTCACGCTGTGGGCCATGACCCAGACCTATGCCGACTTCGCCTGGCAGATGCGCATGCTGCTGGGCAAGCCCACGCTGGAGCCCGAAGACTTCGAGCAGGCGCGCGAGACCGTCATGCGCATGCTCGAAGGCGCGCTGGGGCTGAAGAAGAAACCCGCGGTGCCCTGAAGCAACCCGGGGGTGGCCGCTACGCCGGCACCGGCGCTTCCCACGCAAAGCCCACGCCGTACACCGACCGTATCCAGTCGTGCGCCGGCGTCACCGCGCCCAGCTTGCGGCGCAGGTTCTTCACATGGCTGTCGATGGCGCGCTCCGTCACGTCCACCGTGTCGTCGTAGGCCAGCTCCAGCAGGCGGGCGCGCGAGAAGATGCGCCCCGGGTGCCGCGACAGCACCTGCAGCAGCCCGAACTCGCGCCGCGTGAGGTTCAGCGGCGTGCCTTCGAGCGACGCGCGCCAGTGCACGTCGTCAAGCACCAGGCCCGGAGCTTCGTCGGACGAGGCCGTGCCGTTGCCCTGCCCGCCCAGCGCCGGGCCGGCGGTGCGCCGCAGCACGGCACGCACCCGCGCCACCAGCTCGCGCGGCGAAAAGGGCTTGCACACGTAGTCGTCCGCGCCCAGCTCCAGGCCGAGCAGGCGGTCGACCTCTTCGATGCGCGCGGTGAGCATGATGATCGGGTGCGCCGTGTGCTCGCGCGCGCGGCGCAGCACCTCGATGCCGTCCAGCCGCGGCAGCATGATGTCCAGCAGCGTGAGGTCTGGCGGCGCGGCCACGATGCCTTGCAGCGCGCTTTGCCCGTCGGTGAAATGCGTGGTCTCGTAGCCCGCGTGGCGCAAATAGTCTTGCACCACCGAGGCGATGTCGATCTCGTCTTCGACGATGACGATGCGTGTCATTGCGGTGTGGCCAGTGGAAGGGTAAGGGTCACGCGCAGCCCGCCCAGCGGCGAAGCCGACGCGTCGATGGTGCCGCCGTGCGCCTCGAGCGTGGCGCGGCAGATCGACAGGCCCAGCCCGGAGCCGCCGTGTTCGCGGCTGCGCGAAGACTCCCCGCGGAACAGCCGGTCGAACAGGCGCGGCAGTTCGCTCTCGGGTACGCCGGGCGCGCTGTCGTCGAACAGCAGCGTGAGGCAGTTGCCGGTCCACGCGCCTTCCACCGTCACGTCGATGCGCAGCGTGCCGCCTTCGTCGGTGTAGGCCAGCGTGTTTTCCAGCAGGTTCATGAACACCTGGTGCAGCCGGTGCGCGTCGCCGTCCACGGTCGGCTGCGAGAAGCTGTCGATGCGGTCGACGGCCTCGCGGTCGACCTTCACGCCGCGCTTGGCGAAGCGGTCGCGCGTGTGATCCAGCGCTTCTTTCAGCAGCGACAGCGGGAACACGGTGGCCGTGAGCAGGTCGCTCTGCGGCTCGCGCATGCTGCTGCGCAGGTCGTCCACCAGTTGGCCCAGGCGGATCACCTGGCGGTGCAGCCGCAGCGCGGTGCGTTCGTCGAAGGTGCGCACGCCGTCCTGCAGCGCTTCTATTTCGGCGCGCATGGCGGCAAGCGGCGTGCGCAGCTCGTGCGCCGCATCGGCCAGCCAGGCGCGGCGCGTGGCCTCCACCGTGTCCAGGCGCTGCGCCATGTCGTTGAAGGTCTTGCCCAGCAGCGCCAGCTCGTCGGTGCCCTGCACCGCCACGCGGGTGGACAGCCGCCCGCGCGCCACGTCCTGCGCGGCCTGCGTGAGCTCGTCGATGGGCTTGAACCAGCGGCGCGCCAGCAACCACGACAGCACCAGCGCAAAGCCCAGGCCGCACAGCCCGGTGAGCACGATCACGCCCGACTGGCGCGCGATGAAGGCGCGGTCGGCCTCGCTCTCCAGCCCCTGCAACGGCGCGAGCGCGAGGTAGCCGACGACCGACTTGTTGTGCCGTATCGGCATGCGCGCGGCATTGGCCAGGTCCATGTCGGCACCCACCACGCGCGCGCCGCTGGCGTCGAGCACGGCCAAGCGCTGGTAGATGGCGTCGTGCATGCCACGCGGGTCGGGGAACACCCAGGGCGGCGGCATGCCGGGAAAGCCCGGCGCGCGGCGCGGCAGCAGGTCGAGCTGCGCCGAGGGTGGCATGGGCGGTATGGCAGGCAGGGGTGGCGGGCTGCCATCGGCCACGCCGTCCGGCGGCGCGGCGTGCATCGCGCGGTATTCGTACCAGGGCGGCAGCCGGCGCTCTTCGCCGTTGGCGGCGGCGCTGTCCAGCACGTTGGCAAAGCGGCCCATCTGCAGGCGCTGCCATGCGTCGTCGTTGTCGCGCAGGTTCTTCCAGTCGCCATGAGCCACGTAATTTTTCAGCACCAGCTGCGCGAGCCAGTCCATGCGCCGGATCTCGATTTCGGCCACGTAGGAGCCCAGGCCCCGCTGCAGCGCAATGATCGACAGGCCCGCAAAGCTGATGAGCAGCACGATCAGCAGCGCGGCCAGCGCCAGGAAGATCTTGCGGGAAAGGGTCAGTTGCGGCATGGGCACGGGGCAGGCATGGCCGCATTCTGCGACATGCATGGGAGGCGAACGGGGAGTGAAACCGGGGCGGAACGGACGGTCAAAACGGGGTGGAACCGGGGCGAGAACAGATGATGTGGTCGGAATGTGGAGGAAATTGGGAGACGGAGCGGAGACTGCTTTCTCCATCTTTTCTCCCCGATGCCTGCGCAGCATGGCCTTCCATGAAACCCGAACTGAGCTTTGCGTTGCTGGGTGCGATCACCGTGTTCTTCTGGCTCGTCGCCCAGGCCTGGACGCTGCTGGTGCTGTGGGCCGAGGGCCACGTAACCGGCCCGGCCAGCACTGCCCGCACGGAACCGAACGAGGAGAACACGCAACCATGACCCCACCGAATTCCCCCGCCATCGGCCGCCGCGGCCTGCTGACCACCCTTGGGGCAGCGGCCCTGGCCACCGCCTCCGCGCGCCCGGCCCAGGCCGCCGCGCCCACGCTGCCGCTGACCGCCCAGACCACCGAAGGCCCGTTCTACCTGGACGCTTCGCAAGTTCGTCGCGACATCACCGAAGGCCTGCAGGGCGTGCCGCTGGACGTGCGCTTCACCGTGTGCGACACGGCGGGCAAGCCGCTGCCCAGGCTGCGCGTGGACCTCTGGCATTGCGACACGCTGGGGCGCTACTCGGGCTTTGGCGGGCAGGGCGACGATGGCGCGGGCGCCTTCGAGGGCAAGACCTTTCTTCGCGGCAGCCAGTTCACCGACCGCGAGGGCGTGGCCGCGTTCGCCACCGTCTACCCGGGCTGGTACGCGGGGCGCACCACGCACATCCACATGAAGGTGCTGAACGGCACGCGCGCTGTGCTCACCTCGCAGTTCTTCTTGCCCGACGCGCTCAGCGAGTTCCTCTACACCCAGGTTTCGCTCTACCAGCGCGCGCGGCTGCGCGACACGCTCAACAGCCTGGACGGCATTGCGCTGAAGGCCGGCGACACCGTGCTGGGCGCGGTGCGCGAAGAGCGCCAGCGCTATGTGGCCACGCTGGCGCTGGTGGTCGACCCGCTGGCCACGCCCGTGGTCGACAGGCCGCCGCGCTTCGGTGGCATGCCACCGGGCGCCATGCCGCCGCAAGGCAGCCTGCCACCGGGCGCCATGCTGCCGCGTGGGCCCTTGCAGGGTGGCATGCCCATGGCCGGCATGCCCATGGGCGGCGGCCCGCCCCATGCCCGCGCACTGGAAGGCACCGCGCGCGTCAAGGCGCTGGTGCCCCCGCGCCCGGCCGGCTGATGCGGCGGCTGATCCGCCCGCTCAGCCCGCCCGCTCAGCCCGCCGGCCGCTCCGCGAAGCTGAAGCCGACGCCGTAGACCGAGCGGATCCAGTCGTGCGTGGGCGCGACGTTCGCCAGCTTCTTGCGCAGGTTCTTGATGTGCCCGTCCACCGCGCGCTCGTTCACGTCCAGCGCCTTGGGAAACGCAGCCTCCAGCAGCTTGGAGCGTGTGAACACCCGCCCCGGGTCATTCGACAGCGCGCGCAGCAGCAGCAACTCGCGCCGCGTGAGCGCCAGCGGCCGGCCTTCCAGGCTGACGTTGCCGCGCATGCCCGGCGTGCCGACGAAGTCCACCGTGCCCGACGGCCGCTCGGCACCCAGGCGCTGCGCGTGCCGGCGCAGCACGGTGTTCACCCGCGCCACCACTTCGCGCGGCGAGAAGGGCTTGCACACATAGTCGTCCGCGCCCATGTCCAGCGCGAGCAGCCGGTCGCACTCCTGCGTGCGCGCCGTCAGCATGATGATCGGGTGGTTGCTGTGCGAGCGCACCTGTTGCAGCACGTCGATGCCGTCCTGCACCGCGCCCTGCGCGTGCGCCGCGCGCGGCAGCACGATGTCCAGCAGCGTGAGCGAGGGCGGTGCCGTCAGGATGCGTTCGAGCGCCGCGGCGCCGTCGCCGATTTGCTCCACCTCGTGGCCCGCGCCGTGCAGGTGCGCGAGCAATTGCGATGCGCTGTCGCGCCCGTCTTCCACCAGCAGGATGCGCGCCATGGTTTGCAGCCCTCCCGCTCAGAAAGAAGTGCCGATCTGAAACTGAAAGCGCTGCGTGCGGTCGGCCGCAATGTTGTTGGCCGTGTCCGCCTTCTGGTAGAGCAGTGGCACCGCGTACGCCAGGCGCAGTGGCCCCAGCGGGGAGATCCAGCTGATGCCGATGCCGGCCGACGCGCGCAGCTTGTTCTGCGCCTTCCATTGCGCGTCGCTCATGCTGGCCGTGCGGTCGGCGAACACGTTGCCCGCGTCCATGAAGGTGTACATGCGCAGCGTCTTGTCGTTGCCCGCGCCGGGAAAGGGCGTGCTGAATTCCATGTTGAAGATCGCCTTGCGCGTGCCGCCCAGCGCGCCGGCCGTCACGGCGTCGGTGGGCCCCAGCGAGTTCTGTTCGAAGCCGCGAATCGAGCCCAGCCCGCCGGCATAGAAGTTCTTGAAGATCGGGTACGTGCTGTTGCCCAGCGCCCGCGCATAACCCAGCTGGCCGTTGATGGCCAGCGTGTACTGCTTGGACAGCGGAAAGTACTGCTGGTACTGGTAGTTCGACTTGAGGTAGCGCAGCTCGCTGCCCACGCCCACTTCCAGGCTGGCGCTTTGCAGCTTGCCGCGCGAGGGCACCAGCGCGCTGTCGCGGTCGTCGCGCGACCAGCCCAGCGTGGCCGGAATGCCCACGATGCTCGACTTGGCGCAGGTCACGCTGGGCGCGGTGCCCGTGCATTGAAAGTAGTCCAGGTAGGCCTGCGGCGTGGCCGTGTACACGTACGAGCCGTCGACCAGCGCGTAAGAGCCGTTGGTGCCCGGCGTGAACGAATAGCGCTCCACGCCGATGCCCAGGTACACCGTGTCCTGCTCGCCCACCGGAAAGCCGAAGCGCACCGAGCCGCCGTCGCTCGCCAGCTTGTAGTTGCCGTCAGCCTGGTAGTAGGGCCGCGTGGTGGTGTGGAACACATTCAGCGTGCGCGAGATGCCGTCCTTGGTGAAGTACGGGTCGGTGGCCGTGAGCGAAATGGTGCGGTTGTACGAGCTGGTGTTCACGTTCAGCCCCAGGTAGTTGCCGCTGCCGAACACGTTCTCCTGCGTGATGCCGAAGGTCAGCGACACCTTGTCGGTCGACGAATAGCCCGCACCCAGCTGCAGCGAGCCGGTGGGTTTTTCGGTGAGCGTTACCGCCAGGTCGACCTGGTCGGGCGAGCCGGGCACGTCGATGGTGTCGACGTTCACGTCGGTGAAAAAGCCCAGCCGGTCGATGCGGTCGCGCGAGGCGCGGATCTTGTTGCCGTCGTACCACGCGCCTTCGTACTGGCGGAACTCGCGCCGAATCACCTCGTCGCGCGTCTTGGCGTTGCCGCCGATGTTGATGCGCCGCACATACGCGCGGCGCGAGGCCTCGGCCTTCAGCACCAGCGTGACGCGGTTGTTCTCCCGGTCGATCTCCGGCTCGGCCTTCACGCGCGCGAAGGCGTAGCCGAAGGTGCCGAAGTAGTCGGCAAAGGCCTTGGTGGTGGCCGCCACCTCTTCGCCGTTGTACGGTGCGCCGGGGCGGATGGTGACCAGCGTCTTGAACTCGTCCTCGCGGCCCATGTAGTCGCCCGTGAGCTTCACGCCGGCCACCACGAACTTCTGGCCTTCGGTGATGTTCACGGTGAGCGTGATCGTCTGGCGGTCGGGTGAGATGGCCACCTGTGTGGAGTCGATGCGGAACTCCAGGTAGCCGCGCGTGAGGTAGTACGAGCGCAGTGTTTCCATGTCGCCGTTGAACTTGGTGCGCGAATACTGGTTGGACTTGGTGTACCAGGCCAGCCAGCCGCCGCTGTCCTGGTCGAACAGGTCGAGCAGCGTGCTTTCGCTGAAGGCCTTGTTGCCCACCACATGCACTGCGGTGATGCGCGCGGGCTCGCCTTCGGTCACGGTGAACGTGAGGTTCACGCGGTTGTTCTCCAGCGGCGTGACGGTGGTGACCACCTGGGCGTTGTACATGCTGCGGCTGATGTACTGGCGCTTGAGTTCTTGTTCGGCGCGGTCGGCCAGCGCCTTGTCGTAGGCCTGTCCGTCGGTCAGGCCGATGTCGCGCAGGGCTTTTTGCAGCGCGACCTTGTCGAACTCCTTGGTGCCGACAAAGTCGACGTCGGCCACGGTGGGGCGTTCTTCGACCACCACCACCAGCACGTTGCCGTTGACGTCGATGCGCACGTCCTTGAAAAGTCCGAGCTTGAACAGTTCGCGAATGGCGTTGGTGCCGCGTTCGTCGTTGTATGTGTCGCCGGCCTTCAGGCCGATGGTGGCAAACACGGTGCCGGGTTCGACGCGCTGCAGGCCTTCCAGGCGGATGTCTCTGACGGTGAACGGATCGGTGGCCCATGCGGGGAGGGCAGCCAGCGAGGCAAGCAGCACGGCGGCCGCTGCGAGGGACTTCGGTAAGTGCATCGCCGCATGGTCTTCGCCAATGTCGGAGAAATTTGGGACTTCCCTGTGGGGGTCGGGGCTGTGTTGTGTCTTTACGTTGCGTTGTTTGTTTTGGCTTTTTTGGCGCTCTTGTTCAGGGCGACGCTCACTCCGACGGTGTGCTTCTTTTCTCGAATGTCCCCCGGCCTTCGGGCTACCGCACCTCCTCCTTTGTTTCGCGAAAAGAAGCCCACCATCGGCGTGAGCGTGTTCAGCGCAGTCGTTGATCAGCGGAACACGAGCAGCGTGCCCAGGTGCAAAGGGCGTCGGGTGCTCCCCGCAGCGAAATAAAGGAGGAGGGCGAAGCCCGGGGGACATTCGCGGAGGGGAGTACCCGGCGGCCTTTGCACACGCCCTGAACAAGAGCGCCCTGAACAAGAGCGCCAAGAACAACAGCGCCAAGAACAAGAGCGCCCAGAACAGCTACTGCAACAGCACATCCGCAGTAGTCCCTTGAATCTCGAGCAACCGTTCCACAGTGCGCTCAACGCCTTGTGCATCCAGCAGCCGATACGTGCGCGCAGTCCGCCCATGGTTGCGTACCAACCGTGCGATGTAGGGCAAGTCTTGCTGCGTGACGACAGCCGCCGGCATCACGCCCTCCAGCTCGATCCCTTCACACGGCAGCAGCACGAAGTACTGCAGCCGCAGATCGTCCGGCAACAAGCTGCGCAACTGCGTCGTTTTGCGCCCGCCTTGCCACGCCGGGTCCTTCACCTCCCGCGCGTTCTTGCAACCATGCATGCGCAGGAACCAGCGCGGTGGCGACTCGTCCGACTTTTTTCGGTAGACGAATGCATTGCGCCACGCCTTGATCTCGAACAGATAAATGCCCGTCTCGCACACCAGCACCGCATCAATGCACGCCGTGCGCGCCGCATGCCCCTCGGGCATCGGAATCACCAGATTGCGAAGAATGCGCAAGTGCGAAAACGCAGGACTGAACGCGCTGGCGAGCTGCTGCACGCCCAGCGTCGAGGCGATGTTGCTTTGCATGGCAATGGTCATGAACGACTCCTTCGGTCGCCGAGCATCGCGCCGCTTTTGGGAGACTTTTCGTACGAGGTGTGTCCATACGCCGCGCATGGCGCACCCGGTCACGTGCACGCAAACAACATCCCGTGCAAAGACACGCCATTCACAAGATTCCTCCGAATTTGAACGAGACCATGCGGGTCGGCTGCTTGATGAACAGCGGCCGTATCAGGCCTGAAACTGGAGAACCCTCAATGAAGAAATCCCTCACCGCACTCGCTGCCCTTGCCGCGCTGACCGGCAGCGGCCTGGCCGCCGCGCAATCGTCCGTCACGCTGTTCGGTGTCGTCGACGCCGGCGTCACCTACCAATCGGCCACCGCGCGCGACGCCCTCACCGGTGCGTCGGTCAAGACCAGCAAGACCAGCCTGAGCAACTCCGGCTACAACTCCAGCCGCATCGGCTTTCGCGGCACCGAAGACCTGGGCGGCGGCCTGGCCGCGAGCTTCTGGCTCGAAGCGCCCATCACCAACGACGACGGCGCCACCGGCATCAGCACCTTTGCGCGCCGCTCCACCGTGAGCCTGTCGGGCAACTTCGGTGAAGTGCGCCTGGGCCGCGACTACACCGCCACCTTCTGGAACGACACCGTGTTCGACCCGTTCGGCACCAACGGCTCCGGCACCAACGTGATCAGCACCGTGAGCAGCAGCACCGGCCTGAACAACGCCAACTACGTGCGCGCCAGCAACTCGGTGGGCTACTTCCTGCCACCGAACCTGGGCGGCTTCTATGGCCAGGTGCAGTACAGCCTGCACGAGAACACCACCACCGACGCCACCAGCACCACGGCCGCCAGCAGCAGCAGCGCGGGCCGCTACGTGGGCGGGCGCTTCGGCTATGCCAACGGTCCGCTGGACGTGGCACTGGCCGTGGGCCAGAACGTGGCGGTGGACACCACCACGCTGGAGCGCAAGGTGCAGACCATCAACCTGGGTGCCTCTTACGACTTCGGCCCGGTGAAGCTGTTCGGTGAGCTGTCGAACGTGAAGAACAAGTTCGACACGGCGCTGGGCAACTCGCACGACACCTACAACGGCTACCTGATCGGTGCGAGCGTGCCGGTGGGCGCGGGCCTGATCCGCGCTTCGTACTCGGTGGTTCGCTACAACGAAGGCGCCGCCGGTGTGACGGGTGAAGACCCGCGCGCGCAAAAGCTGGCCATCGGCTATGTGCACAACCTGTCGAAGCGCACCGCGCTGTATGCCACGGTGGCGCGCGTGAACAACCGCAACGACGCCAACTACACGGGCAGCCTGGTGTCGGACAGCACCACCGGTTACGGCAGCGCGGGCGTGGGCTTTGCGGGCGTGCCGCGCTCGTCGACCGGCTACGACTTCGGCATTCGCCACGCGTTCTGACGCGGGGCGCGCACTGCGCGGCAAATCAAAGAGGAAGAGGGCGACTGCCCCTTTCCGTCGCGCAGCCTGTTCCTCCAGCAGTGAGTTTTTCAATGAACCGAACCAGACTCTTCGCGGGTGCCTTGATGGCCGCCAGCCTCGGTGGCTGCATCGTGCTGCCGCCGCCCCCGCCCATGTTCCACCGCCCGCCGCCAGGCTTTCGCGGGGAAGGCGCACCGATGCCCTTCGACGGCGCCCGCAGGCCCCCGCCTGGCGCGGACATGTGTGATGCACGCGATGCACGCGGCGAACCGGGCGAACTTGGCGCAGGCCCGCGCAACGGCTGCGCGCGCGGCGCACCCGACGCCCCACCGCAGAGAGCCCGCTGATGACCGGCGGCCAACTGCAGTCGGGCAATCTGGGCGCCGTCATTGCGGGCGTCATCCTGCTCGGGCTGGGCGGCGTGGTCTGCATGATGGGCTCGCTGTTCATCGCCAACCTGCGCCAGGGCGCGAAGGCGCGCGAGCTGGCCGCGCAGGCCCGGCACGACGAGCGCCAGCGGCTGGTCGCTAGCCGCGTGCAAGACCTGCGGCCGCTGCTGGACGCCGCTTCGGGCGAGCCGGCCGCGCAGGCCATTCGGCTCGACATTCAACTGCCGCAGCACGCGGTGCCTGTGCTGGCCATCGAGGCCGAGCTGCGCGAGCTGGTCGCCAAAGTCACGGCCTATGCGGCCAGCGTGATGCGCGCGGGCGCGACGCTGCAGGTGTCCGCGCATGCGGAGGGCGAGCAGGCGGTGATCCACTGGCGCGACCTCGATGCGGTGGATGCACGGCCGCCGCTCTCGCAGTTCTTCGACAGCGCGAACGCAAACCCAAGCGCGAGCGCGACCGCCAGCGCGGCAGGCGCCAGTGCGCGGGCTTGCGAACGCATTGCCGGCCACCATGGCGGGCGCATCTATTCGGCGCCGCACGCGGGCGGCGCGCTGGGCCTCACGTTGCGGCTGCCACTTTTGCAGGCGTAGAGCCGGGCGCGGCATCGGCCGACCACGGGCAAACGACCTTCTCGACGTGCGCCCGGCCGCGATCTTCGGCAAGGCCCAGCGGGAAGAGGTTTTCGCTGAAGCATGAGGCTCGGAGAAAGCACCTGGAAGAAAGTCCATGCACGGCGGCGCAAGGGAACTCCGCGTCATACTCGCGGTCCCATGGTTCCGCCGCTTTCCTCCCGATGCCGAACGTGCGACCCCCTGCCTTGCTGACTTTTCTCCGCGCGCTCGCCGCGAGCGCCGCCCTTCTTGCCGCTGGTGCATTGCATGCGCAGGCCCTGCCACCGGGCGTGCGCCTGGGCATGTCGGCCGAGCAACTGCACGCAGTGCTGCCCGCCGCCGAACGCGTGCCGCGGCCGCAGCGCCTGGGCGGTGGCCTGGTCGGCAACTGGCGCGCCGCACCGGTCGAAATGGCCGGGCTGCTGTTCGAGCCCACCTTCTTCTTTGCCGCCTCGGAGTTGCGCCGCGTCGAGTACGTGGCCAATTTGCAGGCCACGCAGGCCACGCCGGACAACGGCGCATCGGCCTTCGCCGCGCTGGTGCAGTGGGGCCGCGCATCGTTCGGCACCGAGCTTGCCTCGCGCGACCCGGGCAGCGCCTATGCCGCCTGGGTGAGCAACGACACCGATGTGTACGTGCAGCAGGTCAGCGACCCGCGGCGCGCCAGCGTGCGGCTGGTGTACAAGGCGCGGCAGTTGCGCGACGGCAGCGAGCTCTGAACGAAGGGCTCCTGCAGCCCTTTCGTTCAGTTCGTCGCTTTCATGCCTTCATGCAGTGCCGCGCAGCGCGAGCTTGCGCAATGCGGCCGACAGCTCCACCACGTCGACCGGCTTCAGCAGATGGTGGTCGAACCCTGCCCGCGCAATGCGCAGCCGGTCGTCGGCCTGTCCCCATCCGGTGAGCGCGATCAGCCCCATGCCGTGCAGCCGCGGGTGCGCGCGCAGCCGGCGCGCCAGCTCGCAGCCGTCCATGCCGGGCATGCCGATGTCCAGCACGCCGAAGGTGGGGCTGAAGTCTTCGGCCTTGTTCAGTGCGTCGGACCCGCTGAACGCCACGGCGGTCTGCGCGCCCAGCAGGCCCAGCAGCGCCGCGAGCGATTCCGCCGCGTCCCGGTTGTCGTCCACCACCAGGATGCGGTGCTGCGCGGAGAGTGAATCTTCCAGCGCGTCGGCCTTGGTGGTCGCGTGCAATTCGTGCCGCAGCAGCGGCAGCGACACGGTGAATTCGCTGCCCCGGTTCTGGCCCTCGCTCTTCGCGCCGACCGTGCCGCCATGCAGCTCGACCAGGCTCTTCACCAGCGTGAGGCCGATGCCCAGGCCGCCCTGCGCGGCGCGTGCCGTGCCGCTGACCTGCACGAACATGTCGAAGATCGCACCCAGCATGGCCTGCGGAATGCCAGCGCCGCTGTCCTTCACGCGCACCACCGCATGGCCGCTGTCGTCGCGCTCCAGGAACACATCGATGCGCCCGCCCTCGGGCGTGTACTTGGCGGCGTTGTTCAGCAGGTTGGCGAACACCTGCGTGAGCCGCACGCCGTCGCCCTTCACCGCCAGAGAGGCGTCGGCGATGTGCAGCGAAAGGGTGTGCTTGCCCGCGTCCATCAGCGGGCGGCTGAGCTCGACCGCGCCACGGATCACCTGGTCGAGCACCAGCTCGCCCAGCTGCAGTTCGATCTTTCCGCGCGTGATGCGCGACACCTCCATCAGGTCGCTGACCAGCCGCACCATGTGGTCCAGCTGCCGGCCCATCAGCTCGTAGTAGGGCAGGGCCGCCTCGGGCGCCAGCGCCTTGCGCTTGAGGATGGCCAGCGCGGTGCTGAGCGGTGCCATCGGGTTGCGCAGCTCGTGCGCCAGGGTGGCCAAAAACTCTGTCTTGCGCTTGTCGGCCTCGTTCAGGTCTTCGAGGATGCGGCGCAGCTCGTACTGCCGCCGCCGCGCGCGCAGGGCGCTGCGCAGCGCGCTCACGAGCGAGGCCACGCGAATCGGACGCTCCAGCACGGTGACGTTGGCCATGCCTTCCATGGCGGAGCTGATGGCGCTCGAGTCCGCACCCTGGCGCGCAAGAATCAACACCGGCAGGTCGGACCACGGGGGCTGCGCCGCAATGGCCGCGGCCAGCTCGGCGGCGCCGCTGCCCGACAGCATTTCTTCCGACACCAGCAGGGCACCGGCGCCCTGTGCCATCTCGCGCAGCAGCTGGGGCAGGTTGGCGCACACCTCGGTGTCGATGCCGGCGTGCGACAGCACGGCGGAGGCCATGACGGCGTCGCGCGGCGTTGCCGTTCGCATCAGCACCCGCAGTTGCGGGTCCGGCGCGGTGGGGAGGGGGTTGACGGCGGTGTCGCTCATGGCGGAGGCGTTGCCACACCGTCGACGGGCACCGGCACGCCGGTCAGGATGCCGCGGAAGTGGCGCAGCGGTTCGCCCACGTGCAGGCCGTCGCTGTCCATCGAGAAGGCGCGGATGGAGCGCTCGTGCGCGCCGCCGCGCTTCTTGAGCACCGAGATGGCCTGGCGCACCTCGCCCTCGGCCTCGAAGTAGCGCAGCAGCACCACGGCGTCCGCCAGGTAGCTGGCGTCGACGGGGGTCTGCATCTGCATGCCGATGAGGCCGTGCTGCGCGCCCACCAGAATGGTGGCCACGCCGGACTGGCCCAGGTAGGTGAGCAGCTCATGCAACTGCACGATCAAGAAGCGCTCGTCGGGCATCGCGTTGAGGTAGCCGTTCAGGCTGTCGATGACGATCACCTTGGCGCCGTGCTCGGTCACCGCAAGGCGAATCTCGTGCACCAGTTCGCCGGGCGACAGCTCCGCCGGATCGACCTGCTTGATGCGGATGCGGCCCGACTGCAGATGCGGGTCGAGCGTCATGCCCATGCCCGTGCAGCGCGTGCGCAGCGTGTTGACGCTTTCGTCGAAGATAAAAAGCGACGCCGTTTCGCCGCGTTCGGCCGCCGCAATGGCGAACTGCGCCGCCACGGAAGATTTGCCCGTGCCGGGCGCGCCCACCAGCAGGGTGCTGGTGCCCTTCTCGAGCCCGCCGCCGAGCAGCGCGTCCAGCGCCGTGATGCCGCTGGGCAGCTTGACCAGCTCGATGTCGTTGACGTGCTCGGCCGCCACCAGGCGCGGAAACACCTGCAGGCCGCCACGATGGATCTTGTAGTCGTGGTAGCCGCCGCGAAACGACTGGCCGCGGTACTTCACCACCACCAGGCGCCGGCGCGAGGCGCCGTAGTCGGAGTTCGACTGCTCCAGCCGCAACACGGCGTGCGCGATGCTCTGCACCTGCAGGTCGTGCGAGGTGGCCGTCATGTCGTCCAGCAGCAGCACGGTGCACTGGCGCCCCGCGAAGAACTGCTTGAGCGCAAGAATCTGACGCCGGTAACGCAGCGAGCTGCCCGAGAGCAGCCGCAGTTCCGACAGCGAATCGAACACGATGCGCGAGGGCTTGAGCAGTTCCACGTCGCTGAGGATGCGCAGCGTGGTCTCGCTCAATTCCACCTCCGAGGGGTGGAACATGGTGTATTGCTCGTCGGGCTGCAGGCTGTCTTGCGTGGGCAGCATTTCGCGCACGTGGATCGGCCCCACGTCCCAGCCGTGCGAGGCGGCCACGCCGCGCAGCTCGGCCTCGGTTTCGGACAGCGTGACGTACAGCACCGACTCCCCCCGGCGCACGCCTTCGAGCAGAAACTGCATGGCAATGGTCGTCTTGCCCGCGCCGGGCGAGCCTTCCACGAGGTACAGGCGGTTGGGCTCCAGGCCGCCGCCGAGCACGTCGTTCAGGCCCGGTACGCCCACGCTCAGCTGGGGTTGGCGGTCATGGTGGTCTTGCGCCATGTTCTTCTCCGTGTATCGAATATGAGTGACTCGAATTCAAACATCGAAGGGTGGGCGGGGCTTGCAGGACGGCGCCGCCAAAGGCTGGCGGAAGTTGCTGCGGTGGCTTCGGTGGCGCCGCACCATGGAAATTGTCCTGCACGGCGCGTCGGAATCGTCCGGCGGGCGGGGGGCGGCGGCCGTGGAAACTGCCCTTCCGCCGCGACTCACAGCTTCAACCGGTACCCCTCTTTTTTCTTCATCCCCTTTCAGTTCTTCAGGAGAAGACGATGCGCGAACACAGCAATGACATTCGTATTCCTCAGGACGATGAGCGCATCGATGTCACCGACCTCAAGGAGGTCGACTACTGGACCCACTGGTTCGGCGTGAGCGAAGAGCGCTTGCGCACCGCCGTCGCCTCTGCCGGCACGGTGAAGGACGATCTGCGCGTCTACCTCGGGCTGCCCTGAGCGGGGGCGGCGGGTTCGACCTGCCTCAAGCTTCCAGCAGCATTCCGCGTGCCTCGATGAACGCCACCACCTCGGCCACGCCGGTGTGGGTCTTGAGGTTGGTCATCACGTAGGGGCGCTGGCGGCGCATGCGCTGCGTGTCTTGTTCCATCACTTCGAGGCTGGCGCCCACGTAGGGGGCCAGGTCGATCTTGTTGATGACGAACAGGTCGCTCTTGGTGATGCCGGGGCCGCCCTTGCGCGGAATTTTTTCGCCGGCAGCCACGTCGATCACGTAGATCGTGAGGTCCGACAGCTCGGGACTGAACGTGGCCGCGAGGTTGTCGCCGCCCGACTCGACGAACACGATGTCGGCGTTGGGAAAGTCCCCCAGCATGCGGTCGATGGCCTCGAGGTTGATCGAGGCGTCTTCACGAATGGCGGTGTGCGGGCAGCCGCCGGTTTCCACGCCCATGATGCGTTCCGCCGGCAGCGCGCCGGCCACGGTCAGCAGGCGCTGGTCTTCCTTGGTGTAGATGTCGTTGGTGATGGCGATCAGGTCGTATTTGTCGCGCATCGCCTTGCAGAGCATTTCCAGCAGCGTGGTCTTGCCCGAGCCCACCGGGCCGCCGATGCCCACGCGCAGCGGGGGGAGTCTTTTGGTGCGATGGGGGATGTGGTGCAGGGCGGAGGTCATGGTTCGGTTCCGGAAAAAAGTGCGTGTGTGCGTGTGTGGTTCGATGCGAAGGGGCTACTCGGGATAGGCCTCGTCGAATTCGCCTTCGAGGGTGCGAATGTGCAGCAGGTGCTCGTCCCACCAAGGCATCTCGAAGCCCAGCGAGATGGCGATGGCGCCGCTCGGGTCGTAGTCGGGCTGGGCCACCTCCACGAACGAAGGCTTCAGCTGCGACCAGAGCGAGGCGGTGTCGAGCGCCAGCCCGTCGGGGAGGATGCCGCCTTCTACGATCACCTCGACCATGGGCGCGCCTGCTGTGTCGCGCAGCGCGGCGGTGTTAGCGAGCACTTTCTGCATCGCGCCGGTTTGCGCGGGCGTCGGTCCTTCGGCAGTCCCGTGCACGCGCAGGTCGAACTCGCCGAACGGCGCTATCGCGATGCGGCCTTCCCATACCTTCGAGCGGCCTTTGCCCTGCAGCGTGCCTGCGGGTGGCCATTCGACGGACTTGGGAAACATCGGCATCTGTGAAGACCTTGCGCGCGCGTGCGTGTCAGCTGCGGAAGAGGCGAGAGTATTGCGTTTCGTGCCGCGCCGAAAGCACGGCCAGCAGCGGGGCGAACGCCTGGCGTTCGTCGTCGGACAGGGCCATGGCGCGGGTCACGGCGTCGGGAATTTCACCCGCGAGACGGCCCAGAATGCGTTGCCCCGCGCTCTGGCCCAGCGGCACGGCCTTGACGGCGGCGGCGACCATGTTCTCGGCCCAGCCGAAGGCAAAGGCCAGGCAGCCGTCGTGCACGCTGGCGCCGGTGCGGCTCACTGCAAAGGCAAAGGCGACGGGGTAGGTGGCGGGCAGTCCGGCGAACACTTCGGCGGTGTCGGCATGGTGCAGCTTGAGCCACTCGACGAAGGAGCGGCCCATTTGTTCGGTCTGCAGGAAGAATTCGGCGGATTCGCGGGTGGTCATGACCCACTGGTTGAGCTGGCGCACGCGCTGTGTGTCGTTGGCGCGCCAGGCGGCGACGGCCTGCGCGAAGAGCGCGAGGTCGCCGCGCGCGAAGCTCAGCTGCAATTGGTCGGAGAGCCATTCGGCGGCGCGCGATTCGGAGTCGATGCCGGCCCATTCGACCGCGGCCTCTACCCCTTCGGAGTACGAGAAGCCGCCTACGGGCAGGGCGGGGGAGGCCAGCCAGATGAGCTGCAAAAGGCTTGGGGCTTCTTGCATGTCAGGCGTTGGTTGCGCGGTGCTTTTCGGGGCGCTTGTGTTCGGGGGTGCTTTGTTCAGGGCGCGTGCACAGGCCGCCGGGTACTCCCCTCCGCGAATGTCCCCCGGCTTCGCCTCCTCCTTTATTTCGCTGCGGGGAGTACCCGACGCCCTGTGCACGGGGGCACGCTCTGAGTGCTCGCACGATCAACGACTGCTCCGAATAACGCACACGCCGATGGGGTGCCTTGCGCAGCGAAATAAAGGAGGAGGCCGCAGGCCGGGGGACATTCGCGGAGCAAGGTACCCCGTCGGCGTGTGCGCGCCCTGAACAGCGGCGCACCCCAAGCACAACGCAGAAATTCGCTCGCATCTCAGTGCGAGTGACCGTGATGCCCATGGTCATGACCGTGCGAATGGTCATGGTCGTCGAGCAGCTCAGGCGCAAGCACCAACGGCTTCGGCCCTTTGCTGCTGCCGTGCGAAGGGCCGTGGTCGTGCGCATGGTCGTGACCGTGGCCGCCGCCGTGGGAACCATACGCACCGCCCTCGGGCTCGAAGGCTTCGTCGACCGCCACGACGATCAGGTGCATCGAGCGCAGCATGTCGGCCAGCACATGATCGGGCTCGATCTTCAGGTGGTCGGGCTTGAGCTCGATCGGTACGTGCCGGTTGCCCAGGTGATAGGCCGCACGCGTCAGGTCGAACGGCGTGCCATGGGCCGTGCAATGCGTGATGCGCAACACCGCCTGCGGCGCCGCAATCACGCGCACCAGCGAACCGTCTTCGGCCACCAGCACATCGCCACCCCTCACCGCCGTGCCGCGCGGCAGGAACACGCCGATCTGGCGGCCCTGCGAGTCGGTGACGTCGAAACGGCTTTTCTGGCGGACGTCCCAGTCGAGCTCGATGGTGGCGGCGCGCTTGAGCAACACGGGCGCGAGGCCGCGGCCCTGGGGCATGAGTTTGTTGGCGGTGAGCATGGCGGGGCTTGATTTCAGCAGGGGGACGTCGATAATATAACAATCGTTATAACTTGGAGGGCGACAATGTCGGCACTCAAACTGACCCAGATCGGCAACTCCGTGGGGGTGATCCTGCCCAAGGAAGTGCTGGCTCGCCTGAAACTGGAAAAGGGCGACACCTTGTTCTTGACCGAGGCAGCCAACGGCGTGACCTTGACGCCGTATGACCCGGTTGTGGACGAGCAACTCAAGCTGGGTCGCGAGTTCATGCGCGAGTATCGGGACACTTTCCACCAACTTGCCAAATGAGCGAGTGGCGCTGGATCGACCGGCGAACGCTGATCCTGCTGCATGACGAAAGTCTGGCTGAACACGGCGGAGCACCGGGTCTGCGCGACGAAGGGCTGCTTCAGTCTGCGCTGGCGCGGCCGCTCAATCTCGTCGCCTACGGAACGCCCGATATTGCGGACCTTGCAGCGGCCTACGGCATCGGACTGGCCAAGAACCATCCCTTTGTCGACGGGAACAAACGTGCGGCCTTTCTGGCGGTAGGTTTGTTTTTGGCCTTGAACGGTCAGCGGCTGGTGGCGACGCAAACCGAAGCAACCCTCGTGATGCTGGACGTCGCGGCCAGTGGCATCGATGAAAGCAGCTTTGCCGTCTGGATTCGCGAACATCTGAAGGCTCGCTCCGGTTGACGGCAGCAATCTAGAACAAAAAATACCGCTGCGCCATCGGCAGCAACTTCGCCGGCTCGCAGGTCAGCAGGTGCCCGTCGGCGCGCACCGCATAGGTCTGCGCATCGATCTCCATCTTCGGCGTGTAGCCGTTGTGCACCATGTGCCGCTTGCGCACATTGCGGATGTTCTTCACCGCGCTGAGGGTCTTGCTCAGGCCGTAACGCTCCTTGATGCCCGAGGCCAGGCCGGCCTGCGACACGAAGGTCAGCGAACTCCGGGCGAGCGACCCGCCATACGCACCGAACATCGGACGAAAGTGCACCGGCTGCGGCGTGGGTATCGACGCGCTCGGGTCGCCCATCGCAGCCATGGCGATGGTGCCGCCCTTCAAAATGGTGAAAGGCTTCACGCCGAAGAAGGCCGGCTTCCAGATCACGATGTCGGCCCACTTGCCGACCTCGAGCGAACCCACCTCGTGCGCAATGCCGTGCGCAATGGCCGGGTTGATCGTGTACTTGGCGATGTAGCGCCTGGCGCGGAAGTTGTCGTTGCGCTCGCTGTCCTCCGGCAGCGTGCCGCGTTGCACTTTCATCTTGTGCGCCGTCTGCCAGGTGCGGATGATGACCTCGCCCACACGGCCCATGGCTTGGCTGTCGGAGCTGAACATGCTGATGGCGCCCAGGTCGTGCAGCACGTCTTCGGCGGCAATGGTTTCCTTGCGGATGCGCGACTCGGCAAAGGCCAGGTCCTCGGCAATGCCGGCGTCCAGGTGGTGGCACACCATGAGCATGTCGACGTGCTCGTCGAGCGTGTTCACGGTGTAGGGCATCGTGGGGTTGGTGGACGACGGCAGAAAGTTGGCCTCGCCCACCACGCGCAGGATGTCGGGCGCATGGCCGCCGCCCGCGCCTTCGGTGTGGAAGGCGCAGATGGCGCGCCCGCCCACGGCCGCGATGGTGTTCTCCACGAAGCCCGATTCGTTCAGCGTGTCGCTGTGAATGGCCACCTGCGTGTCGGTGGCGTCGGCCACGTCCAGGCAGTTGCTGATGGCCGCGGGCGTGGTGCCCCAGTCTTCATGCAGCTTCAGGCCGATGACGCCGGCGTCGATCTGCTCGTGCAGCGCGTCGGGCAGGCTCGCATTGCCCTTGCCCAGGAAGCCCAGGTTCATGGGGAACGCGTCGGCCGCCTGCAACATGCGCTCGATGTGCCACGGGCCGGGCGTGGCGGTGGTCGCGAAGGTGCCGGTGGCGGGGCCGGTGCCGCCGCCCAGCATGGTGGTGACGCCGGAAGACAGCGCCTCTTCGATCTGCTGCGGGCAGATGAAGTGGATGTGGCTGTCGATGCCGCCGGCGGTGACGATGTTGCCCTCGCAGCTGATGATTTCGGTGCCCGGGCCGATGACGATGTCCACGCCCGGTTGCACGTCGGGGTTGCCGGCCTTGCCGATGGCGGCGATGCGCCCGTCCTTCAGGCCGATGTCGGCTTTCACGATGCCCCAGTGGTCGAGGATGAGCGCGTTGGTCAGCACCGTGTCGACGGCGCCTTGCGCCCGGGTGCGCTGCGACTGCGCCATGCCGTCGCGAATGGTCTTGCCGCCGCCGAACTTCACTTCTTCCCCGTAGCCGCCGGCGCGCAGGGTGTAGTCGGCCTCTACTTCGATCAGCAGCTCGGTGTCCGCCAGGCGAACCCGGTCGCCCACCGTGGGGCCGAAGATTTCCGCATAGGCGCGTCGCCCGATGGTGGCCATGTTTAGAGCTTTCCTTGAACGAGGCCGCGAAAGCCGTAGACGATGCGATCGCCTGAATAGTCGACCAGCTCGACCGTGCGCTGCTGGCCCGGCTCGAAGCGCACCGCGGCGCCCGAGGCAATGTTCAGCCGCATGCCGCGCGCGGCCTCGCGGTCGAAGCCGAGTGCGCCGTTGGTCTCTGCGAAGTGGTAGTGCGAGCCGACCTGGATCGGCCGGTCGGCGGTGTTCTGCACCACCAGCGTGAGGGTGCGGCGGCCCGGGTTGAGCGTGTGTTCGCCGTCGTCGGTGAAGAGTTCGCCGGGAATCATGGCGTTCAGACCGCCTGGGCCAGCAGCGTTGCGCCCAGCGCAACCACGGCGGCACCGGCCACGCGCGGCAGCCAGGCGTTGGCATGGCGCAGCGACCAGCCCAGTGCAATGCCCGCCACGTGCAGCAGCACCGTGGCGCCGACCATGCCGGCCAGCGTAAGGGCCGCGCCGTCTTCGCTCGCCAGTTCGTGGCCGTGCGCCACGCCGTGGAACACGGCAAACACGCCGACCACCGCCATGGCAACACCAGCCGGCAGGTGCACGCGCGTGACCACCAGCAGGCCCAGCACCAGCAAAGAGGCCGCGATCATCGGCTCGACGGCCGGCAGTTGAATGCCGGCAAGGCCCATCAGCGCGCCCACCAGCAGCATGCCGGCGAAGGCCAGCGGCGCCCACAGCAGGTCGGTGCCGCGGCGCGCGGTCAGCGCGCTCCACAGGCCGACCGCGACCATGGCGGCCAGGTGGTCCGCGCCGGTCAGCGGGTGCAGAAAGCCGGTGGCAAAGCCGTGGTGCATGCCGCCGTCCACGCCGGTGTGGGCGCTGGCAGCCAGGGGCAGCACGGCGGCAAGGAAGGCGGCGGGGAGGGCCAGGGTCTTGGCGACGTTGATGTGGCGCATGAAAGGTCTTTCTTCTTCTGGGTTCAGGTCAGACGATGGGCTGGTGCACGGTCACGAGCTTGGTGCCGTCGGGGAAGGTGGCTTCGACCTGGATGTCCGGAATCATCTCGGCGATGCCGTCCATCACGTCGGCGCGGGTCAGCACGGCGCGCCCGTCGCTCATGAGCTCGGCCACGCTCTTGCCGTCGCGGGCGCCTTCCATCACGGCGGCGGAAATCAGCGCGATGGCTTCGGGGTAGTTGAGCTTGAGACCGCGCGCCTTGCGGCGTTCGGCCAGCAGCGCCGCGGTGAAGATCAGCAGCTTGTCTTTTTCGCGCGGGGTCAGTTCCATGGGATCGGCATCGGGTGGCGGGTGGAGGCGGCCATTATGGGCAGGCAGGCTTCTTTGCAACAGTCGTGCCGTGTTCGCCAAAAGTCGTACGGATGGCAAAAAAGTGCACTGAAACGGCCGCGGCGCTCGTCCGCTTGAACCTCGGCCAGCCCTGAACCCGCACCCGCCGCGCAAATACTCCGAGCCGGTGTTCGAACACAGGGGAGGAAAAAATGCAGCCACAGGCCATCGGGAAGATCGACTTCCACCGGTCCAACAATTTCATGCGTTCATGGTCGCCTCAGACCGGTGAAATCTGCAGGGAGGACATCGCGCTGTCCACGGGTCGGGCGCCTCCGTCGATGCTTGGCAAGCCCGTCGCGCATGGAGAGCGGAAATCGGTGGAGGTGCCTGCGAGGAAGAAGGCCAAGGAAGATCCGTATGTCAACACGGTGCTTGGCGCGATCAAGGCGGTGGAAGCGATGGCTGGTGCTGCGACCAGCCTGCAGCGCTGGCTCAAGTCACCGCCGCCACCGCCGCCGCCGCTGAAAGAGAAGTCGAAGCCTGTGCAAACCGTGCCGCCGTTCGACATCCAGGACATTCCCGGGGCCATGCGAAAGATCGGCGCGCCAGTGGGAGCGGACTTGATGGACAAGTGGTTTGCGGGGGCGTTGAACTATCCGCCGACGTCGGATGACGAGCGCGACGGTCTGAACCAGAACGGCATTCCCTATCCGCCAAGCATGTTCGACACCACCTCCGTCAAGATCGATTGGGTGTTGAAGTTTGCCCGGGCCCAAAGAGGTTTGAACCGTCTGATGCTTCAGCTTGAGACGACGGCCGCACGAAGAGAGATTGCCAATGCGCTGCGCCCCTACGGCAACCGGCGACACATCTGGCCTTGGCTGGAATGTCAAGGCGACATCGTTCGCTTTCACAAGGAGTTTCAGTTCCAGCAAACACCTGTCGAGGGAACCCTGAGCCAGAAGCTGACGCAATTCTTCACGCAGTCGCTCTTCAACGAAGGCCTCCCGGATGATCTGACGTGCGCCCTGGGGTCGTTCAATCTCTACGTGGCGATCTCCTATGCCTGGTTCGATCACAGCAACAAGTCGGCCGTTGTCACCCATATTTCCATTTACGTGAAAGACAACTTCACATTCACGGACGAAATCCGAAAAGCGTCGCAGTACCTCGGGCATTGGAACCGCAACCACGTGGCAATCGTCGCAGCCCACGAAGCAGCGGCACTGGCGAACATCGGATGGATCGACTACGCGGTGGTGCAGGGCAGCCTGTATGCAAAAGACGCGGTGCTTTATCCGGTCAAGAACTCGGACTTCCGTGCCTGGCAAAAAAAGCACAACCAGGGCGGCGATTTCGTCATCTACACCGACAGGCTGACGATGAAGCTCGACACGCCGATCCGGGTGGCTTTGTGATGCCCGACGTTCGCCCGGTGCGACGAGGGGGCGCCCGCCTCGTTCGCTTGATGCTTGGGATCGCGGTCACTCTTTCCTGCGTCAGCTACTGCATCGACGTGCAGGACCGGGCCCGCGCCGGTGAACCTCCCTACAGGTGGCGCACCGACGTTGCTACCGTTGAAGGTGTTTCCTATACGGCGAAGACCGCTTTCACCCGAGGACAAACGGTGTTGCTCAAGCTCTACCGCACGGGCGACCCGACGCTGCTCGCGCAGCGCACGTTCACCGAGCACGGTGTGGCGCTTCGTTGGTCGCAGGATGGGTGGCTGATCTACGACACCTCCGACGATTCCTACCTCGGCGGCGAAATTCAACTACCGCCTACCCGTCTGGACAACCTTCTCGCCAAGCTGCCTTGAGCCTTCGGCCCCTCCAGGGCCGACGGATGGCACGAAAGCTGCACCGAAACGGTGTGAACCCCCCCGACACGCCGACCCCCCAGGACGACGCCCCGCAGCGCATCGTCAAGGTCCGGCGTGACTACAACAGCTGGGTGGCCAGCGAAACGCTGGAAGACTACGCCCTGCGCTACACCCCGCAGCGCTTTCGCAAATGGTCCGAATGGCGGGTGGCCAACACGGCTTTCGGGGCGGCGTCGTTCCTGATCCTGGAGGCGGTGGGCGCCACGCTGCTGGTGCAGTACGGCTTTGCCAACGCCTTCTGGGCGATCCTGGCGACCGGGCTCATCATCTTTCTGGCGGGCGTGCCCATCAGCGTGTACGCGGCGCGCTACGGCGTGGACATGGACCTGCTCACGCGCGGCGCGGGCTTCGGCTACATCGGCTCCACGCTCACCTCGCTGATCTACGCGAGCTTCACCTTCATCTTCTTCGCGCTGGAGGCGGCGGTGATGGCCTATGCGCTGGAGCTGGCGCTGGGCATTCCGCCGGTCTGGGGCTACCTGGTGTGCGCGCTGGTGGTGATTCCGCTGGTCACGCACGGGGTGTCAGCCATCAGCCGGCTGCAGCTGTGGACGCAGCCGCTGTGGCTGCTGATGCTGGTGGTGCCGTTCGGCTATGTGCTGGTGCGCGATCCTGGTGCGTTTGCCGGCATTACGCACTACAACGGGGTTCGTGCGGGCACACAGGGCTTCAATTTGCACCTCTTTGGCGCAGCCTTGACGGTCGGCATTGCGCTGATCACGCAGATGGGCGAGCAGGCCGACTACCTGCGCTTCATGCCCGCGCGCACGCCCGCCACCGCGCGCCGCTGGTGGGCCGGGGTGTTGGCCGGCGGGCCGGGCTGGGTGGTGCTGGGCGTGCTGAAGATGCTGGGCGGCGCGCTGCTGGCCTACCTGGCGCTCACCCACATGGTGCCGGCCGACCGCGCGGTCGACCCGAACCAGATGTACCTTGCGGCCTACGAGTACGTGTTTCCCAACTACGGCTGGGCGGTGGCGGCCACGGCGCTGTTCGTGGTGATCTCTCAGCTCAAGATCAACGTGACCAACGCCTATGCCGGCTCGCTGGCCTGGAGCAACTTTTTCTCGCGCGTGGCGCACAGCCATCCGGGGCGCGTGGTGTGGGTGGTGTTCAACGCGCTCATCGCCTTCATGCTGATGGAGATGAACGTGTTCGAGGCGCTGGGCGACGTGCTGGGCCTGTTCGCCAACATCGCCATCGCCTGGATGATGGCCGTGGTGGCCGACCTGGTCATCAACAAGCCGCTGGGGCTGTCGCCGCCGGGCATCGAGTTCAAGCGCGCGCACCTGTGGGACATCAACCCAGTGGGCGTGGGCGCGATGGCGCTGGCGTCGGTGCTGTCGATCACCGCGCACCTGGGTGTGTTCGGGCCACTGGCGCAGGCGTTCTCCGCACTCATTGCGCTGGGCACGGCGCTGGTGGCTTCGCCGCTGCTGGCCTGGGCCACGGGCGGCAAGTACTACCTGGCGCGCGGCTCCGACGAGGCGCACGGCGCGGTCGCCTTCGCGCCGGCCGAGGGCCCGCGCGCGGTGCGCTGGGCGCGCGTGGAAACCGGCAGCTACCAGCGCCTGAAGGTGCAGCACTGCGTGATCTGCGAGCGCGAGTACGAAGGGCCCGACATGGCCCACTGCCCGGCCTACCAGGGCGCGATCTGCTCGCTGTGCTGCACGCTCGACGCGCGCTGCGGCGACTTGTGCAAGCCGCATGCAAGCCTGTCGGTGCAGTGGTCGGGCGTGCTGCGCTGGCTGCTGCCGCGGCGCAGCTGGCGCTACCTCGACACGGGGCTGGGGCATTTTCTGCTGCTGATGCTGGTCATCGTGCCGCTGCTGGCCGTGGTGTTCGGCGTGCTCTACCAGCAGGAGCTGCGTGCCTTCGGCGAAGGCGCGTTGGAGCTGGCCTCGCAGGCCGACGTGGCCGCGGCTCTGGCGGGCGTGCAGAAGGTTGCATTGCGCTCGGGCTTTCTCAAGGCCTACATGGCGCTGCTGGTCATTGCCGGCATCGTCGCGTGGTGGCTGGTGCTGGCGCACCAGAGCCGCAAGGTGGCGCAGGAAGAGTCGAACCGCCAGACCCACCTGCTGGTGCGCGAGATTGCGCTGCACCACGAGACCGACCGCGCGCTGCAGGCCGCCAAGCAGAGCGCGGACGAAGCCCGCGAGATCGCGGAGCAGGCAAAGCTTGCCGCGGAGCAGGCCAAGCAGGCCGCCGACCAGGCCAACCAGGCCAAGAGCCGCTACATCAGCGCCATCAGCCATGAGCTGCGCACGCCGCTCAACAGCATCCTGGGCTACGCGCAGCTAATGGGCGAAGACCCTTCGGTGCCGCCGCACCGCCGGCAGGCGGTGGCGGTCATCAAGCGCGGCGGGGAGCACCTGCTGTCGCTCATCGAAGGCACGCTGGCCATTGCGCACATCGAGGCCGGCAAGCTCACGCTGCATGCGCAGCCGATGCGCTTTGCCGACACGCTGCGCGAGCTGGCCGACATGTTCGAGCTGCAGGCGGCCGAGAAGGGGCTGCAGTTTCGCTTCGAGGCCGCGGGTGCGCTGCCAGAGGTGGTGCGCGCGGACGAAAAGCGCGTGCTGCAGATTCTCATCAACCTGCTGGGCAATGCCATCAAGTTCACGGCGGCGGGGCAGGTCACGCTGCGGCTGGCCTATGCGCGCGAGTTCGCGTCGGTGGAAATAGAGGACACGGGCCCCGGCATGCCGGCCGAGGAGATCGAGCGCATCTTCGAGCCTTTCGCACGTGGCACGCGCGGCAATTCGGCCGGTGCCTCGGCTGCGCCCGGCGCGGGGCTGGGCCTGACCATCGCCAAGATGCTGACCGACCTGATGGGCGGCGAAATGAAGGTGAGCAGCACGCCCGGCGTGGGCTCGCTGTTTTGCGTGCGCCTGTTCCTGCCGCGCGTGCACGACGCCGTGCCGGGCGCGCGCCGCGCGGCGCCGGTGCAGCGTGCGCGGCGCGGCTACGAAGGCACGCGCCGCCGCCTGCTGGTGGTCGACAACGAGGAGGCCGACCGCGACCTGCTGGGCCATGTGCTCGCCCCCCTGGGCTTCGAGCTGCGCAGCGCGGCCAGCGGCCACGACGCGCTGGACCTGATTGCCGCCGGCTACCGGCCCGACGCGATGTTCGTCGACCTTGCCATGCCGGGCATCGACGGCTGGGAAACCATTCGCCGCGCGCGCAAGCTGGGGCTGACCGACGCGTCGGTGGCCATCGTCTCGGCCAACGCCTTCGACAAGGGGCTCGACAACGACGTGGGCATTGCGCCGGAAGATTTCTTCGTCAAGCCGGTGCGCCACACCGAGCTGCTCGACTGGCTGGAGCGCCGGCTCGGCCTGCAATGGACCGACACCGCTGCCAATGCGGCTCCGTCTGCGCCGAAGGTTCTGCAGGCGCCTTCGCTGCAGCGCCTGCGCGCGCTCGAGGAGGCGGTGAGCCTGGGGTATTTCCGCGGCATCATGAACCAGCTCGACGCCATCGACGCGGCGCAGCCGGAATGCGCGGGCTGGTCCGAGGGTCAGCGCGTGCTGGCCCGCCAGTTCCAGTTCGAAGCCATGAGCCGCGCGCTGGCCCAGGCCGTTGAAAGCGCCGCGTGACGCCAATGCCTGAGATACCCCAGATGCCCCAGACGCCTACGCCCATCGACACCTCGCCGCTGGCCCGCACGCTGCGTGAGCAGCAGGGCGCCAACAGCGACCTGGTGCTGATCGTCGACGACGTGCCCGACAACCTTGCCGTGCTGCACGACGCGCTCGATGAGTCGGGCTACACCGTGCTCATTGCCACCAACGGCGAGCAGGCGCTGCAGCGCGCCGCGCAGGCCCGCCCCGACATCGTGCTGCTCGACGCGATGATGCCGGGCATCGACGGCTTCGAGGTGGCGCGCCGGCTGAAGGCCGACGCGGCCACGGCGCACATTCCCATCGTGTTCATGACCGGCCTTACCGAGACCGAGCACCTGGTGGCCGCGCTGGAGGCCGGCGGTGTCGACTACGTCACCAAGCCCATCAAGCCGAAGGAAGTGCTGGCGCGCATGAACGTGCACCTGCAGGGCGCGCGCCGCGCGCGGCAGGACGCGCGCCAGGCCGGCCAGGCGCGCAATGCGCTCGACGCCTTCGGCTACGCGAGCATCACCGTGCGCCTGCCCGAGGGGCGGCTCATCTGGCAGACGGCGCTGGCGCGCGACCTGCTGCAGCGCTACTGCGACACGCGCGCGCCCGAGACGCCACCGGCGGTGCTCGACTGGCTGCGCAGCCACACGCCCGACGCGCGGCAGCGTGGCATCGAGCCGCCGGCACTGTCTATTGCGCACGGCGCCGGCAGCCTCACGCTGCGGCTGCACCAGCAGACCAGCAGCGACGACGACGGCGACGAGTGGATGATCATCATGCGCGAGGTGTCAGACACCGGCGTGATCGAGGCCATGAGCCTGAGCCTGAAGCTCACGGCGCGCGAGGCCGAGGTGCTGTACTGGGTGGTCAAGGGCAAGACCAACAAGGACATCGGCGAGATCCTGGGCAGCAGCCCGGCCACCGCCAAGAAGCACCTGGAGCGGGTGTACGTGAAGCTGGGCGTGGAAACGCGCACCGCCGCGGCCGGCGTGGCCATCAAGCGCATCCGGGAGTTGCAGCCGCAGTTCGAGATCTGACGCCGACAGGGCGGCTGGTGGTTGGTGGTGGCGTCATGGCGCCGACTTTCCGCGTCCCTAGAATGTTTCGAGCCCCGGGACGCGTGCGATGAAGAACAGACAGACAACAAGAAACAAACCGCCAGTCCCTGGCTGGGTGCTAGCGGCTTGCTGCGCGGCGAGTCTGTTGCTGGGCACCGGCGCGCAGGCTGCGGGGCACTTCGACGTCGACGATGCCAGCACGCTCGACCCCGGCCAGTGTCAGTACGAGACCTGGTGGGGCCGCACCGGCGTGGAGCCCGTCACGGGCTTTCACTTTGGGCCCGCCTGCCGCGTGGGCCCGGTGGAGTTGGGCTTGAACCTCGACCGCACCGCGGTGGCTGGCGTGCATGGGGTCACCGGCGGGCCGCAGCTCAAGTGGAACTTCTACGGACAGGCACCCGACGCGCCCTTCAGCGCCGCCGTGTCGATGGGCGCGGTGTTCGACCTGAAGCACGGCGGGCGCGCGGGCGGGCAGTTTGTCGTGCCCCTGACCTGGCGGCCCTTCGACAGCCTGCAGGTCCATGCCAACCTGGGTGCCGACTGGGCCAACGGCACCGGCGCGCGCACAGCACGCATGGGCGCGGCGCTGGAGTGGGCGCTGAACGACACCGTCTCCCTCATTGCGGAGCGCAACCGCGCATCGAATGTGTGGACCTCGCGCATCGGCGGGCGCTTCAGCCTTACGCCGCTGATCAGCGTGGACCTGAGCACCTCGCGCACCGGGCCGCAGGGCGTGCGCGGCTTCGTGGTCGGGCTGAACCACGAGTTCAGCTGGAAGTGAAGCGGCCGGGGCGCTGGCTGGCTAGCGCAGGTGGTGCTGCATCCGCTTCTCGTCATCGGCCAGCTGCTGGCGCATGAGCGAAATGAAGTCGCGCGCCGTGGCCGACAGCGCCTTGCCCGCGGGCAGCGCCAGCAGGCAGGTGAAGTACACGTCCACTGAAAACTTGCGCACCACCAGCCCGCGCTCCGCGTAGTCGAGCGCGGTGATCGGGTTGACCACCCCCACCCCCAGCCCGCGCAGCGCCATCTCGCACACGCTGGCCCCGTAGGGCGTTTGCACCAGAACCCGCAGCGCCACGCCATGCGGGGCCAGGGCCGCCTCCAGCCGCTGCTGCGAGGGGTCTTCGGGGTTGAGCGCCAGAAAGGGCGCCTCCGCCAGCTGTTCGGGCTTGATGGTCTTGAAGCGGGCCAGCGCGTGGTCGGGTGGCATGACGATCACGCCGCTCATGCGCGAGAAGGTCGAGTGGTCGATGCCCTCGAGCGAGAGCTCGTCGGCCATCAGGCCGAAGTCGGAGATGCCCATGGCCACCCGGTCGCGCACGTCCTTGGAGCTCAGCAACTGCAGCGACACCTGCGGCCAGGGGCTCGCGCCGCGGTGCGCCTTCAGCCGCGCCAGCGCGCGCGGCATGAAGCCCAGGCCGTAGGCGGGAAAGCAGCTGAGCTCCAGCTGGCTCACGCCGAAGTCGCGCAGGCTGCGCACGCGGTGCTCGATGGCGTCCATGCCGATGAACACCCGCTCCACCTCCACCCACAGCGCGCGCGCCTCGGGCGTGGGCACCAGCCGCCCGCCGGTGCGCTGGAACAGCAGCATGCCGGCCTGCGCCTCGAGCCGCTTGAGCGACTGGCTGATGGCCGGCTGCGTCACATGCAGCAAGGCCGCAGCCTTGCGCGTGGAGCTGGCGCGCATCAAGGCCCGGAAGGTTTCGATTTCTGTGAACCGCATCGATAAGTTTCTTTATCGGTTGAGTATTTGTACCGTCTGAATATTATTTGCAATTGCTTAAGATTTGGGCAAATCCCTCACCGCACCCACCCTGTGACGACATCGCCCGTTCTGGACTTCAAGTTCGCCGTTCCGCCTTCGGATTTGCTTGCGCACCCTGCGGCAAATCCCCTGGGCGTGGTGCGGGACCGCACCCCCAAGCCGCTGCGCAACCCGCTGCTGCGCGGCCTGCAGTGCCTGCGCTGCGACGCGCTCTACCCGGTCACGCTCACGCACGACGGCTGCCCGGCCTGTCGGCGCGCCGGCTTTCACGTGGCCCTGCGCGCCAGCTACCTGCCCGACAGCGCCCAGACGATGCCGATGCCCTACAACGCGGGCTTTGCGCTGGGCGAGGGCCGCACGCCGCTGCAGGACATGCCCGAGCTGGCCCGGCAGTTCGGCGTGGCGCGCCTGTCGCTGAAGGACGAGTCGTGCAACCCGACCGGCTCGCACAAGGACCGCATGACCGCGATGGGCGTGGCGCAGGCGCTGGAATTCGACGCGCACACGGTGGTGCTGGCCTCCTCGGGCAATGCGGCGGTGTCGGCGGCGCACTACGCCTGGGCCGCGGGCCTGGGCTGCGAAGTGGCCGCCTACGAAGGCATGCCGGCCACCTACACCCGCCAGCTGGACGCGCTGGGCGCGCGGCGCTACGTGTTTGCCGACAACGCGGGCCGCTGGGCCTTCGTGCGCGACCGCGCGCAGCACCCGGGCTACTTCGCGCTGACCAATTACCATCTGCCCGCGCTGGGCAGCGCGCCGCTGGCCATCGAGGGCTACAAGCCCATTGCGCTCGAATGCGTGACCGACGGCGGCCTGCCCGACCACATCGTGGTTCCGACCGCACGGGGCGACCTGGCCTGGGGCATCTACGCGGGCTTTCGGGACCTGCTGGCGGCCGGGCGCATTCCGCGTCTGCCCAGGCTCTGGCTGGTGGAGCCGTTTCCGCGGCTGTCGCGCGTGTTCGCGGGCGGTGCCATCAACGGCAGCTACCCGGGCCACACCGCGCAGTTTTCCACCGCGGGCGCCACCGTCACCTACCTGCAGTGGCAGGCGGCCACCGCAACCGCCGGCGGCGCGGTGGTGGTGAACGACGAGCAGGCGCGTGACGCGCGCAGGCTGCTCACCGCGGCCGGCGTCAGCGCCGAGCTGTGCGCGGCCGGCGGCCTGGCCGCGCTGCAGCAGCTGCGCGAGAGCAACGCCATTGCACCCGACGCGCACGTGGTGCTGATGCTGACCGCCAACGCGGCCGGCGACCCGAGCTGGCCTGATCGCGCCAGCTGAGTTTTTTCGGCGAAGGGGCGTGCGCTACTTCGCGTCGCTGTAAACGGTGGCGCGCGACACGCCCATGTGCGCCGCCGCTATCTCTGCGCCGCGGCGCACCTCCAGCAGGCCCGCCTTCTTCAGCTCCTGCACCAGCTGCTTGCGGTCGGCCGGCCTGAGCGAGCGCGAGGTGGTGGCGCGCGTGGCCGCGAATTCGTCGATGCGCGCATGGATGCGTTGCGCGTGCGCGCCGCCAACATCCAGGTGCTCGTGCACCTCCTTGTCGTCGATGCGCGTGAACTGCGAGATGGCGCCCTGGAAGCTCTGGAACAGCGTGAGGTCGACGTTCAGGCACAGCGCGGCCACGTACTCGCCGCTTTCGTCCTTCACGCCGATCGACGTGCTCTTGACCTTGCGTCCGTCGGGAAAGGTGTTGGCGTAGTTCGCGATCACCGCCGGAAACTCCGGGTCGCGGATGCGCGCCAGGCCCAGCTCGGTGGCCGACTGGCCGACCTCGCGGCCGCTCAGGCTGTTCTCGATGGCGTAGATCGCGTTCTCGGGGTTGCTCAGGTCGTGCACCACCACCTCGCAGAAGGGCGCAAAGGTTTCGCCCAGGCCTTGGGCCATGGTGCGCAGCATCTCAAGGAGCTGCGCGTTGGACTGCTTGTTCGGCTGCTTTTTCATGTCGCCCAACTTACCAGGGCCACGCGATGCGTGTGCCCGCGCCGGTCTCCAGCGCGCGCGCATGCAGCTGGCGCGCAACGGTCAGGTCCTGCAGCGCGAGGCCGGTCATGTCGAACACCGTGATGTCGCCGGGCGCGCGCTCGAAAGGCACCTTGCCGCTCAGCAGGTCGCCGAGCTCCAGGCTCTGCGTGTCCGGCGCCCACTGCGTCTCGCCGATTTGCTGCGCCTGCGTGCGGTCGTCCACGACCAGGCGCACGCGCTGCAAGAGGCCCTCTGGCAGTTCGCGCTTGCCGCGCGTGTCGGCGCCCACGCAGTTCAGGTGGGTGCCGGGTTGCACGGCGTCCAGGTCGAACAGCGCGCCGCCGCCCGGGGTGGCGGTGACGACAACGTCGCTCTGGGCGACGGCCGCATTGCGGTCGCTTGCGGGGCCAATGGCGCAACGGCCGGCGAAATGCGCCTCGAAGGCGGCGTTGCGCCGGCCGTCGGCGCTCACATAAAGAACCTCGCGCAGCGAGGGCATCAGGCGCAGCGCGAAGTCGAGCTGAATGCGCGCCTGCACGCCGGTGCCGAACAGGCACAGCCGCGTGCTGTCGGGCCGCGCGAGCTGCCGCAGGCCGAGCCCGCCGGCGGCGCCGGTGCGCACCGTGGTCACGGTGTTGCCGTCGATCACGCACAGCGGCCGGCCGGTGGCGGGGTCGATCAGCAGCACCGTGGCCTGGTGCGGCTCGCCGCCGCGCTGCCGGTTGGCGGGCCAGAAGCCGGCCGCCTTGAAGCCGAGCAGGCCCTGTGCCTGCACGTCACCCGACTTGATGCCGAACACGCCGCCCGTGCGCAGCGGCTCGCGCACCACCGGAAACACGCGGCCTTCGCGGTCGCTGTGCAGCACGAAGGCCTCGCGCACGGCCTGGAGCACGTCGTCGGGAGAGAGGAGGGCGTCGACCTGGTGCTTGTCGAGCAGCAAGAGTTGGGCGTCGGCGGGCGCCGTGGGGAGTGTCGAAAGTGTCGAGAGGGGCGAAGGTGTCATTTGGAAATATTATCTACTTCCAGACGAAAAATAAAAACAAGGCGATGCAGGGTCAGCGTCCGCCCGTGTACACCTTGATGCGGATCGTCGCCACGTCCCAGCCCTTGTTCTTCAGCCGGGTCACCAGCATGGGAGACAGCTGACGCAGCTTGGCCGCCGCGGCGCTGCCCTTGACCAGCAGGCACCAGACGTCGCCCTCCGCCGGGCCGGGCAGGATGGCGGCGCGCATGGCGGGGGGAATCAGGCCTTCCACCGCCTTCAGCCGCTCGGCGGTGTCGCGGGCACGCGCCATCAGGCTGCCCAGGGTGGGCGAGCCTTCCGCTGCCTGCTGCAGCGAAATGGGGGGGGGCGTGCGGCGATACATGGGTAATCCAGGGGTTAGAAACAAGACAGCTAAAATGCCCGGTTTGCCGGCGTTCGCGCCGGAAAAAAGGCTGCTCGCTTTCAAAACTTGTTTTTGAAGAGGGCGCGCCCAACTGCTCTCACCATATCTTAGGGAATCCGGTCGTAGTGCCTGTCGTCTCAGGTGCCCGCCCATCTCCACCCATGGCAACCAACTTCCTGACCCAGATTTTCGGCAGTCGCAACGATCGGCTCCTCAAGCAGTATCGCAAGACGGTGGAACGCATCAATGCGCTCGAACCCGAGTTCGAGAAGCTCAGCGACGACGGGCTGCGCGCCAAGACGCAGGAGTTCAAGGACCGCGCCGCCAAGGGCGAATCTTTGGACGACCTGCTGCCCGAAGCCTTCGCCACCGTGCGCGAGGGCTCCAAGCGCATCATGAAGATGCGGCACTTCGACGTGCAGCTGCTCGGCGGCATGGCGCTGCACAACGGCAAGATCTCCGAAATGCGCACCGGTGAGGGCAAGACCCTGACCGCCACGCTGCCGGTGTACCTGAATGCGCTGTCCGGCAAGGGCGTGCACGTGGTCACGGTGAACGACTACCTGGCCAACCGCGACGCGACCTGGATGGGCCGCCTCTACAACTTCCTGGGTCTGACGGTGGGCATCAACCTGCCGCAGATGCCGCGCGAAGAAAAGCAGGCCGCCTACGGCAGCGACATCACGTACGGCACCAACAACGAGTACGGCTTCGACTACCTGCGCGACAACATGGTGTACGAGCCCGGCGACCGGGTGCAGCGCGTGCTGAACTTCGCGATCGTGGACGAGGTGGACTCGATCCTGATCGACGAAGCCCGCACCCCGCTGATCATCAGCGGCCAGGCCGAAGACCACACCGACATGTACCTGGCCATCAACAAGGTGGTGCCGCTGCTGACCAAGCAGGAAGGCGAAGCCGACCCGCGCACCGGCGAAGGCGTCACGGTGCCCGGCGACTTCACGGTCGACGAGAAAACACACCAGGTGTTTCTGACCGAAGACGGCCATGAGAACGCAGAGCGCATCCTGGGCGAGTTCGGCCTGCTGCCCGATGGCGCGTCGCTTTACGACCCGGCCAACATCACGCTGATGCACCACCTGAACGCGGCGCTGCGCGCGCGCCACCTATACCACCGCGACCAGAGCTACGTGGTGCAGGAAGGCGAAGTGGTCATCGTCGACGAGTTCACCGGCCGCCTCATGACCGGCCGCCGCTGGAGCGACGGCCTGCACCAGGCCGTGGAAGCCAAGGAAGGCGTGGAGATCCAGGCCGAGAACCAGACGCTGGCCTCCATCACTTTCCAGAACTACTTCCGCCTGTACGGCAAGCTGGCTGGCATGACCGGCACGGCCGACACCGAAGCCTACGAGTTCCAGGAAATCTATGGTCTGGAGACCATGATCATTCCGCCGAACCGCATCAGCAAGCGCGACGACCAGCTCGACCGCGTCTACAAGACGACGCGCGAGAAGTACGAAGCGGCCATTCAGGACATTCGCGAGTGCTACGAGCGCGGCCAGCCGGTGCTGGTGGGCACCTCGTCGATCGAGAACTCGGAAATCATCGACGCCCTGCTCGACAAGGCCGGGCTGCCGCACCAGGTGCTCAACGCCAAGCAGCACGCCCGCGAAGCCGACATCGTGGCGCAGGCCGGCCGCACGAAGATGATCACCATCGCGACCAACATGGCCGGTCGCGGTACCGACATCGTGCTGGGCGGCAACATCGAGAAGATGATCGAGGCGGTCGAGAACGACGAAGGCCGCGACGCTGCCGCCAAGGAAGCCGACATTGCGCACATTCGCGCCGAATGGACCAAGGACCACGAGTTCGTGAAGTCCCTGGGCGGTCTGCGCATCATTGCGACCGAGCGCCATGAGTCGCGCCGCATCGACAACCAGCTGCGTGGTCGTTCGGGCCGCCAGGGCGACCCGGGTTCGTCGCGCTTCTACCTGAGCCTGGACGATCCGCTGATGCGCATCTTCGCGGGCGACCGTGTGAAGGCGATCATGGACCGCCTGAAGATGCCCGACGGCGAGGCCATCGAGGCCGGCATCGTCACGCGCAGCATCGAGAGCGCGCAGCGCAAGGTGGAGGCGCGCAACTTCGACATCCGCAAGCAACTGCTCGAGTACGACGACGTGTCGAACGACCAGCGCAAGGTGATCTACCAGCAGCGCAACGACATCCTCGATGCGACCGACCTCACGGCGCAGATTGCCGGCCTGCGCGAAGGCTGCTTCACCGACCTGGTGCGCCAGTACGTGCCGAGCGAATCGGTCGAAGAGCAGTGGGACTTGGCAGGCCTGGAGAAGAGCCTGACGAACGAGTGGGGCATCGACATGCCGCTCAAGCAGGAGGTCGAGGCCGCGGAAGCCATTGCCGACGAAGACATCGTCGAGAAGGTGCTCACGCATGCCAACGAAAGCTTCGACGCCAAGGTGGCGCTGATCGGCCAGGAGAACTTCACCCAGTTCGAGCGCATGGTGCTGCTGCAGAGCATCGACACGCATTGGCGCGAACACCTGGCCTCGCTCGACTACCTGCGCCAGGGCATCCACCTGCGCGGCTATGCGCAGAAGCAGCCCAAGCAGGAGTACAAGCGCGAGGCCTTCGAGCTCTTCGGCCAGCTGCTCGACTCGGTCAAGAACGAAGTCACCCGCCAGCTGATGACGGTGCGCGTGCAGTCGGGCGAACAGCTCGAAGAGGCCGCCGAAGCGCTGGAAAGCCGTGGCGAGAACCTGGCCAACATCACCTACAGCGCGCCGACCGAAACCGGCGAGGTCGAGGTGCGTGTCGACGAAGAGAGCCAGCGCCGCGCGGCATTCGCCGGTGCGGGCGCCATCAGCGCCGAGGCCGCGGCCTTCGGTCGCGTGGGCCGCAACGACCCGTGCCCTTGCGGCAGCGGAAAAAAGTTCAAGCAGTGCCACGGCAAGCTGAGCTGATCTCCAGAACCTTTCACCGAGAGAAATTCGATGCCCGTGAACCTGTCCGCCCCTGATCCCGCCGCCTTGTTCGCGGTGCCCGGCGTTCGCATCGGCGTGGCCGAAGCGGGCGTGCGCAAGGCCAACCGCAAGGACCTGACCGTCGTGCTGATCGACGAAGGCTCGGCGGTCGGCGGCGTGTTCACCCAGAACCGTTTCTGCGCCGCGCCGGTGCAGGTCTGCCGCGACCACCTGGCGGCCGACTACGGCATTCGCGCGATGGTGATCAACACCGGCAACGCCAACGCCGGCACCGGTGAAGACGGCCTGATGCGCACGCGTTCCACCTGCATCGCGCTGGCGCGCCACCTGGAGATTGCGCCCGAGCAGATCCTGCCGTTCTCGACCGGCGTGATCATGGAGCCGCTGCCCGTGGACCGCATCGAAGCGGGCCTGCCGGCCGCGCTGGACGATGCCGACGCCAACCATTGGGCGCGCGCGGCCGAAGGCATCATGACCACCGACACGATCCCCAAGGCGTTCAGCCAGCGGGTGCAGATCGGCAGTGCCACGGTCACCGTCACCGGCATCAGCAAGGGCGCCGGCATGATTCGCCCGAACATGGCGACCATGCTGGGCTTCATGGCCACCGACGCGAAGATCGACGCCGCGCTGATCCAGCCGCTGGCCAAGCTGCTGGCCGATGCCTCGTTCAACCGCGTGACCATCGACGGCGACACCTCGACCAACGACTCGTTCGTGGTCATCGCCACGCAGAAGGCCGCGCACGCGCCCATCACCGCGCTCGACTCGGCCGATGGCCAGGCGCTTGTGGCTGCCATGCAGAACGTGGCCCGCCTGCTGGCGCAAGCCATCGTGCGCGACGGCGAAGGCGCGACCAAGTTCATCACCGTGCAGGTGGAAGGCGGCAAGGACGCGGCCGAGTGCAAGCAGGTGGCCTATGCCGTGGCGCATTCGCCGCTGGTGAAGACCGCATTCTTTGCCAGCGACCCCAACCTGGGCCGCATTCTGGCGGCCGTCGGCTATGCGGGCATTGCCGACCTCGACCAGACCGGCATCGACCTGTTTCTGGACGACGTGCACGTGGCGGTGAAAGGCGGGCGCAACCCGTCGTACCGCGAGGAAGACGGCCAGCGCGTGATGAAGCAGAGCGAGATCACTGTGCGCATTGGCCTGGGCCGCGGCAACGCCAGCGAAACCGTGTGGACCTGCGACCTGAGCCACGACTACGTGACCATCAACGCCGACTACCGGTCATGAACGAGCAGTTTCAGCAGCTGATCGCGCGCGCCGAACAGCTCATTGCCCGCATCGAATCGATTCTTCCGCAGCCGCTGTCCGCGCCCGCGGACTGGAACGCCTCCATCGCCTGGCGCTACCGCCGCCGCAACTCGGGCCACGGCGTGCTCGAGCCGGTGAAGCATGTGGCCGCAATGTCGCTCGATTCGCTGAAGGAAATCGACGTTCAGAAGGAAAAGATCGCGCGCAACACGCAGCAGTTTGTCGACGGCAAGCCGGCCAACAACGTGCTGCTGACGGGCGCGCGCGGCACCGGCAAGTCGTCGCTCATTCGTGCCTGCCTGCAGACCTATGCGCCGCAGGGCCTGCGCCTGATCGAGGTGGACAAGGCCGAGCTGGTGGACCTGCCCGACATCGTCGAGGTGGTTTCGCAGCGGCCCGAGAAGTTCATCGTGTTCAGCGACGACCTGAGCTTTGACGAGGGCGAGCCGGGCTACAAGGCGCTGAAGTCGATTCTTGACGGCTCGATTGCCGCATCGACGCCCAACGTGCTGATCTATGCGACCAGCAACCGGCGCCACCTGCTGCCCGAGTACATGAAGGACAACCTCTCGTACACCCACACCGAAGACGGCGAAGTGCACCCCGGTGAAGTGATCGAGGAAAAGATCTCGCTGTCGGAGCGCTTCGGCTTGTGGGTGAGCTTCTATCCGTTCAGCCAGAACGAGTACCTGACGATCGTGGCCCAGTGGCTGTCGTCGTTCGGCGTGTCGCCCGCCGCCATCGAGGCCGCGCGGCCGGAGGCGCTGGTGTGGGCGCTGGAACGCGGGTCGCGCAGCGGGCGCGTGGCGTATCAGTTCGCCCGTGACTATGCAGGGCGAGACACGGGGCGGGCCCCCGCGTGAGCGAGCCTCGCAAGCACACCGAAGTCGCGGTCGGCGTTCTGATTCGCCTGTCCGACGACGCGCTGCTGCTGTCGACCCGGCCCGAAGGCAAGGCCTATGCGGGCTTCTGGGAGTTTCCTGGCGGCAAGATCGAAGCGGGCGAAACCGTGGAGCAGGCGCTGCGGCGCGAGCTTCATGAAGAGCTGGGCATCACCATAGAAGGCGCCGAGGTCTGGAAGGTCACCGAGCACGACTACCCGCATGCGCTGGTGCGTCTGCACTGGTGCAAGGTGACGGCCTGGAGCGGCGAGTTCGAGATGCGCGAAAGCCAGCAGATGGCCTGGCAGCAACTGCCGCTGGACGTGACGCCGGTGCTGCCGGGCGCGTTCCCGGTGCTGCAGTGGCTGTGCGAGGAGCGCGGGCTGCCGTTCGTGGCGCCGCCCGTGGTTGCGCCAGCCCCCTGATTGATGCATCCCAAGTACCGTCCGGACATCGATGGGCTGCGCGCGCTCGCAGTGGGCTCGGTGGTGCTGTACCACGCCTTTCCGACGGCGCTGCTGGGCGGCTTCATCGGGGTCGACATCTTCTTCGTGATCTCGGGTTTCCTGATCACGACCATCATTCTTCAGAGCCTTGCGGCCGGTGACTTCACCTACCGCGACTTCTACGCACGGCGGGTGCGGCGGATCTTTCCGGCGCTGATTGTGGTGTTGGCGGCAACGCTGCTCGCCGGCTGGTACCTGCTGCTGTCCGACGAGTTCACGGAACTCGGCAAGCAGACCGTGGGGGGCGCCGGGTTCGTTGCCAACCTGCTGTTCTGGAGCGAGTCGGGCTACTTCGACACGGCCGCCGAAACCAAGCCGCTGCTGCACCTGTGGTCGCTGGGCATCGAGGAGCAGTTCTACATTTTCTGGCCGCTGCTGCTGGGCCTGGCCTGGCGCAAGCGCTGGCCGATGGTGCGCGTGGTGCTGGCGGTGGCGGCGGTGTCGCTGGTGGTCAATGTGACGACCGTGCACCCATTGCCCACGGCTTCGTTCTACTCGCCGGCCTCGCGCTTCTGGGAGCTGATGGTCGGCGGCATTTTGGCCTGCATGCGGCTGAAGCCGCCGGCGCCTAGCGCCTGGCGCAGCCATGTGCAGTCGGTGCTGGGCGTGGGGCTGATCGTGCTCGGCCTGGTGATCATCCGCAGCAACAAGGCGTTTCCCGGCTGGTGGGCATTGCTGCCCACGCTGGGCGCGGTGAGCTGCATCGCGGCCGGCCCGACGGGCGTGCTGAACAAGTACCTGCTGTCGAACCGGGTGATGGTGTGGGTCGGGCTGATCAGCTATCCGCTGTACCTGTGGCACTGGCCGCTGCTGGCCTTCGTTCGCATCGTGGAGGCCGACCCGCTGCACCCGGTGCCGGCCTACCGCGTGGCCGCGATGGTGGCCAGTACGCTGTTGGCCTGGGCCACTTACCGCTTCGTGGAGCGCTTCACCAGAAATCGCCCCGGGCCCGGTACCTTGAAGGCGCTGGGCGCCGGCATGGTGCTGGTGGCCCTGGCCGGCCTTGCAATCTTCCTGGGCGTGCCCGAGCCGCGCAACAGCAGCGACAAGCTGCAGACCGTGGCCAACGCCACGCTGGACGCCGACTACTACGGCGGCTTCAAGCTCGACCAGATCGGCGAGCAGCTGATCTACAAGGTCGGTGGCGGCCCCAGGCGGGTGCTGTTCGTGGGCGACAGCCACGTGCAGCAGTACGCGCCGCGCGTGATGGAACTGGCGCGCACGCTGTCGATGCCGGACACGTCGGCCTGGTTCGCAACCCAGGGCGCCTGCCCGGCCGTGCCCGGTGTGAACGCGGACAAGAACATCGGCTGCGCCGAGCGGCGCGACGCCATGCTGGCCTATGCGCTGGGCCCGGAGATCGACTCGGTGGTGATCGGCGGCTGCTGGAACTGCTACTTCCTGGGCAAGGGCGCCACCGACTATTACTTTCGCGACAGCAGCAACAAGGTGCACCCGTTCCAGAACGGCGATGGCATCGAGCGTTCGCTGGCCTCGATGGAGTTCACGCTGCGCGAGTTGGCGCGCCACAAGAAGGTGTACCTGCTGCTCGACAACCCGGCCGGCGAGGCGTTCTCGCCCAAGCGGCTGATCGAGGGCAGCCGCCTGACGCACATGGAGGTGCTGAACTCCACGCCGACGGCGCCGCTGCCGGCCGACCAGAAACAGCTCAACGACCGCTTGCGCGCGATTGCGCTGGCGAGCGGCGCGGAGCCGATCGACGCGATGGCGGTGCTGTGCAAGGACGACCAATGCCTGCGCACGCTGCCCGACGGTGCGCCCGCCTACAAGGACGCCGACCACCTGCGCCCGCGCTACACGCGCGAACAGGCGAGCTACTTCGACCGCACGGTGCGCGCTGCGGCGGCACCACAGCCGGCGCGCTGAGCGAAGCACAGCATGCACCCCAAGTACCGCCCCGACATCGACGGCCTGCGCGCCGTCGCGGTGGGCTCTGTGCTGGCGTACCACGCCTTTCCGAGCCTGCTGCCGGGCGGCTTCATCGGGGTCGACATCTTCTTCGTGATCTCGGGCTTCCTGATCACGACCATTCTTCTGCAAAGCCTGGCCGCGGGCGACTTCAGCTACCGCGACTTCTATGCGCGGCGCATCCGGCGGATTTTTCCGGCGCTGGTGCTGGTGCTGCTGGCCACGCTGGCCTTCGGCTGGTATGTGCTGCTGCCGGGCGAGTTCTCGCAACTGGGCAAGCAGACCACCGGCGGGGCGGCGTTCTTTGCCAACCTGGTCTTCCTGGGCGAGGCGGGCTACTTCGACGCCACGGCCGAGACCAAGCCGCTGTTGCACCTGTGGTCGCTGGGCATCGAGGAGCAGTTCTACATTTTCTGGCCGCTGCTGCTGGGCCTGGCGTGGCGCAAGCGCTGGCCGATCTTGCGGGTGACGCTGGCGGTTGCGGCGCTGTCGCTCCTGGTCAATGTGCTCACGGTGCAGCCGCACCGGGCGGCGGCGTTCTATTCGCCGCTGTCGCGCGCGTGGGAGCTCATGGCCGGCGGGTTGCTGGCGGCCATGCGGCTGCAGGCGATGAATGCGCCGGTGGGCTCGGGTGGCTCGGGTGCTTCGGGGGACGGTCGTTCCTGGGTGAAGCATGTGCAGTCGGTCGTCGGCATGGGCCTGATCGTGCTGGGCCTGTTCATGACGCGCAGCACCAAGGCGTTTCCGGGCTGGTGGGCGCTGCTGCCGGTGCTGGGCGCGGTGAGCTGCATTGCCGCGGGACCGCACGGCGTGCTGAACCGCTACCTGCTGTCGAACCGGGTGATGGTGTGGATCGGGCTGATCAGCTACCCGCTGTACCTCTGGCACTGGCCGCTGCTGTCTTACGCGCGCATCGTCGCGGGCGGGGAGCCTTCGCTGCAGGTGCGCATCGCGATGGTGGTGGCTTCTGTGGTGCTGGCCTGGGCCACGTACCGGTTCCTTGAACGCTTCGTGAAGCTGCACCTTTCGCCCGGCGTGCTGCGCGGGCTGGCCGGCGGCGGCGCGGCACTGGCGCTGGCCGGCGTGCTGGTGTTTCTGGGCACGCCGCTGCCGCGCAACGACAGCCAGGCGTTGCAGGCGGTGGCCGACGCCACGCGCGAAGACAACTACTACGGCGGCTTCGAAGAGGCTGCGCTGGACGGCCAGTTCGTCTACCGCGCCGGCACCGGCAAGCACAACGTGCTGCTGATCGGCGACAGCCACGTGGAGCAGTACGCACCGCGCGCGCTCGAGCTGGTGCGCACGCAGGCCGACAAGGCCCGCACCGTCTACTTCGCGACCAAGGGCTCATGCCCGCCTGTGCCGGGCCTGTTCAGCGGCGCGGACACCGGCTGCGACGAGCGGCGTACCGCGGTGCTCGACCTGGCGCTCAAGCCGGAGATCGACTCGGTAGTGATCGGGGCCTGCTGGAGCTGCTATTTCACCGGCGCCGGGCCGACCGTGAACTACTTTGTGGACGACATGAAGGTCGTGCATCCGTTCCTGAATGGGGACGGCATCGACCTGTCGCTGCAGTCGCTGGGCGCGGTGCTCAAGCGCATCTCGGCGCACAAGAAGGTGTACCTGGTGCTGGGCAATCCGGTCGGGATGGATTTCGATCCGCTCAAGCAGATCCAGGGCAGCCGGCTGGGCGGCATGACGGCGGCCAGCGGCCAGGGCAAGGCGCCGATGCCGCTCGATCAGGCGCAGTTCAACGAGCGACTCAGGCAGGTGGCGGAAGCCAACGGGGCGCAGGTGATCGCGCCCTTCGACAGCCTCTGCGCGGGCGGGCAGTGCATTCGCAGCATGCCGGACGACGGTTCGCCGGCCTACAAGGACATCGGCCATCTGCGGCCGCGGTACGCGCGCAGCTTTGCGACGTACATCGACCCGGCCTTGCTGGACGAGGGCGCGGGCAGCAGGTAGCCCAGCTGGCGCTGGCAGGCAGTTGCGCTGTGCGCCGTGCCCGCGCGGCCCGCTCACTGGAGCTTGGGGTCGCCGAAAGGATCGTCGTCGGGCGGCGCCTCGGCCGGCATGCGGAATTCTTCGCTGGCCCAGGCACCCAGGTCGACACCCTTGCAGCGCGCGCTGCAGAACGGCCGGTAGGCGTTGCTCGGCGCGTAGATGCTGTCGCCGTTGCAGGTGGGGCAGCGCACGACGCGGTCGCCCTTGCTGTTCACCCGGCTCATGCGCAGAGGGTCAGCTCGAAGGGCGCGTCGTCCGAGCTTTGGTGCATGCGGTCGTCCTTGTCGTGGCGCATGAGGCGCACCGACACCATGAGACGGTTGCCGCTGATCTCGGGGACCAGGCCCAGCTTGGGGTCGATGCGCAGGCGCAGCAACTGAAAGCTGCGGCCCTGCGGCAGGTTCTGCTGAAACTGCCCGCGCGTGGCGAGCACCTTGTAGGGCACGTCGGCATCGCGCAGCAGCTTGAGCAGCAGATAGATCGACGAAGCCAGCGGCGACAGCGTGTTCGACCAGCGCTCCAGGTCGGCGCGGCGGCCGGGCGCGGGGCGGTGCTGCCAGGCGAAGTAGGCCGGCAGGTCGAACTCGCAGGTGCCGCCGGGAATGCCGGCGCGGCTGCGGATGCTCATGAGCCACTCGTTCTCGGTCAGTGCCTGGCCGGCCTTGCCCGCCACGCCGTTGAGCGTGGTGAAGTTGCGCTCGAGCTGGCCGACGACCTGGTCGAGCACGGCTTCGGCAATGGCCGGATTGCCGCGGTAGCTGTTGAAGACGTTCTTGTGCTTGTCCAGGTCGCGCAGCACATCGGCCTTCAAGTCGGCCCGCGCGGCGACGTCCATGATCTCGAAGATCGTGATCAGGGCGTAGTGATGGGACAGCGGCGACTCGGAGGGCACCAGCTCGCCGAGGCGGCGAAACAGGTGCTCCAGCCGCAGGTACGTGCGGATGCGCTCGTTGAAGGGGTACTCGTAGAGGATCACGCGTATCGGTTTTTCACGTCAGGTTCGAGCTTGTTGCGCTCATTGTGATTTGGCAGCCGGCGCGGGCAGCACTTGGCGCACAGCCTCCAGCATACGCTGACCGAAAAGAATGTAACCCCGGGTCGAGACGTGGGTCTCGTTGGCAGGGAACAGGTCCATGACCTTGAAGCGGTTCTGCTCCGCCAGTTCAAACAAGTCAGGCCCGATATTTTGCGGGTTGAACACGGCCCGGAACTGGTCGGCATGGTTTTGTTGCAAATACACCGTGCTCTTGTTGGGCACCACCATCCACACCACTTTGTAGGGCGAGGACGTGGCTTCGAAGCTCTTCATGAAGCGCGCCGACTTGGCCGACAGCGCCGCGTTGACGCGGTCCTCGGCGGTCATCAGCAGCTTGTCGCAGGCGTGGTGGCTGAACTGCTTGCAGCCGTCGGGCACCACGCGCGCGTCGATCAGCGGGCCCCAGCGCTCGGGCGTGTTGGTCCAGCTGTCGGAGCGCAGGATGGCCTTGGTGTTGTGGTACGTGAACCAGCCGCTGAGCAACTGGGCGTCCCAGTTGATCTGGAAGCCGGGCGCGGGCCTGGCCGGGTTCTCGAACGGCGGCGGCGTCGGCTTGAAGGCGTGCTTCATCGTCTTGCAGGCCTCGGACTTCTCGATGCGGTCTTCGAGCAGGCGCTCGATGCTTTCGACGATGACAACCTTGCCCTTGAAGCCGGACTTCTCGAGCCAGCTGGGGAAGTCCTCGCACAGCTTGCCGTCCAGGTTGTCCCAATGGGTGGTCGTGACCTTGTAGCCCGCGCCCACCAGCGACGCCTGCCAGGCGTAGCGCACGGAGAAGCTGTCGCCGATCACCAGAATGTCGGACTCGTTGATGGGCCAGGTCTTGACGTCGGCGTCGGGGATGGGCGGCGGCGGCACATGCCAGCCGAACTCGCGCTCCGAGATGCGCCCGATGCGCGTCAGGTCGCCATAGGGAATGGGCGTGAACAGGCTGATCAGCAGCAGCGCGCAGCACGCGATGTAGCCCGCGGCAAAGATGCGAAGCCAGGTCTTGGCCGATGTGGTGTCTTCCATGTCAGAACTGGAAATAGAGGAACGGGCTGTAGCTGCCGAACTTCGACACGCACAGGCCAAACAGATAGATGCAGCCCAGGCCCGTGGCCCAGGTGGCCATGCGCTGCAGGCGCGGCCGTCCGGCCAGGCCCGCGACGGCGGGGATCCAGCGGTCCAGCGTGATGGTGGGCGGCAGCGCCAGGCAGATCACCAGGCCCACGAGCAGCGTCTGGAAGAACTCGGGCTTGCGGAACGGCACGCGGAACTCGCCGAAGGCCGACACGGGCGCGCCGTGCAGGCCCAGCATGCCCTTGTAGATTTCGATGGCGGCCGTCAGGCTGTCGGCGCGGAACACCACCCAGGCAATCATCACGCACAGGAAGGTGATGAACCAGCCGATCGCGCGGCCGTACCACGTGCTCGTGGTTTTGCCGCGGCGCACCTTGGCGTTCCAGAAGTGGTTGACCATCAGGAAGGCGCCGTGCAGCGCGCCCCAGATCACGAAGGTCCAGGCGGCGCCGTGCCACAGGCCGCCCAGCAGCATGGTCAAGAACAGGTTGATGTAGCGGCGCGCCGGGCCCTTGCGGTTGCCGCCCAGCGGCACGTAGAGGTAGTCGCGCAGAAAGGTCGACAGCGAGATGTGCCAGCGCCGCCAGAACTCGATCATGTTGGTCGACTTGTAGGGCGAGCGGAAGTTGAGCGGCAACTGCACGCCGATGCACAGCGACAGCCCGACCGCCATGTCCGAGTAGCCCGAAAAGTCGAAGTAAATCTGCAGTGTGTACGCCAGCACACCGAACCAGGCCGTGTACAGCGAGGGCATCACGCCCTCGTGCACGCCCTTGAACATCATGTCGGCGTACTGGCCCATCGGGTCGGCAATCAGCATCTTCTTGGCCAGGCCGAAGATGAAGATGCCCAGGCCGAGCGCCAGGTTGTTGGCGTTGAACCTGTAGGTGGCCGGGCTGTTGAACTGCGGCATCATCTGCGCGTGATGCAGCACCGGCCCCGCGATCAGGTGCGGGAAGTAGGTGACGAACAGCGCGTAGTGCACGAAGCTGCGCTCGTGCACCTTGCCCTGCCAGCAGTCGACCAAAAAAGCGATCTGCGTGAACGTATAGAACGAGATGCCGATCGGCAGCACGATGTGCACCAGGTCGATCTGCGCAAAGCCCGCGGCGGCCAGGCCGGTATCGATGTTTTCCAGGAAGAAGTTGGCGTACTTGAAGACCGCCAGTACCCCGAGATTGATCACCAGCGCAATGATCAGCAGCGCCTTGCGGTGCTTGTCTTCCCGGCCCGGAGAAGGGGTGAGCCGCAGTCCGAACCAGTAGTTGATGCAGATCGAGCCCAGCAGCAGAGGCAGCGCCTTGACGCTCCACCAGCCGTAGAAAAAGAGCGAGGCCAGTGCCAGGAAACCCGCCGCCGCTCGGGGGCTGCGCGCACCGATCGCGAAGAAGCCGATCAGGACCAGCGGGAAGAAAACAAAGATGAAGGGATACGAATTGAAAAGCATCGTGAGGGGCGCTGAGGCGTGCGCCGTTTGACGTGATCGTCGTGTCGCCGTCGCGGCGTCAACCCTAAATTATCGCGTGCCCGGCCCGACCCACCGTTCCCAGAGACCCCACACCTGCGCACCGAGTTCCGCCAGCGTCAGGGACTCGTTGTAAATCACTGCGTCTGCGGCCGCCCGGCGCGCCCTGCGCGGTGCCTGTTGGGCGATCACCGCCTCGACAGCTTCGGGCGTCCAGCCTGAGCGCGCAACCACGCGCTGCAGCTGCGTCTGCTCGGTCGCGTCGACCACCAGCACCCGGTCCACGATGGTGCGCCAGCGGCCGGATTCGACCAGCAGCGGCACGTCGAACACCACGACCGCGTCTTCACCGGCCGCCGCGGCCTGGCGCTGGGTTTCGGTGCCGATCAGGGGATGCAGGATGGCTTCGAGGCGCAGCTTGGCGCCGGCGTCCGAGAAGACTATTTGGCGCATGACGGCCCGGTCCAGCCCGCCGTCCGCGCCAATGACGCCGGGGCCGAAGGCGGCCTCCAGAGCAGGCACCGCGATGCCGCCGGGCTGCGCGATGGCGCGCGCGATGGCGTCGGTATCGACCAGCACCCCCCCTTGCTTCACCAGCAAGCCGGCCACGGTGCTCTTGCCGCTGCCGATGCCGCCTGTGAGGCCGATGCGCTGCACCATGCCTTGTGTCAGCGGACCAGCGCGCCCAGGGGAAAGGCGAACGGGATCCATTGCCTCACGACCTCGGGGCCCGCCACCAGGCAGATCAGGCCCGCGCCGGCCAGGAAGGGGCCGAAGGCGATCGGGATGTCCTTGTGGGCCAGCTTGCCGGCCACACGCAGCGTCACGCCTATCACCGCGCCCACCAGCGAAGACACGAGGATGATCGCGATGAGATAGTCGGCGCCCAGCCACGCACCCAGTGCGGCGAGCAGTTTGAAGTCTCCATAGCCCATGCCTTCCTTGCCCGTGACGAGGCGAAAGGCATGGTACACAAGCCAGAGGCTCAGGTAGCCGAACACGGCGCCCCACACCGCCGAACTCAGCGTCACGCCGGTCCAGCCCATGGCCGCGCCGATCAGGCCGAGCCACAGCAGGGGGTAGTTGAGCGAGTCGGGCAGGAACTGGGTGTCGAAATCGATCAGGAACTGGCAGATCAGCAGCGCGCCGAACGCGGCCCACAGCACGCCTTGCGGCGTGATGCCGAAACGCCAGGCACACAGGGCGAACAGGCCAGCGGTGACCAGCTCGACCAGTGGGTAGCGCGGGCTGATGGGGGTCTTGCAGCCGCCACAGCGGCCACGCAGGAACAGGTAGCTCAGCACGGGCACGTTCTCGTACCAGCGGATCGTGTGGCCGCAGGCGCCGCAGCGCGAGGCAGGGCGGGCCAAGTCGAAAGGCGGCTGCGCTTCGAGGAGCGCAGCCGCCTTGTCGGCCGCGGCCTCCAGCCCGGCTGGCGGCACAACCTTCACGCCGAAGGCCATCGACCACAGCGAAGGAGCGTCCTTGGAGGACATGAGGTTCGCGACCGCGTCGGCGAGCCAGTCGCGGTACATCATCACCGGCGTGCGGTAGATGACGACATTCATGAAGCTGCCGATCAATAGCCCCAGCACGCCGGCGAACGCGGCGTCGAACTCCCTCGACACCAGCATCAGACGACCTGGCCGAGCTTGAAGATGGGCAGGTACATCGACACCACGATGCCGCCGATGATGGTGCCCAGGAACACGATGATGATGGGCTCCATCAGGCTCGACAGGCCCGCGACCATTTCGTCCACTTCGGATTCGTAGAAGTCGGCCGCCTTGCCCAGCATGTGGTCGATGGAGCCGGATTCTTCGCCGATGGCGGTCATCTGGATGACCATCGAAGGGAAGAGATTGACGTTGGTCATGGCCGCCGTCAGGCTGGTGCCGGTGGACACCTCCTGCTGGATCTTCGACGTGGCATCGCCATAGACGCTGTTGCCCGAAGCGCCGCCCACCGAGTCGAGGGCTTCGACCAGGGGTACGCCCGCGGCAAACATGGTCGCCAGCGTGCGGGTCCAGCGGGCGATGCACGATTTTTCGATCAGGCTGCCGAAGATGGGAATGCGCAGCAGCACGCGGTCCATGACTTTCTGGAAGCGCTCGTTGCGCCGCCAGGCCTGCAGGAAGAAGTAGATGCCACCACCGATGCCGCCGAAGATCAGCCACCAGTAGGAGACGAAGAACTCGCTCATGGCCATCACGAACAGCGTGGGCGCAGGAAGGTCGGCGCCGAACGAGGTGAACACCTGCTTGAACGCCGGGATCACGAAGATCATGATGACGGCCACCACCACGAACGCCACCACGACCACGGAGGTCGGGTACATCAGCGCCGACTTGATCTTGGACTTGATCGCCTCGGTCTTCTCCATGTAGGTGGCCAGGCGGTCGAGCAACTCTTCAAGAATACCGGCCGCTTCGCCGGCCTCCACCAGGTTGCAGTAGAGGTTGTCGAAGTACTTCGGGAACTTGCGGAACGCCGCCGACAGCGAGGTGCCGGTTTCCACGTCGGATCGAATGTCGTTGAGCAGCTTGGCCACGCTCGCGTTCGCGTTGCCGCGCCCGACGATGTCGAAGGACTGCATCAACGGCACGCCGGCCTTCATCATGGTTGCCAGCTGGCGCGTGAAGATCGCGATGTCTCGGGGCTTGATGGCTTTGCCCGAGCGCATGCGGCGCTTCTTGATCTTCGATGCGAGCACGCCCTGGCGGCGCAGTGCCGCCTGCACCTGGTTTTCGCCGGCGGCACGCAGCTCGCCGCGCACCAGCTTGCCGTTGCGGTCCTTGCCCTCCCACTCGAAGACAAACTCCTTGTGCGTGGGCTTGGAGCGGGGGGATGCCACTGTTGCCATTCGATCTCCGGTTTCTCGGTGTGTTCGTTATATGTTGGTGCAGGCAACCACTTCTTCCAGCGAAGTGAGACCTTGCATGACCTTGCGCAGGCCCGACTGGCGCAGCGAGCGCACGCCTTCGGCCTCCGACTGCTGGGCGATGTCGAGCGCGCTGCCGTCGCGCAGAATGATTTCCTGGAGCGCTTCGGTGATCGGCATCACCTGGTAGATGCCCACGCGCCCCTTGTAGCCGCCGCTGCATGCGGAGCAGCCGACGGGGCGGTAGGGCTTCCAGGTGCCGTCCAGTTGCGATTCCTGGAATCCGGCTTCCAGCAGCGCTTCGCGCGGCACGTCGCCTGGCACCCGGCACACGGTGCACAGTCGCCGGGCCAGGCGCTGCGCGGTGATCAGGATCACGCTGGACGCAATGTTGAACGGCGCGATGCCCATGTTGCGCATTCGCGTGAGCGTGGTGGGCGCGTCGTTGGTGTGCAGCGTGGACAGCACCAGGTGGCCCGTTTGCGCGGCCTTGATCGAGATGTCGGCGGTTTCCAGGTCGCGGATTTCGCCGACCATGATGATGTCCGGATCCTGGCGCAGGAAGGCGCGCAACGCGGTCGCGAAGGTCAGGCCTGCCTTCTCGTTGACGTTGACCTGGTTCACGCCGGGCAGGTTGATTTCGGAGGGGTCTTCCGCCGTTGCAATGTTCACGCCCGGCTGGTTCAGCAGGTTCAGGCAGGTGTACAGGGACACCGTCTTGCCCGAACCCGTGGGGCCGGTCACCAGCACCATGCCGTAGGGCCGGCCGATGGCGTGCAGCAGCCGCGCCTTTTCGTCGGCGTCGTAGCCCAGCGCATCGATGCCCAGGCGCGCGCTGCTCGGGTCGAGAATCCGGATCACGATCTTCTCGCCGAACAGCGTGGGCAGGGTGCTCACCCGGAAGTCGATGACGCGGTCGGGCCCGATCTTGAGCTTCATGCGGCCGTCTTGCGGCACGCGTTTCTCGGAAATGTCGAGCCGCGAGATGACCTTGATGCGCGACGCCAGCTTGTCCTTGATGACGGTGGGCGGGCTGGCAATTTCGCGCAGCTCGCCGTCGATCCGGAACCGCACGCGGTAGTTGTGTTCGTAGGGCTCGAAGTGAATGTCCGACGCGCGCATGCCGATGGCGTCCAGCAGCATCTTGTGAAGAAAACGCACCACCGGCGCGTCTTCGACTTCGGCGATTGCCTGATCGGACGCGTCGCTCGAAGTTTCCGCCGTGACTTCGTCGAACTCGAATTCGCTGCCGACGATGTTGTTGATGGTCTCCGCCGCGCTCACGGCAGCGGCTTCGATCATGCGCGACAGCTTGTCGTATTCCGCGATGACCCAGTCGACGCCCATCTGCGAGGCGAACTTGATCTTCTCGGCGGCCTGCTGGTCCGACGGGTCGGCCGTGGCAACGATCAGGCGGTTGTTGCGCTTGCTGAGGACGACGATGCGGTAGGCGTGGCAGAGCTTGGCGTCGAGCAGGTCCTTGGGCAGGCGCTGCGGATCGATGGCATCGAGGTCGAGCAGCGGGGCGCCGAACGCGCTGGACAGCGTGTGGGCAAGGTCGGCAGCCGATACGGCGCCAGAACCTGTCAGCTCCGCGATGAAGCTGGTACGACCACTCAGCGATTTTTGATAGATGTCCTCTGCGGACTTGGCAGGAAGCTTGCCGGCTGAAACCAAGGCGCGTGCGAGCCCCGGGAGCGCAATCTGCGTAGGTTCTTTGAGTGGAAGTTCGGCAGCGGCCATTCAGCGAATGCAAAAGATGTGAAAAAGTGCTTCACGATCATCGCTGAACAGTCCTGTGCTGTAAATCGCTACACAGCAACAGGCATGGTCATTTATTTGTCCAGCCAGAAGCTGGTCGGGGTGAGAGGATTCGAACCTCCGGCCTCTACGTCCCGAACGTAGCGCTCTACCAGGCTAAGCTACACCCCGATGGTTGCAGAAAAAAAGTAATCGTTCCTAGATGCCAACTCAAAGAGGTGTTTCAGGCACGTCGCGCAAGCAACTGAGCCGCCAATTGTAGCAAACCTGAAGCGTATGAATTGGACGGAAAGCCATTCAATGCATTAATTGCGCGCTGGGCTTCGGCGGCAGCCGCGGCGCGCGAGGCGTCCAGCGCCCCGGTGACACGAACGATTTCGACGATCTTGCCCAGTTGTGCCGTGTCGCCGGCCTCGATGGCGGCGCGCACGAGTCCGCTCTGCGCCGATGTGCCGCGCTGCATGGCGAAGATGAGCGGCAGTGTGGTCTTGCCTTCGCGCAGATCGTCCCCGACGTTCTTTCCTGTTTCCTGGGCATCGCCCGCGTAGTCGAGAACGTCGTCGATCACCTGAAACGCGGTGCCCAGTGCCTGGCCGTAGGTGGCGCAGGCGTCTTCCACTTCGGGTGTTGCGCCCGCCAGCACGGCCGCGAGCCGCGTGCTGGCTTCGAAGAGCTTGGCGGTCTTGGAGCGGATCACGCGCAGGTACGCCTCTTCGTCCAGCGAGGCGTCGTGCATGTTCATCAACTGGAGCACCTCGCCCTCGGCGATCACGTTGGTCGCCTCGGCCAGGATCTGCATCACGCGCATGTTGTCTGCGTCCAGCATCATCTGGAAAGCGCGTGAGTAAAGGAAGTCGCCGACCAGCACGCTGGCTGGGTTGCCGAAGGACTCGTTGGCGGTCGCGCGGCCGCGGCGCAGGGTCGATTCGTCGACCACGTCGTCGTGCAGCAGGGTGGCGGTGTGAATGAACTCCACCACGGCCGCCAAGTTGAAGCGCTGCTCGCCGGTGTAGCCCAGCGCGCCCGACATCAACAGCAGCAATGCCGGTCGCAGGCGTTTGCCGCCGGCGGAGATGATGTACTTGGAGACTTGGCTGACCAGCGGCACGCCCGTGTCGAGGCGTTGGGCAATCACACGGTCGACTTCGACCATGTCGCCGGCAATCAGGTCCAGCACGGTGGCGGTGGGGGAGGTGTCGGCGGCAGGAACTGGCAAAGCGGGGGCGCAGGGCGCTGCTGGGAGTGATGAACGCCCCGCGATGAAGGGGGCTTGAAGGCCCAAATTATAGGGAGCCGCGGCTGCTCGCCGGGACAGCCAGCCCCCGCGATGGCCGGCAGGCCCAAACCGCGCTATAATCTTGGGCTCTGCGGAATTCGCCGTGGAGACTCAATTTCTAAGAGGTTTACATGTACGCGGTCATAAAAACCGGCGGCAAGCAATATCGCGTTGCTTCCGGCGAAAAAATTAAAGTAGAACAGATTGCTGCGGACGTAGGCCAGGAAATCGTGATCGACCAGGTTCTGGCAGTCGGAAACGGCGCTGAAATCAAGGTTGGCACGCCCCTGGTGTCCGGCGCAACGGTGACAGTCACGGTACTGTCGCACGGCAAGCACGACAAGGTCGGCATCTTCAAGATGCGCCGTCGCAAGCACTATCAGAAACGTCAAGGCCATCGCCAGCAGTTCACCGAACTGCAAATTGGCGCGATCGCCGGCTAAGGAGCACACATTCCATGGCACAGAAAAAAGGCGGCGGCTCAACGCGAAACGGGCGCGATTCCAAGCCCAAGATGCTCGGCGTGAAAGCGTTTGGCGGCGAACTGATCAGCGCAGGCGCGATCATCGTGCGCCAGCGCGGCACCCGGTTCCACCCCGGCGTGAACGTCGGCGTGGGCAAGGACCACACGCTGTTTGCCCTGGTCGAAGGCCACGTGTCGTTCGGTCACAAGGGTGCCCTGAACAAGCACACGGTCAACGTGACCCCCGCGGCGTAAGCCTCGCGTCACCTTGATCACCCGAGGCCCCGCATTGCCGGGGCTTCTTCATTTGTAAATTGGACATCCCATGAAGTTCGTCGACGAAGCCTTCATCGACATCGCCGCCGGCGATGGCGGCAACGGCTGCGTGTCGTTCCGTCATGAGAAATACAAGGAATTCGGCGGCCCCAACGGCGGCGACGGTGGCCGTGGCGGCCACGTCTTCGCGGTGGCCGACTCGAATCTGAACACGCTGGTCGATTTCCGCTACTCGCGCCGCCACGAGGCCAAGCGCGGCGAGCACGGCATGGGCTCCGACATGTTCGGCGCCGCCGGTGACGACATCACGCTCAAGATGCCGGTCGGCACCATCATCTCCGACGCCGAAACGGGCGAGGTGCTGTTCGAGCTGCTGGAAGAGGGCGAGGTCATCACCATCGCCAAGGGCGGTGACGGTGGCTTCGGCAACATGCGTTTCAAGAGCGCCATCAACCGCGCGCCGCGTCAGAAGACGCCCGGCTGGCCCGGCGAAAAGCGCAACGTCAAGCTCGAGCTGAAGGTGCTGGCCGACGTGGGCCTGCTCGGCATGCCGAATGCCGGCAAGTCGACGCTTATCAGCGCCGTTTCCAATGCCCGTCCGCGCATTGCGGACTATCCCTTCACCACGCTGCACCCCAACCTGGGCGTGGTGCGCGTCGGTCCGGAGCAGAGCTTCGTGGTGGCCGACCTTCCCGGCCTGATCGAAGGCGCCGCCGAAGGCGCTGGTCTGGGCCATCTGTTCCTGCGTCACCTGCAGCGCACGCGTTTGCTGCTGCATGTGATCGACATGGCGCCCTTCGACGATGCCGTCGACCCGGTCGCGCAGGCCAAGGCCATCGTCGGCGAGCTCAAGAAGTACGACGCTGCGTTGTACGAAAAGCCGCGTTGGCTGGTACTCAACAAGCTCGACATGGTGCCTGTGGAAGAACGCGCGGCGCTCGTCAAGGACGTCGTGAAGCGCCTGCGCTTCAAAGGCCCCGTGTTCGAGATCTCGGCGCTTACACGCGAGGGCTGCGAACACCTGGTGCAGGCCGTCTACCAGCAGGTCAAGGCGCAGCAGGTGGCTGAACAGGCGCCGGTCGACATCGACCCGCGCTTCGTGCCCTTGCCGCCCGAGAGCACCTGAGCGGCACCGCGGCACCCCTTGCGGGGCTGCCTGCAGACCGATGGAAAAGTAGACCGACAGCAACCCTCGCAGCCTCACGCCCGCACCCCTGAAATGACCTCGAATTCCGGATCCACAGCTTTGCGGGATGCCCGCCGAATCGTCGTCAAGGTTGGCTCCAGCCTCGTGACCAACGAAGGTCGCGGGCTCGACGACGTGGCCATCGGCGAGTGGTGCCGGCAACTGGCGGTGCTGGTGCGCGAAGGGCGTGAGGTGGTCATGGTGTCTAGCGGCGCCATTGCCGAAGGCATGAAGCGTCTCGGCTGGCGCACCCGGCCGCATGAAATCAACGAGCTTCAGGCCGCCGCCGCCGTCGGCCAGATGGGCCTGGCCCAGATGTACGAGACCAAGCTGCGCGAGAACGAGATCGGCAGCGCGCAGGTGCTGCTGACGCACGCCGACCTGGCCGATCGCGAGCGCTACCTCAATGCCCGATCGACCCTCGTCACCTTGCTCAAGCTGGGCGTGGTGCCTGTCATCAACGAGAACGACACCGTCGTCAACGACGAGATCAAGTTCGGCGACAACGACACGCTCGGCGCGCTCGTGGCCAACCTGGTCGAGGCCGATGCGTTGGTCATCCTCACGGACCAGAAGGGCCTGTACACCGCCGATCCGCGCAAGGACCCCAACGCAAAGTTCGTGCATGAAGCCGCAGCCGGCGACCCGGCGCTCGAAGCCATGGCGGGTGGCGCGGGCTCGAGCATCGGGCGCGGCGGCATGATCACGAAAATCCTCGCGGCCAAGCGCGCGGCCGGATCGGGCGCATCCACCGTCATCGCCTGGGGCCGCGAAACCGATGCGCTGCTGCGCCTCACGCGCGGCGAAGCCATCGGCACGCTGCTGGTGGCGCAGACCGCCAAGCATCAGGCGCGCAAGCGCTGGATGGCCGACCACCTGCAGCTGCGCGGTGCGGTGGTCGTCGACGCAGGGGCCGCCGCCAAGGTGCGCGCCGAGGGCAAGAGCCTGTTGCCGATCGGCATGACCAGCGTGTCGGGCGAGTTTTCGCGCGGCGATGTGATCGCGGTGCGCGACGTCGACGGCGTTGAACTTGCGCGGGGCCTGGCCAACTACTCGAGCGTGGAAGCACGGCTGCTGTGCCGCAAGCCGTCGAGCGAATTCGAGCGTTTGCTCGGTTACGTGGCGGAGCCTGAAATGGTCCACCGCGACAACATGGTGCTGATGCCGGGCTGAAAACAACAACGGGGCCGAGGCCCCGTTGTTGTTTTCTGCTCGCTGCAAGTGCAGGCTTACTGCACTTCCCGCACCGGGTTGCGGATGTTCTGCACCATTTCGCCGACCGAGGCGCGAGGCGCATTGCCGCGACAAAGGCCCTGCCTCGACAGCGCCCGGGTGTAGCTGGAGTTCAGGTCGTTGAGGCGCTTCCACTCGGGCTTGGGCGTGTCCTGCCAGGCACCGCTGTTGTAGCGGGCGTAGCTCTTCATTTCCGCCGTCGAGCAGCGCACGCCTTCGTAGAACGCGTTGACGCCACCGCCGCTCTTGTTGTGCGCCACCACCACGTAGCGCACGATGCCGTCGCCGGTGATGCTGATCGTGTTGGGATCGACCCCGAACTTCAGGGACATGTACGGTGGCATCTCGATTTCCAACAGTCGGCTGTCGCTGAAAGCCGGTGGTGGCGGCGTCGCGGTTTCTTCCCACTCACGGTCCGTCTCGTAGCGCTTGGGCGGCGGCGGCATGCCCGACTGGGCCCAGTCGGCGTTGTCGGTGTCGTGCGGGCCAGAGGCGCATCCGGCGAAGACGCCGAAGCACACGAGCAGGAGCGCGCGTTCAGCGTTGCGTCGGAAAGAAGGGCGCTTGGAGGTGGGAAGGAGGTTCATCACTCGCGGAAGGAATGTCGGGATGCGGATCGAAACTGCCGCCGGGCGGCAGGTCCAGTCCGGGAGGCGCTCCTGCGTCCAGCGAGTGGCGCTCGAACTCTCGGGCACGCACGTTGCTGCGCAGGAAGCGGTTGCGGAAATCCTGCCGTGGCAGGTAGCGAGCAAGCTCGGTGAGCGCCATCTCGTAGACGCCGCGCTTGAACTCGACGACCACGTCGAGCGGCACCCAGTAGTCGTGCCAGCGCCAAGCATCGAATTCGGGATGGTCGGTGGCACGCAGGTTCAGATCCCAGTCGTGTCCGACAAGTTGCAGCAAATACCAGATTTGCTTCTGGCCCTTGTAGTGGCCCCGTGCGTCACGGCGGATGAACCGATCCGGCACCTCGTAGCGCAACCAGTCACGGGTACGGGCAACGATGCGCACATGCTCCGGGTGGAGCCCCACTTCCTCATGCAGTTCCCGGAACATGGCTTGCTCGGGACTCTCGCCGCGATCTATGCCGCCTTGCGGAAACTGCCAGGAGTGGGTGCGTATGCGCTTGCCCCAGAAAACCTGGTTTCTCTGGTTGAGCAGGATGATGCCGACGTTGGGCCTGAAGCCGTCCCGGTCGAGCATAATCAAACCCCAATTTTTGAACTGAGTCGATTATGCATGCCGGGGTGTCCCCGGCAAGCTGCCGATGCCAGTCCCTCAGGGTCTCTCCGGGGGAGCAGTCCCCCACTTCCACTTTGCATCCATCACCGCGATCCCGATGAAAGCTTCCCGATTTTTTGTCTCCACCCTCAAGGAAGCGCCCGCTGACGCCGAGGTCGCGAGCCACCGGCTCATGACACGTGCCGGCATGATCAAGAAGCTCGGCACGGGCATCTACACCTACATGCCCATGGGCCTGCGGGTGATCCGCAAGGTCGAAGCGATCGTGCGCGAGGAAATGAACCGCGCCGGTGCCGTCGAGATGGCCATGCCCGTGGTGCAGCCGGCAGAGTTCTGGCAGGAGACCGGGCGCTTCGAGAAGATGGGCCCCGAGCTGCTGCGCATCAAGGACCGCCACGACCGCGACTTCGTGATCCAGCCGACCAGCGAAGAGGTTGTGACCGACATCGCGCGCCAGGAAATCCGCAGCTACAAGCAGCTGCCGAAGAATTTCTACCAGATCCAGACCAAGTTCCGTGACGAGCGCCGTCCGCGCTTCGGCCTGATGCGCGGGCGCGAATTCATCATGAAGGACGCCTACAGCTTCGACCGCGACCTCGATGCCGCCAAGGCCAGCTACCAGGTCATGGCGCAGGCCTACCGCAACATCTTCGACCGCTTCGGCCTGCGTTACCGCGCCGTGGCGGCGGACAGCGGCGCCATCGGCGGCGACCTGAGCGAAGAGTTCCAGGTGATTGCCGCCACGGGCGAAGATGCCATCGTCTATTGCCCCGACAGCAGCTACGCCGCCAACATGGAAAAGGCCGAGGCGCTCGCCCCGGCCGGCCCGCGTCCTGCGGCCGCCAATGCGCTCGAGAAGACGCCCACCCCGGGCAAGAGCACTTGCGAAGACGTGGCCGTGCTGCTCGGCGTGCCACTGTCGACCACGGTGAAGTCGCTTGTGCTGGCCACCGAAATCGTCGACGCGGCCGGCAACGTCAAGGGCTCGCAGGTCTGGCTGCTGCTGCTGCGCGGCGACCATGACATGAACGAGATCAAGGTCGGCAAGCTGCCGGGCCTTGACAAGGGCTTCCGCTTCGCGACCCTGGCCGAGATCGACGAGCACTTCGGCTGCAAGCCGGGCTACCTCGGCCCGCTGAACCTCAAGAAGCCGGTGAAGATGGTGGCCGACCGCGAAGTGGCGGTCATGGCCGACTGGATCACCGGCGCCAACGAGGTCGACTTTCACATGACCGGCGTCAACTGGGGCCGCGACCTCCCCGAGCCCGAGCTCGTGGCCGACCTGCGCAACGTGGTCGCCGGCGACGCCTCGCCCGACGGCAAGGGCGTGCTGGCCATCGAGCGCGGCATCGAAGTGGGCCACGTGTTTGTGTTGGGCACCAAGTACAGCAAGGACATGAACGCCACCTACCTCGACGAAGGCGGCAAGCCGCAGTTCCTGGAAATGGGCTGCTACGGCATCGGCATCACCCGCCTGCCGGCGGCGGCCATCGAACAGAACCACGACGAGCGCGGCATCATCTGGCCCGACGCGATCGCGCCCTTCACGGTGGTGGTCTGCCCGATCGGCATGGACCGCAGCGCCGAGGTCAAGACCGCTGCCGAAGCGCTCTACGAAGAGCTGCTTGCCAAGGGCGTGGACGTGTTGCTCGACGACCGCGGCGAACGCCCCGGCGCGATGTTCGCCGACTGGGAGCTGATCGGCGTGCCGCACCGCGTGGTCATTTCCGACCGCGGCCTGAAAGAAGGCCAGCTCGAATACCAGGGCCGCCGCGACACCGCCGCCACCAAGGTGCCTGCCGCCGGCATTGCCGAATTCATTGCCGGCAAGCTCGCGAAATGAGCCTGGAGGGCGGCCTCTCGCGACGCCAGTGCCTGGGCGCCGCCGTGACGGCGGGAGCCCTTGCAACGCTGTCGTTGCCGCGCACCGCCCTGGCGGGCGCGCAGATCGAGGAGCCTCTGATCGACTCGGTGCGCACCGCGCTCAGCTCGGCCATCCACAACAAGGCGCCGCCGGTGCCGCAGTTCGCGAACACCGAGGCGCGTCTGGCCTACCTGCGTTGGCTGGGCGAAATGAGCGAGCGGCTGAAGAAGAAAGTGGCTGACGCGCCTTCGCGCATCGAGCTGCTGCAGACCGTTTGGTACGAAGCCAAGCGCTCGGGCCTCGAGGTGAGCCTGGTGCTGGGGCTGGTGCAGGTCGAAAGCAACTTCCGCAAGTTCGCGGTGTCCAGCGCGGGTGCGCGCGGCTACATGCAGGTCATGCCGTTCTGGACCCGCGTGATCGGCGACAGCGATTCGGCCAAGCTGTTCCACATGCAGACCAACCTGCGCTTCGGCTGCGTCATATTGCGTCACTACCTCGACCGCGAGAACGGCGATCTGTACATGACGCTGGGCCGCTACAACGGCAGCCGCGGCAAGTCGCCGTACCCCAACGCAATTTTTGCGAACCAGCGGCTCTGGGCGTTCAACGACAAGGAACGCGAGCGCGACAAGGACCGGGCGGCGGCTGGCTGAACAACGCAGCCGCGCGCCGTCAGCTGGGCGGTGCCTTCGCGGTGGCCGAGCCCTTGGTGACCATCACCTGGTCGATGCGGTAGCTGTCCACGTCCATCACCTCGAAGGTGTAGCCGCCCCAGGTCACGCTGTCGGTGCGCTTGGGCACGCGGCGCAGCATCACCATCAGGAAGCCTGCGAGCGTTTCGTACTCTTCCGCGTGCGGCAGCTCGTCGATGTGCAGCGCGCGCTGCACATCCTGGATGGGCGTGACGCCGTCGATGAGCCACGAGTTCTCGTCGCGCCGCACGATCTGCTCTTCGTCGGGCATGGTGACCAGGTCGCCCATCACCGTGCTCATCACGTCGTTGAGCGTGATCACGCCCACCACCAGGCTGTATTCGTTGACGATGATCGCGAAGTCTTCGTGCGCCTGCTGGAACTGCTCGAGCACTTCCGTGAGCGACAGCCGGTCGGGAATGACCAGCGCCTTGTGCAGCGGCAGGCCCTGGTCGAAGGCCAGCGGCTGGCCGCTGAGCACGCGCTGGAACATGTCCTTGGCGTCCACGTAGCCCAGCACATGGTCGATGTCGCCGTCGCACACCGGGTAGGCCGAGAAAGGCTCGGCCACGATGCGCGCGCGCAGCACCGACTCGGGGTCGTCGTGCAAAAACCAGGCAATGCTCTCGCGCGCGGTCATCACGCTGCTCACCAGGCGCGTCTCCAGCTCGAACACATTGGCGATCACCTGCTGCTCGCGCACCGCGAGCACGCCCGCGCGAGCACCGGCTTCGGTCATGGCAAGGATGTCGGCCGAGGTGATCTTGTCGTCGCGCGCCATCGGCATGCCGAGCACCTTGAACAGCAGGTCGGTGCAGCGCGTGAAGAACCACACCAGCGGCTTGAAGGTGGTGATGAGCAGCTGCATCGGCCCGACCATGCGCACCGCCAGCTGCTCGGGGTTGCTCATGCCCAGGCGTTTGGGGAACAGGTCGGCGAACACCAGGAATACCGCGATGACGATGACGAACGAGCACAAAAAGGCCACGCTGGCCGAGGCCTCCACGCTCAACCAGCGTTCGAAGAAGCCTGCGAAGTAGGGGCTCAGCGACCCCTCGCCGACCACGCCGCCGAGGATGGCCACAGCGTTGAGGCCGATCTGCACCACGGTGAAATAGTGGCCGGGCTGCTCCTGCACCCGCAGCACTTTTTCAGCGCGCGGGTCGCCCTCGTCGGCCATCTGGCGCAAACGCAGGCGGCGAGACGCGGCCAGGGTGATTTCGGCAAGGGAGAAGAACGCGCTCAACGCGATCAGCAAGACGATGATGAGCAGGCTTTGGGTCAGGGTCATGGTGGCACGGTGAAGAGTGCCATGGTGCCATGACTCGGCCTCGCAAAAACCTTCACACCCCGCCGTGCGGGTGGGTCGGGTCGACCCAGAGAACCGATTCCGGCTTTTCGACGGGCTCGATGTCGAGGTTCACTGCCACCGCTTCGCCGTCGCTGCGGCACAGCACGCATTCGAGCGGCTCGGTCGCGCTGGCGTTGATTTCCTGGTGCGGCACGAAAGGCGGCACATAGATGAAGTCGCCCGGGCCGGCCTCTGCCGTGAACTCGAGCTTCTCGCCCCAGCGCATGCGCGCCCGCCCGCGCACCACGTAGATCACCGATTCGAGCGGGCCATGGTGATGGGCACCGGTCTTGGCGTCCGCATGGATGGTGACGGTGCCGGCCCAGAGCTTTTGCGCGCCGACGCGCGCAAAGTTGATGGCCGCCGCCCGGTTCATGCCGGGCGTCTGCGCGGTGTTGACGTCCAGCTGGTTGGCCCCGACCACACGCACGCCGTCATGCTTCCAGGCCGGTTCGGCCATGTCGCCGGTATCGCCCGCAGGGTCGTCATGCGCGTGCGAATGGTCGTGCGAATGGCCGTGATCGTGGCTCATTGCAGCCTTCTATTGGCTCAGGCAGGGCTGCCGTTCACCACTTGCTGCAGCTCGCCGGACTCGTACATCTCCATCATGATGTCCGAGCCGCCGATGAACTCGCCCTTCACGTACAGCTGCGGAATGGTGGGCCAGTTGCTGTATTCCTTGATGCCCTGGCGAATGCCATCGTCTTCCAGCACGTTGACGGTCTTCAGCGCCTTGGTGTCGACACCGACGGCCTTCAGGATCTGGATGGCGCGGCCCGAGAAACCGCACATCGGGAAACTGGCGTTGCCCTTCATGAAGAGCACGAGTTCGTTGGTTTTGACGAGATCGTCAATGCGTTGCTGAGCGTCGGACATGGGAACTCCTGAAAAGTGGGCTGGAGGGATTATTTCACCGCGCGCCAGATCCCGCCTGAGCAGCGCGGGATGCCGGCAAGGTCGTCGCGGCTTTGCACGTCGGCAAAGCCGCGTTCGGCGAGCAGTTGGCGCACGGCGGCGGCCTGGTCGTGGCCGTGTTCGAGCAGCAGCCAGCCGCTGGGCGCGAGGTGCGCGGGGGCGTGCTGAACGATCTGACGGATGTCGTCGAGGCCGTCCGCGCCCGCCACCAGGGCGGAAACCGGCTCGTGGCGCAGCGCGGGCAGGTGCGGGTCGCCGGAGGCGATGTACGGCGGGTTGCTGGCGATGACCGTGTAGCCGTTGCCGGCGCCATCGAGCCAGTTGGCCTGCGCGAAGCGCACCGGCAGGCCCAGGCGCTGGGCGTTGGCCTGGGCGACCGCGAGCGCGCCGGCGCTGGCGTCGACTGCGTCGACCTGCGCGTCGGGGCGGGCGTGTTGCAGCGCCAGCGCGATGGCGCCGCTGCCGGTGCCCAGGTCGAGCACGCGCGGCGTGGCATGGCCTTCGAGGCAATGCAGGGCCCATTCGACCAGCGTCTCGGTGTCGGGTCGCGGCACCAGCACGCGTGCATCGACCTGCAAGGCCAGGCCGTGAAATTCCTTTTCGCCCAGCAGGTAGGCCACCGGCTCGCCGGCCAGGCGGCGCGACAGCTGCGCGGCCAGTGCGGACCATGCGGCCTCGGGCATGGCGTCGGTGTCGTGCGCCAGCAGCCAGGCGCGGTCATGCGGCGCGCGGCCCAGGGCGTGCAGCAGCAGCAGCTGTGCATCGAGCCGTTCCACGCCCAGCGCCACGGCCGCATGCAGCGCCTGCGCCACGGTCGACGGCAACGGGTTCTCGGTGCTCATCACGCCGGCAGGCTCGATTCGAGCTCGGCCAGTTGCTCGGCCTCGCGCGCGGCGCGCAGGGCTTCGAGCACGTCGCCCAGGTCGCCTTCCATGATGGCCAGCAGCTTGTAGAGCGTGAGGTTGATGCGGTGGTCGGTGAGCCGGCCCTGCGGAAAGTTGTAGGTGCGAATGCGGTCGGAGCGGTCGCCGCTGCCGATCAGCCCCTTGCGCATGGCGGCGTCCTTGGCGGCGCGCTCGCTGCGGTCCTTCTCCTGGATGCGGGCCGACAGCACCTGCAGCGCCTTGGCCTTGTTGCGGTGCTGGCTGCGGTCGTCCTGGCACTCGGCCACGATGCCGGTCGGAATGTGCGTGATGCGCACGGCCGAATCGGTCTTGTTGATGTGCTGCCCGCCGGCGCCGCTCGCGCGGTAGGTGTCGATGCGCAGGTCGGCCGGGTTGATCTGCACCGCCACGGTTTCGTCGGGCTCGGCCAGCACGGCCACCGTGCAGGCGCTGGTGTGGATGCGGCCCTGCGTCTCGGTCGCCGGCACGCGTTGCACGCGGTGGCCGCCGGACTCGAAGCGCAGCTTGCCGAAGACCTCGTCGCCGACGATGCGGATCACCACTTCCTTGTAGCCGCCGAGCTCGCTCGCGCTCTCGCTCACGATCTCGCAACGCAGCCCCACGCGCTCGCAATAGCGCGTGTACATGCGCAGCAGGTCGCCCGCGAACAGGGCCGACTCGTCGCCGCCCGTGCCGGCGCGGATTTCCATGAAGGCATTGCGCGCGTCGTCCGGGTCCTTGGGCAGCAGCAGGCGCTGCAGTTCTTCTTCGAGCTGAACCAGCTCGGCTTCGGCGCCTGCGATTTCTTCCATCGCCATTTCGGCCATGTCGGGATCGCCGAGCATTTCTTTCGCCCCGGCGATGTCGGCCTCGCGCTGCTTGTAGCGCTCGTAGCGCCCGGCGATCTGGGTGATTTCGGCATGCTCGCGCGAGATGGTGCGGTACTGCGCCATGTCGCTCATGATGTCTTCGCGCGAGAGCAGGAAGTCGAGCTCGCCCAGGCGCTGGGCGTAGCGTTCGAGTTGGTGGCGCAGGAATGATTTCACGGCGAAAAGGGCTCGGGGAAGCTCGAAAAAAATGAGGGAATGCCGCCGTGCGACTGCAGGCGCATGAAAGCCACGGCCATGGGCCGGGCGATGACCAGCGTCGCTAACGCTCTTTGCGCAGGAACAGGCGCGAGATGGTCTGCGCGGTTTGCTCGCGCGAGCCGGCATCGCCCGAGTGCAGCTCGGCCATGGCGCCGTGCATCATTTTCTGGGTGAGCCCGCGCGACATGGCTTCGAGCACGGCCTCGACCGGTTCGCCCTTGGCCAGCAGCTTGCGCGCGCGCGCCATTTCGGCGGCACGCCATTCGTCGGCCTGAGCATTGAGCTGCTGGATCAGCGGCACCGTGCCGCGCTGGCCCAGCCAGTGCATGAAGCTCTGAACGCCCGCGTCGATGATGACTTCGGCCTGCGCCACGGCGGCCTGGCGGTTGGCCTGGCCCTGTTGCACCACCTGGGCCAGATCGTCGACGGTGTACAGGTAGATGTCTTCCAGCGCCTTCACTTCGGGCTCGATGTCGCGCGGCACGGCCAGGTCGACCATGAACATCGGGCGGTGCTTGCGCGCCTTGAGTGCGCGCTCCACGGCACCCAGGCCGATGATCGGCAGCGTGCTGGCGGTGCAGCTCACCACGATGTCGAACTCGGCCAGCCGCGAGGGCAGGTCGGCCAGTCGCATGGCCTCGCCGCCGAAGCGCGAGGCCAGTTTTTCGCCGCGCTCCAGCGTGCGGTTGGCAATGACGATCGACTTGGGCTCCCTGGCCGCGAAGTGCGTGGCGGCCAGGTCGATCATTTCGCCCGCGCCCACGAACAGCACGCGCGTGGTGCGCAGGTCTTCGAACAACTGGCCGGCCAGACGCACCGCGGCGGCGGCCATACTGATGGAGTGCGCGCCGATCTCGGTGGCCGTGCGCACTTCCTTGGCCACGGCGAACGAGCGCTGGAACAGCTGGTTCAGCGTGCTGCCGAGCGCGCCGGCGGTTTCGGCCGCGCGCACGGCGTCTTTCATCTGGCCGAGGATCTGTGCCTCGCCCAGCACCATGGAGTCGAGCCCGCTGGCCACGCGAAAGGCGTGGCGCGCGGCTTGGTCGTCGTGCAGGGTGTAGGCATGCGAGCGCAGCAGGGCCGGCGCCACGCCACCGCTTTGCGCCAGCCAGCCGAAAGTGTGGTCCAGCGCGATGTGCTCCGAGGCGCAATAGATCTCGGTGCGGTTGCAGGTGGAGATGATTGCGGCCTCGACCTGGGGGTGGCTGCCAGAGGCGAAGGAACCACGCAGGCTTTGCAGCGTGGGGGCGATCTGATCGAGCGCGAACGCGAAACGGCCGCGCAGATCGAGCGGCGCGGTCGTGTGGTTCAAGCCGAGAGCCCAGACTGACATGCGCGTGATTATAAAATCAGCAGCCGCACAAGGCTTGCGCAGGGACAAATCGCTTTCCCTATGACAGCCATAACGCCGGCCGCATGGCTCACGCACGCGGCGACCCTTCCGATGGACCTGTTGGCCTTTTTCAATCACCTGCTTAATTTTGTGGCACCCGCGGCTTTTCTGGCTCTGGTGCTGGTCCTGGCCGGCCGTTACCTGGGCGGCAAGCGCACCGGGGTGCCCCGCTGGTGGGCCCAGTGGGCGCTGACCTTCGGGGCCGGCGTGGGGGTGTCGGTGGTCGGCCTCGCGGTGTTCGGGCGCGACGGCGCCATGGTGACCTACGCCGCGCTGGTGGTGGTGTGCGGCACCGTGCAGTGGCTGGCGATGCGCGGCTGGCGCGGCTGACAGCTCACCGGGCGGGTCAGCCCAGCTGTCGCATCATGAAAACCGAGTCGCCCGGGTAGGTGGCCAGCCGGGCCTGTTGCTCCTGGCCGGCGGGCTGTGCCGGCGCGTAGCCCTGGCGTTCCCAGAAGCCCACCGCAGACTGCACCGACACCAGCGTGGAATGCCGCCAGCCGGCCTGCGCGGCATGCGCCCAGGCATGGCGCACCAGCCATGGCCCCAGGCCCAGCCCAGCAGCGTTCGGGTGCACGGCCAGGTCGTGCAGGTAGAGCGAATCGGGCGCCGTGGCCACCTCGAACTCCCCATGCAGGGGCGTGAGCTTGCCTGCCACCGACGGATAACCCGCCAGATAGGCCCGCACGCGCCCTTGGTGTTCGGTGACCCAGCCCGTCTGCGGTGCCGCAGCGAGCCGTCGTGCGATGACTTCACCGCTCTCCACGAAGCCCGCGCCGTAGCACGCGAGCTGCACCGCGAGCACGGCGTCGAGGTCGTCCGCGCGCATGGCGCGCACGAGCCAGTCAGCGGGCAAAGCCATCAGGCCGGCAGCGGCTTGTAACCGTGCAGCGTCTCGCGGCGCCTCAAAGCTGCACGCCCGGAATCGGCGAAGCAGGCGACGACGGCACGCTGGGCGTGGCCAGCGGCTCGGACGCAGGTGCCGTGGACGTCGCAGCCAGCACCATCGTCGGCACCGCCAACGGCAGCGAAGCCTTCTTCAGCTCGTCCAGAATCACGAACAGCAGGTCGCTGCGCACGCCGCCCGCCAGCCGGGGGCTCGGTACATAGGCAATCGCCTGGAAGATCAGCAACCCGTTCTCGATGCCTTCGAGCGTGAGCGACGGCGCCGGTGTTTCCAGCACGCCCTCGTGCGCCCTGCAGGCCGTGAGGATCAGGTCGCGCACGCGCTGCGCGTCGGTGGTCAGCGGCATGGGCAGGCGGATCAGCACGCGGCCCTCGGCGTTGGCCAGGGTCATGTTGCGCACGGTCTTGGTGATGAACTCCGAGTTGGGCACGATCAGCGTGGAGCGGTCGCCCAGCTGGATCTCGGTGGCGCGCACGTTGATGCGCCGCACGTCGCCCTCGGCCGTGCCCAGCACCACCCAGTCGCCCACCTTCACCGGCTGCTCGGCCAGCAGGATCAGGCCCGATATGAAGTTCTGCACGATCGCCTGCAGGCCGAAACCGATGCCCACCGACAGCGCGCTGGCCACCCACGCGATGCGCTCGATGCCAATGCCCATGGCCGACAGCGTGAACGCGACCACCAGAATGCCGCCCACATAGCCCAGCAGCGTGGTGATGGAGCTCTGCATGCCCGGCTCCAGCTGTGTGTTGGGCAGGTAGCTGCGCTCCAGCCAGCGCTTGAACACCCGCAGCACGATGAAGCCGACCAGCGCCACCCCGATGGCGCTCAAGATGGCGCCCGGCACCAGCTGAAACTCGCCCACCTTCACGCCGCTGCCGAGCTTGCCGCTGCGCTGGAACACCTCGCCCGGCGAGGTGCCCAGCGGCGCGGCCAGCGCAATCAGCATGTACACGAACAGCGCCACGCGGCTGATGCCCGACAGCACCGTGGCCGTCTGGTCCAGCGTCTGCGGCGCCAGGCCGAAGCTTTTCTGCAGCTTCTGCCCGAAGGCGCTGCGCGACGAAACGACGGCCATGAACACGTCGTCGGCAAACTTGAACAGCACATAGAAGGCCGCCGCCACAATGCCGGTCCAGGTCAGCTGCGAGGCCAGGAAGCTGCCCAGCGCCACATAGCCCAGCGCCACCAGCACCCAGATGGCGATCATCAGCGCGCCAATCAGCGCCACCAGCAGGCCGACCCACATCGGCCGCTCGGGCAGGCCGGCCTCGGGGGCGTCGGCGCGCAGTGCCTTCAGCCGGTAGATCACGGTGCCGACCAGCGCGGTGAGGACCAGCGCCGTCAGCACGTGCGTGGCCACCACGGCCGCGAAGCTGGCGTCGACCAGCGCGTTGATCTCGGCCGGCGTCCAGGCCAGCGCCGCCACCAGCGCCACCAGCCAGGGCAGCACCGCGAGCTTGCTGGCCGTGGCGTCGGGAATGGGCGGCAGCCGCCAGGAGGGGCGCGACGTGGCCAGCAGCGCGCGGCCCAGGCCGATCACGAAGGCCATGAAAGTCAGCGCCTGGGCCGTCGACTGCAGCGCCTTTCGCGCCTGCGCGTCCCAGGTGGCGTGCGCCTTGAGCACTTCGACGAAGCCGTGCGCGGCCAGCGCCACCAGCAGCACATGGCTCGCAACGATGGCAATCACCAGCAGCGAACGCCGCAGCCGTCCGGCCGGCAGCATCCGCATCGCCAGGTGCGTGAGCGCGCGCTCGGCGCCCCAGATGCCGGCAAAGGCCAGCAGCAGCGCGCCGATGAGCGCGGCAATCACCAGCGTGCGCGACGCGGGCGCCAGCGCCTGGTCGAACCCTTCGTTGAGTGCCGCGCCCATGGCCTGCAGCCGTTCGAGGTCGTCGGGCCAGGCCTCCTTCAGGTCGTTCCAGAAGGCGCCGGTCAGCGGCGAGGCCGCGCGCTCGGTGAGCTGGGCCTCGAACAGCTCGCGCCGCTGCGTGACCAGGTCGGCGCCGCGCTGGCGCACGTCGATCGACAGCAGCTTGGCGAGCCGGATGTCCGCGTCCAGCGCGTTGCGCTCCTTGGTGAGGCGCGCGCGCTGGCGGGTGATGTCGGGGTCTTCGGTGGCGCCGGCGCCGGGCGGGTTGCCGAGCTCGCCTAGCCGCGCGTTGAGGTCGGCGAGGTCGCCGGTGCGCGCGGCGACAAACTTGTCGGCCTGAGCGCCGATGTCGCTGATCAGCGAGAGCTGCCTGCGCGGGTCGTCGTCGGTGCTGGTGGCGGCGTCGGCCGTGATTTTGTTGAACTGCGTGCGCAGCTCGGCCACCGTCGGCGCCGGTGGTGGCGCAACGGCGGTGTTGGCGCTGTTGTTGGGGTTGCCGCTGCCGGCGCTCATGCTGGCGTCTGGCTGCGCGAACGCAGCGCCACTCAGTGACAGGAGTGACAGTAGCGACAGGGCCAACAGGAAGGCGAGGCAGTGGCTCGCCAGGCGAGAGGTCCGTTTCATGGCCGCATCATAGAAGCGGCCATGAGGTAAGAGCCTGTAAGAGACGTGCGCCTCAGCCGGCCGGGCTGAACAGGTCGACCCGGTCGGTGATGATGCCGTCGGTGCCCAGGTCGATCAGGCGCTGCGCAGCCGCCTCGTCGTTCACCGTGTAGCTCAGCGCGCGCATGCCCGCGCCGTGCACCTGGGCCACCACCTCGGCGGTCCACAGGACGTGGTTGCAGACGATGGCCACGCAGCCGAGCTGGCGGGCCGCGTCCAGCCAGCCGTCCCAGAGCTTGTCGAGCAGCAGGCCGCGCGGCAGTTGGGGTTGCGTGGCCTGCGCGCCCTGCAGCGACGCCACCTGAAACGACGTGAGCAGCGGCGGCACGGCCGCGTCTTGCCACAGGCGCGCGGCCTCGCGCGCCACCACCTCGCCGGTCTCGCGCTCGGCGCCCGGCGCGGGCTTGATCTCGATGTTCAGCAGATGGCCGTTGGCCAGGCAGAAGCGCGCGATGTTCTCCAGCGTGGGCAGCGGCTCGCCAGCGCAGGCGCGCGAATGCCAGCTGCCGGCATCGAGCTGCGACAGCGCATGCCATGGCTGCTCGCCGCCGATGCCTTGGCCGCTGGTGGTGCGCTCCAGCGCGGCGTCGTGCATCAGAAAGGGCACGCCGTCTGCGCTGAGCTTGGCGTCGCACTCGAACATGCGGTAGCCGTGCGAGGCGCCGAGCCGGAACGCCGCCAGCGTGTTCTCGGGCGCCAGCTTGCCGGCGCCGCGGTGCGCAACCCAGCGCGGGTAGGGCCAGGGTGCGAGGGCGGGCATGGGCACGGCCATCGGTCAGTCGGCGCGCTTGCCGGAGCCGGCGTCGAACCAGTGCAGCTTTTCTTCGCGCGCGGCAATCTTCACCGTGTCCCCCGGCACCGGCGGGCGGTCGCCTTCGTCGGTGCGCATGATGATCTGCTCGTCGCCGATGCGCCCGTACACCAGGCGCTCGGCGCCCAGCAGTTCGACCTGCTCGACCTGCACCGTCCAGCCGCTTTCGTCCAGCGTCATGTGCTCGGGGCGAATGCCCAGGATCTGGCCCGGGCGCACGCCCGGCGCGTGCTTGAGCAGGTTCATGGGCGGCGAGCCGATGAAGCTGGCCACGAAGGTGGTGGCGGGGCGGTTGTACACCTCCTCGGGCGTGGCGAACTGGTCCATCACGCCGCCGTTCATCACGATGATGCGCTGCGCCAGCGTCATGGCCTCGACCTGATCGTGCGTGACGAACAGCGAGGTGATGCCCAGCTCGCGGTGCAGCTTCTGAATTTCGAGGCGGGTCTGCGCGCGCAGCTTGGCGTCCAGGTTGGACAGGGGCTCGTCGAACAGAAACACCTGCGGCTGGCGCACGATGGCGCGGCCCATGGCCACGCGCTGGCGCTGTCCGCCGGAGAGTTCGCGCGGCTTGCGTTCCAGCAGGTGGCCGAGCTCCAGAATCTTCGCGGCCTTGTCCACGCGCACCTTGATCTCGGGCACCGGCACCTTGGCGATCTTCAGGCCGTAGGCCATGTTCGCGAACACGCTCATGTGCGGGTAGAGCGCGTAGTTCTGGAACACCATGGCGATGTCGCGCTCGGACGGTTCGAGGTCGTTCACCACCTTGTTGCCAATGGCGATCTCGCCGGCCGAGACTTCTTCCAGCCCGGCCACCATGCGCAGCAGGGTGGACTTGCCGCAGCCCGACGGGCCCACGATCACGATGAATTCATGGTCGGCAATTTCGGCGCTCACGCCGTGGATGACCTGATTGGCTTTCGGCCCGTGGCCGTAGCGCTTGATGACGTTGCGAAGGGAAAGTGCAGCCATTTCTTATTTCTCGGTATCTACGAGGCCCTTGACGAACCACTTTTGCATCAGGATCACCACCAGGGCTGGCGGCAGCATCGCGAGGATGGCCGTGGCCATCACCACGTTCCATTCGTTCTGTCCGTCGCCGCCGGCAATCATTCGCTTGATGCCGACCACCACGGGGTACATGTCTTCGCTGGTGGTCGCCAGCAGCGGCCACAGGTACTGGTTCCAGCCGTAGATGAACTGGATCACGAACAGCGCCGCAATCGAGGTCTTGGACAGCGGCAGCAGCACGTCGATGAAAAAGCGCATCGGGCTCGCGCCGTCCATGCGCGAGGCTTCGGTCAGCTCGTCGGGCACCGTCAGAAAGAACTGGCGGAACAGGAAGGTGGCCGTGGCCGAGGCAATCAGCGGCACCGTGAGGCCCGCGTAGCTGTTGAGCATGTTCAGGTCCGACAGCACCTTGTAGGTGGGCAGGATGCGCACTTCCACCGGCAGCATCAGCGTCACGAAGATGGCCCAGAAGCAGATCTTCTTGAACGGAAAGCGGAAGTACACGATGGCGAAGGCCGACAGCAGCGAGATCGAGATCTTTCCGACGGCGATCACCATGGCCGTGACAAAGCTCACCCACATCATGTGCGCCACCGGGGCGTTGGAGCCCGCGCTGGTCTCGCGCCCGAAGAGCGCCGCCTTGTAGCTGTCCCACATGTGCGTGCCTGGCAGCAGCGGCATGGGGGCCTGCACGATTTCCTGCGCCGTGTGGGTCGAGGCCACGAAGGCCAGGTACAGCGGGAAGGCGACGATCAGCACGCCCAGAATCATCACCACGTGGGCCAGGATGCCCTGGGTGCCGCGTCTTTCAACCATGTCGCGCTCCGTCCGTTTGGTTTTGTTGTTGTTTCATGCTCAGTACTGAACCTTCTTCTCGACATAGCGGAACTGGATGACGGTCAGCGCCACCACGATCACCATCAGCACGACCGACTGGGCGGCCGAGCCGCCGAGGTCCAGGCTCTTGAAGCCATCGTGATAGACCTTGTAGACCAGGATGGTGGTGTCCTGCCCCGGCCCACCCTGCGTGGCCGCATCGACGATCGCGAAGGTGTCGAAGAAGGCGTACACCACGTTGATCACCAGCAGGAAGAAGGTGGTGGGCGACAGCAGCGGGAACTGCACGGTCCAGAAGCGGCGCCACGGGCGCGCGCCGTCAATGGCGGCGGCCTCGATCAGCGACTTGGGAATCGACTGCAGGCCGGCCAGGAAGAACAGGAAGTTGTACGAAATCTGCTTCCACACCGAGGCCATCACGATCAGCGTCATGGCGTGGCCCGAGTCGAGCAGGTGGTTCCAGTTGATGCCGATCTTGCCCAGCGCATAGGCGACCACGCCCAGCGACGGCGAGAACATGAAAACCCACAGCACGGCCGCCACGGCGGGCGCCACGGCGTAGGGAACGATCAGCATGGTCTTGTAGAAGGTGCCGCCGCGCGTGATGCGGTCGGCAAACACCGCCAGCACCAGCGACAGGCTGATGCCGAGGCCGGCCACCAGCACCGAGAACACGGCCGTCGTTCTGAACGAGGCGGCGTAGCTCGAGTCGCCCCACAGTTGCTTGAAGTTGTCGAACCCGACGAACTCCACCGAGGTGCCGAACGCGTCTTGCTGCTGCAGCGACTGCAGGATGGCCTGCCCCGCCGGCCAGAAGAAAAACACCAGAATCACCGCCATTTGCGGTGTCAGCAGCAGCCAGGGCAACCAGCCCGAGCGAAAGAAGACGCGTTTTTCCATGAACCCCTCGTATCCCTCTACATAAAAAATCCCGCCGGGCCCCCTCTTCTATGAGAGTGGACGCGGGCGGGCGATATTAGCCGGACACGGAGGCCCGAAGCTCAATCGTTAGCTTTTGTTTGCCTTCTGAAAGCGTTCGAGCTGTTCGTTGCCACGGGTCACGATGGCGTCCAGGGCTTCCTTGGCCGTCTTCTTGCCGTTCCAGACCTGTTCGAGCTCTTCGTCCTCGATGGCGCGGATCTGCACATAGTTGCCCAGGCGGATGCCGCGGCTCTTGTCGGTGACCTTGCGGATCATCTGCGTCACGGCCACGTCGGTGCCGGGGTTCTGCTTGTAGAAGCCCGATTCCTCGGTGAGCTTGTACGAAGCGGTGGTCACGGGCAGGTAGCCCGTGCGCTTGTGGCTGGCGGACTGCACTTCAGGCGTCGAGATGAAGCTGAAGAACTTGGCCACGCCCTTGTACTCGGCCGGCTTCTTGCCCGACATCACCCACAGGCTGGCGCCGCCGATCACGGTGTTCTGCGGTGCGCCCGGCACGTCCGGGTAGTAGGGCAGGGGTGCCAGGCCGTAGGCGAACTTGGCGTTCTTGGCCACGTTGCCGTAGAAGCCCGAAGACGTGTTGATCATGGCGCACTCTCCCGACACGAACGAGGCCTCGGGCACGTTGCCGCGGCCCTTGTAGACGAACAGGCCCTGCTTGGCCATGCTGGCCAGGTTCTCGATGTGGCGCAGGTGCAGCGGCGAGTTCACCTTCAGGCGCGCGTCCAGGCCCTGCAGGCCGTTGGCCTTGCTGGCAAATTCCACGTTGTGCCAGGCCGAGAAGCTCTCGACCTGCGTCCAGTTCTGCCAGGCCGTGGTGAACGGGCACTTGTGGCCGCTCGCCTTGAGCTTGGCCGCTGCCGCGACCACTTCGGGCCAGGTCTCCGGTGCCTTGTCGGTGGGCAGGCCGGCCGCCTTGAAGGCGTCCTTGTTGAAATAGAAGATGGTGGTCGAGCTGTTGAACGGGAAGCTCAGCATCTGGCCGTTGGGGGCGGTGTAGTAACCGGCCACGGCGGGAATGTAGGCGGCCGGGTCGAACTTCTCGCCCGCGTCCTTCATGACCTGGCCGACCGGAATGATCGCGCCCTTGCTGGCCATCATGGTGGCGGTGCCCACTTCGAACACCTGCAGGATGTGCGGTGCGTTGCCCGAGCGGAATGCCGCGATGGAGGCCGTCATGGATTCGTCGTACGTGCCCTTGAAGGTCGGCACGATCTTGTATTCCTTCTGGCTCTCGTTGAACTGCTTGGCCAGGTCGTTGACCCACTCGTTGTTGACGGCGGTCATGGAATGCCACCACTGGATCTCGGTCTGGGCCTGAGCCACGTTGAACAGCGTGGCGGCCAGCGCCGATGCCAGCGCGAGCGTCTTGAATCGCATGAAGACTCCTGAAGGGAAAAATGGAAAGCGCGAATGCTATGGCATGTGCGTGACACAGCCGCGTCACATTGGCGCACGGACCACGGGTTTCTTCCAATCGGGGAAACCCTTTTTGCGCTGTTTGAGCGGTTGGTTTTGGCCGTGTTCGCACCAGGGCCTATGGCCCTGTTTGCATCATGTCCGGCAAGGCCCGCCGCCCTGCATGGTGCAGCGCACCATGCTAGCATCGCCCTCCCTTTTTTGGCCCAGCTTGTCGCCACGGCCAGGGCCTTCCGCGAGACCTCCATGAGCAGCAAAACTTCCCTCGACAAGAGCAGGATCAAGTTCCTCTTTCTCGAAGGCATTCACCCCTCGGCCGTGGAAGTGCTGCGCGCCGCCGGCTACACCAACATCGAGTCGTTGCCGGGCGCGCTGCCCGACGCGGAGCTGAAGGCGAAGATCGCCGACGTTCACTTTCTGGGCATCCGTTCGCGCACGCAACTGACCGCCGAGGTGTTCGCCGCCGCCCACAAGCTGGTGGCCGCCGGCTGCTTTTGCATCGGCACCAACCAGGTCGACCTGGAAGCCGCCCGCGAGCATGGCGTGGCGGTGTTCAACGCGCCGTATTCCAACACCCGTTCGGTGGCCGAGCTGGTGCTGGCCGAAGCCATCCTGCTGCTGCGCGGCGTGCCCGAGAAGAGCGCGGTGGCGCACCGCGGCGGCTGGCTCAAGTCGGCCGACAACGCCTTTGAAATTCGCGGCAAGACGCTGGGCATCGTGGGCTACGGCTCCATTGGCGCGCAGTTGTCGGTGCTGGCCGAGGCGCTGGGCATGCACGTGGCGTTCTTCGACGTGGTCACCAAACTGCCTCTGGGCAACGCGCGCCAGGTGCGCGACCTGCACCAATTGCTGGGCCAGAGCGACATCGTGACGCTGCACGTGCCGGAGACGCAGGCCACGCAATGGATGATCGGCGCGGCCGAAATCGCGGCGATGAAGCCCGGCTCGATTCTCATCAACGCCTCGCGCGGCACGGTGGTGGAGATCGAGGCGCTGGCCGATGCGCTGAAGGCCAAGAAGCTGCTGGGCGCCGCCATCGACGTGTTCCCGGTGGAGCCGCGCAGCAACAAGGACGAGTTCCTGTCGCCACTGCGCGGTCTGGACAACGTGATTCTCACGCCCCACATCGGCGGCTCGACCATGGAGGCGCAGGCCAACATCGGGCTGGAAGTGGCGGAAAAGCTGGTCAAATACAGCGACAACGGCACCTCGACCTCGTCGGTCAACTTTCCCGAGGTGGCGCTGCCTGCGCACCCGGGCAAGCACCGCTTGCTGCACGTGCACCGCAACGTGCCGGGCGTGCTGTCCGAGATCAACAAGATCTTCTCGGACAACCACATCAACATCGCCTCGCAGTTTCTGCAGACGAACGAGAAGGTGGGCTACGTGGTGATGGACATCGACGCCGCCTCCTCCGACCTGGCGCTGGAGAAGCTGGCCAAGGTGAACGGCACGATCCGGAGTCGCGTGCTGTTCTGATGTTCCTTGGGGGGCGGCGATGGGTGCCTTGGGCACAGCGGTTGTTCATCTCCCCGGTATTGCTCCCTCTCCCCCGGGGAGAGGGCGGGGGTGAGGGCCGACGGCATCCACGCCACGACAACCGCCCTGGCACACAGGGTCAGCGCCCTTAGCACAAGGGCAACGCCAAGCCAAAGAGGCAAGACCCCAGTGCCTGCCCTAAAATGCCCGGCCCGGCTATGGGTGCGCAGCGCCCGGCCGAGGCGCCCCACCCGATGAATGCTCCGACCGCGTTGAACACGCTGTTGTCACAGGCCGCAGAGCCTGTACGACTGCGCGAGATCCCGTACAACTACACCAGCTTCTCCGACCGAGAAATCGTGATTCGCCTGCTGGGCGAACGCGGCTGGGAACTGCTGCAGACCCTGCGCGCCGAGCGCCGCACCGGTCGATCGGCCCGCATGCTCTACGAGGTGCTGGGCGACATCTGGGTGGTGCAGCGCAACCCCTACCTGGTCGACGACCTGCTCGACAACCCGCGCCGCCGCGGCCAGCTGGTCGAGGCCCTCAAGCACCGCCTGAGCGAAGTGCAGAAGCGCCGCACCCCCGACAGCGATGCCTCGCGCGACCAGCTCGTGGGCGAGCTCACCAAGCTGGTGGGCGACGCCGTGGCGGCCTTCGACACCAAGTTCCGCGACGTGGCCGCCCTGCGCCGCAAGGCCACGCGCGTGCTGGGCCGGCTCACGGCCAAGGACAACATCAAGTTCGACGGGCTCTCGCGCGTGTCGCACGTGACCGACGCCACCGACTGGCGGGTGGAATATCCGTTCGTGGTGCTGTGCCCCGACACCGAGGCCGAAATGGCGCTGTTGGTGAAGGGCTGCATCGAGCTGGGCCTGACCATCATTCCGCGCGGCGGCGGCACCGGCTACACCGGCGGCGCGATTCCGCTGACCTGGGACAGCGTGGTCATCAACACCGAGAAGCTCGAGGCGATGACCGAGGTCGAGCACATGGCGCTGCCCGGCCTGGCCGAGCCGGTGCCCACCATCTGGACCGAGGCCGGCGTGGTCACGCAGCGCGTGGCCGACGCGGCCGAGCGCGCGGGCTTCGTGTTCGCGGTCGACCCCACGTCGGCCGAAGCGTCTTGTGTCGGCGGCAACGTCGCCATGAACGCGGGCGGCAAGAAGGCCGTGCTGTGGGGCACGGCGCTGGACAACCTAGCCTCGTGGCGCATGGTCACGCCGCAGGCCGAATGGCTCGAAGTCACGCGCATCGGGCACAACCTGGGCAAGATCCACGACGCCGAAAGCGCCCTGTTCGAGCTGCAGTACTACGCGGCCGACGGCAAGACCAAGCTGCGCACCGAGCGCCTCGACATTCCCGGTCGCAGCTTCCGCAAGGAAGGTCTGGGCAAGGACGTGACCGACAAGTTTCTGTCGGGCCTGCCGGGCATCCAGAAGGAGGGCTGCGACGGCCTCATCACCAGCTGCCGCTGGGTGGTGCACAAGATGCCCGCGCACACGCGCACCGTGTGCCTGGAGTTCTTTGGCAATGCCAAGGACGCGGTGCCCAGCATCGTGGAAATCAAGGACTTCATGTTCGCCGAGCAGAAGCGCTCGGGCGTGCTGCTGGCCGGCCTGGAGCACCTGGACGACCGTTACCTGAAGGCCGTGGGCTACGCCACCAAGTCGAAGAAGCACGGCGGCCTGCCCAAGATGGTGCTGTTCGGCGACATCGCTGGCGACAACGCCGACGACGTGGCGCGCGTCACATCGGAAGTGGTGCGCATCGCCAATTCGCGCAGCGGCGAAGGTTTTGTGGCCATCAGCCCCGAGGCACGCAAGAAATTCTGGCTCGACCGCAAGCGCACGGCCGCCATCAGCAAGCACACCAACGCCTTCAAGATCAACGAAGACGTGGTGATTCCGCTGCCGCGCATGGCCGAGTACAGCGACGGCATCGAGCGCATCAACATCGAGCTGTCGTTGCAGAACAAGCTCGCGCTCACCGACGAGCTGGAGGCCTTCCTGGTGCGCGGCAACCTGCCATTGGGCAAGACCGACGACGCGCACGAAATTCCGGCGGCCGAGCTGCTAGAAGACCGCGTGGCGCAGGCCGTGACGCTGGTGCAGGAGGTGCGCACACTGTGGGCCGGCTGGCTGCGCGACGTCGACGCACAGTTTGTGCAGCTGCAGGACCATTCGCTGCGCGCGAGCTGGAAGACCCAGTTGCGCCAGCCGCTGCAGGAGATTTTTTCGGGCGCTGAATTTGCCCCGATCCTGGCCGAATGCACCGCCATCCACAAGCGCGTGCTCAAGGGCCGCGTGTGGGTCGCGCTGCACATGCACGCGGGCGACGGCAACGTGCACACCAACATCCCCGTGAACAGCGACAACTACGACATGCTGCAGACCGCGCATGCCGCAGTGGTGCGCATCATGGCGCTGGCGCGCAGCCTGGACGGTGTGATCTCGGGCGAGCACGGCATCGGCATCACCAAGCTCGAGTTCTTGACCGATGAAGAACTGCGCCCCTTCACCGAATACAAGGCCCGGGTCGACCCGGAAGGCCGCTTCAACAAGGGCAAGCTGCTGCGCGCGCCGGCGGGCGAAGCGGTCACGCTGCATGCCGACCTGACCAACGCGTACACGCCCAGCTTCGGCCTCATGGGGCACGAGTCGCTGATCATGCAGCAGAGCGACATCGGCGCCATTGCCGACAGCGTGAAGGACTGCCTGCGTTGCGGCAAGTGCAAGCCGGTGTGCGCCACGCACGTGCCGCGCGCCAACCTGCTCTACAGCCCGCGCAACAAGATCCTCGCGACCTCGCTGCTGGTGGAAGCTTTTCTGTACGAGGAGCAGACCCGGCGCGGCATCAGCATCAAGCACTGGGAAGAGTTCGAGGACGTGGCCGACCACTGCACCGTGTGCCACAAATGCCTCACGCCCTGCCCGGTGAAGATCGACTTTGGCGACGTGTCGATGAACATGCGCAACCTGCTGCGCAAGATGGGCCAGAAGAGCTTCCGTCCCGGCAACGCGGCCGCCATGTTCTTCCTGAACGCGACCAACCCGCAGACCATCAAGGCGGTGCGCGCAGGCATGGTGGGCATCGGCTTCAAGGCGCAGCGCCTGGCCAACGACCTGCTGCGCGGCCTGGCGAAAAAGCAGACCGGCGCGCCGCCGGCCACGCTGGGGCCGGCGCCTCTCAAAGAGCAGGTGATTCACTTCATCAACAAGAAGATGCCGGGCAACCTGCCCAAGCAGACGGCGCGCGCGTTGCTGGACATCGAGGATGCGGACTACGTGCCGATCATTCGCGATCCGAAGACGACGACCTCGGAGACCGAGGCGGTCTTCTACTTTCCGGGGTGCGGGTCGGAGCGGTTGTTCTCGCAGGTGGGGCTCGCCACGCAAGCCATGCTGTGGCACGCAGGCGTGCAGACGGTGCTGCCGCCCGGGTATCTGTGCTGCGGCTATCCGCAACGCGGCAGCGGCCAGTTCGACAAGGCCGAGAAGATGATCACCGACAACCGCGTGCTCTTCCACCGCGTGGCCAACACGCTGAACTACCTGGACATCAAGACGGTGGTGGTGAGCTGCGGCACCTGCTACGACCAGCTGCAGGGTTACCAGTTCGACAAGATCTTTCCGGGCTGCCGGATCATCGACATCCACGAGTACCTGCTGGAGAAAGGCATCACGCTGGCCGGTGCGGGCGGTGGCGGCTACCTGTACCACGACCCCTGCCACTCGCCGATGAAGCTGCAGGACCCGATGAAGACGGTGAAGGCGCTGGTCGGTGACAACGTGCTCAAGAACGACCGCTGCTGCGGCGAGTCGGGCACGCTGGGCGTGTCGCGGCCGGACATCTCGACGCAGATCCGCTTTCGCAAGGAAGAAGAGCTGAAGAAGGGCGAGGCCGAGTTGCGCGAGAGCGGCGCCGTCGGCGAGAAGGGCAACGTGAAGATCCTCACCAGCTGCCCAAGCTGCCTGCAGGGCCTCTCGCGCTACGGCAACGACCTGAACAACGGGCTGCTCGAAGCCGACTACATCGTGGTCGAGATGGCCAACAAGATCCTTGGCGCCGACTGGATGCCGACCTATGTGGCGGCGGCCAACCAGGGCGGGATCGAGCGGGTGCTGGTATGACGAAGGCGCAGGGCTGCGTGCTGTGCGAGGGGCCTGGCGGGCGCCTTGTGTTCGAGGGCGCGAAGCTGCGCGTCATCCATGCACAGGAGGAAGGCTTTCCGGCCTTCTACCGCGTGGTGTGGCGCGACCATGCGCCGGAGTTTTCCGACCTCGACGCGGCCGACCGCACGCTGTGCATGGAGGCCGTGACGGTGCTCGAGCAGTGCCTGCGTGAGCATCTCGCGCCGGCCAAGATCAACCTGGCCGCGCTCGGCAACATGGTGGCGCACCTGCACTGGCACGTGATTGCGCGCTTCGCTGAAGACAGTCATTTTCCGGGGTCGGTGTGGGCTCCGGTGCAGCGCGAGCGCAATGCGGCGCAAGAGGCGGGCATTGCGGCACGGCTGCCGGAGATGGAGGCTGCGATGATCGCGCGCTTGGTCAACAGGAGTTTTTGATGGCAGGCTTGAAACCGGGCGCACCGACGCCGCAATCGATCACCGTGCACGGGCAGTCGCGCGTGCTCGAAGTGGGCTTCTCGGACGGCGCGAGCTTTCGCATTCCCTTCGAGCTGATGCGCATCTGCTCGCCGTCGGCCGAAGTGCAGGGCCACGGCCCGGGCCAGGAAATTCTGCAGACGGGCAAACGCGACGTGGAGCTGGTCAACCTCGAGCCCGTGGGCAACTACGCGGTGCAGCCGACCTTCAGCGACGGCCACAACACCGGCATCTATTCGTGGGACCTGCTCTACGAACTGGGTGCCAAGCAGGCCGAGTTGTGGGCCACCTACGAGCGCCGCCTGGCCGAAGCTGGCATCGACCGCGATGCGCCGATGATCGACAAGAGCGGCTCCGCCTGCGGCAGCCACTGAGCGCGCGCGATCGCTCGAAACGCCAGCGCCGCGATCGCGTACATGGCCCTACCCCCGGAAAGGGTGGGGCAAAAAAAGCAACGAATGCCCGCCGTGCGCGCGGGGTCGTCGGCTTGATGTGAGGGCTTCCGGCCTAACATCGGTCGCATGAGTACCACACACTTCGGCTTTGAAACAGTCGACGAAAGCGAGAAGGCTCGCCGCGTTCGCGGTGTCTTCGATTCGGTCGCATCCCGCTACGACGTCATGAACGACCTGATGTCGGCCGGCCTGCACCGCGCCTGGAAGGCGTACACCGTGATGGTTGCGAACGTGGGCGAAGGCTCGCGCGTTCTCGACATCGCGGGCGGCACCGGCGACCTGGCCATGACCTTCGCCAAGAAGGTCGGCGCCACGGGCCAGGTGGTCCACACCGACATCAACGAAGCCATGCTGCGCACCGGGCGCGACCGCCTGCTCGACGCCGGCATCTCGCTGCCCACCACGGTCTGCGACGCGGAGAAGCTGCCCTTTCCCGACAACCACTTCGACGTGGTGACGGTGGCCTTCGGCCTGCGCAACATGACGCACAAAGATGCCGCACTGAAGGAAATGAACCGCGTGATCAAGCCGGGCGGCAAACTGCTCGTGCTCGAGTTCTCGAAGGTTGCCAAGCCGCTGGCCAAGGCCTACGACTGGTACTCCTTCAACGTGCTGCCGCGCTTGGGCAAGCTCGTGGCCGGCGACGACGCCAGCTACCGCTACCTGGCCGAATCGATCCGGATGCACCCCTCGCAAGAGGAGCTCAAGACCCTCATGAAAGAGGGCGGTTTCGGACATGTGGACTATCACAACATGACGGGTGGCATCGCTGCCCTCCATGTTGGAATCAAATGTTGATGAGGCGAATCTTTCGCTCGAGAGGAGACGACATGAAGAATTTGGGTACTTTGTTTTTGGCTGCTGCGTTGGTGCTGGGCAGTGTCCAGGCCGAGGCGGCTCGCATGGGTGGCGGCAAGTCGGTGGGGCGCCAGTCGTCCAACGTGACGCAACGCCAGGCCACGCCGCCCGCCGCGCCGGCGCAGCAGAACGCGACCAACGCGGCTGCGAAGCCTGCAACGCCTGCACCCGCTGCCGCTGCACCTAAGCGTCCGTGGGGCGCCATGCTCGGCGGCCTGGCCGCTGGCCTGGGTCTCGCATGGCTCGCGCATTCGCTGGGCATGGGTGCCGGCTTCGGCAACATCCTGCTGATCGGCCTGCTGGTGCTGGCCGGTGTGGTGGTGTGGCGCATGATCAAGGCGCGCTCGCAGGCCTCGGGCGCAAGCCGCCAGGGTGGCTTTGCGTTCCAGGGCGCGGGCGCCAGCCCGAGCAACGCCAGCGCGCCGGCGCAGTACAGCCCGGCCAACGTCGGCAACGACGCATCGGCACGCCCATGGGAGCGCACCGCCACTTCGTTCGATGCCGCTCCTGCGAATGACACGCCGCACGGCAGCAGCCTTTCCGCGGCAGGCGCCGCGGCCGGTGGCAGCATGATCGGCTCGGCACTCGGCGGTTCGCAGTCCTGGGGCATTCCCACGGGCTTCGATGTCGACGGTTTCCTCGGTGCCGCCAAGCGCAACTTCGTGACGCTGCAGGACGCCTGGGACCGCGCCGACGTGTCGATGCTGCGTTCGATGATGACCGACAGCATGGTCGAAGAAATCCGCACGCAGCTGGCCGATCGCGCCGGCCACACGGGCGGTGCCTCGAACAAGACCGAAGTGGTCATGCTCGACGCCAAGCTGCTGGGCATCGAAGAGCTGCCCGAGGCCTACATGGCCAGCGTGGAGTTCTCCGGCATGATCCGCGAAGACGCCTCGGCCGGCCCTGGCCCGTTCCGCGAAGTGTGGAACATGACCAAGCCGACCAACGGCAATGGTGGCTGGCTGGTGGCAGGCGTGCAGGCACTGCAGTAAAAAGCTGAAACGCGGCCGTCACAGGGCCGCGGCACTGACGAGATAATGGGGACATGGCCACACCATCGTCCCCATTTTCTTTTCTCGGCGACCTGTTCAACCGCATCGGCGAGCGTCTGCAACCGCCCGACTGGGCGGTTCATGAAATTCAGCACCGCGTCGTCCTGTTCCTGAACCATGTGCTTCAGCAGGAGCCCGAAGCCCAGCAGCGCCTGTTGCGCCAGCAGGGCAGGGTGGTGCGCTTCCAGTGGCGCTTTGTCACGATGGAGCTGGTGGCCACGCCCGCCGGCCTGCTCGACCTGGCCCCCGCCGGCGCAGTGCCCGAGCTGACGCTCACCGTCACCGACGATTCCCCCCTCGATATAGCCCGTGCCACGCTGCGCGGTGACAAGCCTGCCGTGCAGATCATCGGCGACGTGCAGTTGGCCGCCGAGGTCAACTGGCTTGTCGACCACGTGCGCTGGGACGTCGAGGACGACCTGGCCCGCGTGATTGGCGATGTGCCCGCGCACACGCTGGGCAACGCCGTGCGCCGCGTCGCTGGCGCGCTGCGCCAGTTCGTCGGCGACCGCGCGGCCAAGGCCGCCGGCTCGGTGGGCAAGGTCGAATGAGTCGCTTCTACCGCGGCCTGTTCATCGTCTGGGTTGCGCTGCGCTACGGTCTCGATGAGCTGGTGCTCACGAGCTTCCAGAAGCCTTGGCTGAAAGTGGTGGCGCGCATCGTGTCCATCGGGCGCAACCTGGACGCGCCGCGCGGCCAGCGGCTGCGCGAAGCCCTGGAGCGGCTCGGCCCCATCTTCGTGAAGTTCGGCCAGGTGCTGTCGACGCGGCGCGACCTGCTGCCGCCCGACATCGCCGACGAGCTGGCGTTCCTGCAGGACCGCGTGCCGCCGTTCCCATCGGCGGTGGCCATCGCCACCATCGAGCGCGCGTTCCGCCGCCCGGTGGGCGACGTGTTCATCCAGTTCGACGAAACCCCCATCGCCAGCGCATCGATCGCGCAGGTGCACTTTGCGACCATCCGCACCAACCAGGGCGATGTGCGCGAAGTGGCCGTGAAGGTGCTGCGCCCCAACATGCGCGGCGTGATCGAAAAAGACCTGGCGCTGATGGCCATGATGGCCGGCTGGGTCGAAGGGCTGTCGGCCGACGGCAAGCGCCTGAAGCCGCGCGAGGTGGTCGGCGAGTTCGACAAGTACCTGCACGACGAGCTCGACCTGGTGCGCGAGGCCGCCAATGCGGCCCAGTTGCGCCGCAACATGGCCTCGCTCGACCTGGTGATGATTCCCGAGATGTTCTGGGACTTCTGCCACCCCGAGGTCATGGTCATGGAGCGCATGAAGGGTGTGCCCATTGCGCAGATGGACCGCCTGCGCGCGGCCGGCGTCGACATTCCCAAGTTGGCGCGCGACGGTGTCACCATCTTCTTCACGCAGGTGTTCCGCGACGGCTTCTTCCATGCCGACATGCACCCGGGCAACATCCAGGTGAGCCTGGAGCCGGAGACCTTCGGTCGCTACATCTCGCTGGACTTCGGGATCATCGGCACGCTGACCGAGTCCGACAAGGAATACCTGGCGCAGAACTTCGTGGCCTTCTTCCGGCGCGACTACAAGCGTGTGGCCGAGCTGCACCTGGAAAGCGGCTGGGTGCCGGTGGGCACCCGCATCGACGAGCTGGAGGCCGCCATTCGCACCGTGTGCGAGCCGTACTTCGACCGGCCGCTGAAGGAGCTGTCGCTGGGCATGGTGCTGATGCGCCTGTTCCAGACCTCGCGCCGCTTTCAGGTGGAGATTCAGCCGCAGCTGGTGTTGCTGCAGAAGACGCTGCTCAACATCGAAGGCCTGGGCCGCAACATCGACCCCGACCTCGACCTGTGGGCCACGGCCAAGCCCTTCCTCGAGAAGTGGATGGTCGACCAGATCGGCCCGAAGAAGCTGCTGCAGCAACTCAAGGCCGAGGCGCCGCGCTACGCGAAATTGCTGCCCCAGTTCCCGCGGCTGTTGCACGATTTTCTGGAAAATCGCCCCGCCGACAACCGGCGCGAGCTGCTCGAACTGCTGGCCGAACAGAAACGCACCAACCGGTTGCTTCAGGCCATCGTCTACGGTGGCATAGGTTTTGTATTGGGGTTGCTCGCCATGCAGTTGCTGGTGCGCGTGCGTTTGTTCTAGAGGAGTCTTCGTTGTGCTGCTGACGCTGGTCATCGTCTATCTGCTGGTCACCATCGCCATCGGCCTGTACGCCGCCAAGCGGGTGAAGAACACCACCGACTTCGCCATTGCCGGGCGGCACCTGCCGCTCTTCATGATCGTCACAACCACCTTCGCGACCTGGTTCGGCTCCGAAACGGTGCTTGGCATCCCCGCGAAATTCATCGAAGGCGGGCTGCACGGCGTGGTGGAAGACCCGTTCGGCGCGGGCACCTGCCTGATCCTGGTGGGCCTGTTTTTCGCGGGCAAGCTGTACCGCATGACGCTGCTGACCATCAGCGACTACTACCGCGAGCGCTATGGGCGCACCGTGGAGGTGGCCTGCTCGCTGATCATCATGCTGAGCTACCTGGGCTGGGTGTCGGCGCAGGTCACGGCGCTGGGGCTGGTGTTCAATTTGCTTTCTGCAGGCGCCATCAGCATTCCGGTGGGCATGGTGATCGGTGTGGTGTCGATCCTGGCGTACACGCTGTTCGGCGGCATGTGGTCGGTGGCCGTCACCGACTTCATGCAAATGATCATTCTGGTGAGCGGCCTGGCCGTGATTGCGGTGTTCGCGGGCAACATGGCCGGCGGCGCCGACAAGGTGGTCGCCTTTGCCGTGAGCAAGGACCTCTTCAAGTTCTGGCCCGAGCCCAACTGGCACGACATGGTGTTCTTCTTTGCGGCCGCCATCACGATGATGCTCGGCTCCATTCCGCAGCAGGACGTGTTCCAGCGCGTGATGTCGGCCAACAGCGTGAAGGCGGCCACCCGAGGCCCGGTGATCGGCGGTGTGGCGTACATCCTGTTCGCCTTCGTGCCGATGTTCCTGGTGGCCAGCGCGCTGCTGATCATGCCGCAGGAGGTGGCCGTGCTGCTGAAGGAAGATCCGCAGAAGGTGCTGCCCACGCTGGTGCTGCAGAAGATGCCGTTCGTGATGCAGGTGCTGTTCTTCGGTGCGCTGCTCTCGGCCATCAAGTCGACCGCCTCGGCCACTTTGCTGGCGCCCAGCGTCACCTTCACCGAGAACATCTGGCGTCAGTTCCGCCCGGCCGGCACCGACCGCGAGAACCTTCGCACGATGCGCATCACGGTGCTGCTGTTCAGCGCCGCCGTGCTGGCTTATGCCATCCGCATGCAGGGCACGCCGATCTACGAACTGGTCTCCGGCGCCTACCAGGTGCCGCTGGTGGGCGCTTTCGTGCCTCTGGTGTGCGGGCTGTACTGGCGCCGCGCCACCACGCAGGGCGCCATCGCCTCGATCGTGCTTGGCATCGGCGTGTGGTTGCTGTTCTTGTGGATGCCCTGGGGCAACGCTTTTCCGGCGCAGTTGGCGGGCGTGTTGTGCGCGTTCGTGGGCATGGGGGTCGGTTCGCTGCTGCCGCAATGGGTGGCCAACACGCACACGCCGCACCGTCCTTTGGCGACGGAACCCGCCTGAAGCCGGGGCCTGGGCGCCGGTCCGGGCGCCCTTTGGCGGGGGCGGCCCTATAATCGAGGGCTTTGCGAGCGGCAGCTGCGCCGCTTTTTTTAACCCATTCCCATGCCCATTTACGCCTACAAGTGCAGTGCCTGCGGCTTTGCCAAAGACACTTTGCAAAAGATGTCCGACGCGCCCCTCACGGTGTGTCCGAACTGCGGCGCGAGTGCGTTCGAAAAACAGGTCACGGCCGCCGGCTTCCAGCTCAAGGGCTCGGGCTGGTACGTGACCGATTTTCGCGACGGTGGCGGCAAGAAGGCCGAACCGGCCGCCGCACCCGCTTCGGGCGACGCCGCCTCATCCGCCAAGCCCGGCGAGTCGTCCTCATCCTCTTCTTCCGCCGCGCCAGGCCCGGCGCCCGCAGCGGCACCCGCGCCCGCTGCCCCGGCTCCCGCGCCGGCCCCTGCCGCCAAGAGCGGCGACTGACCCCTACACACACCGACCGCCATGCTCGCCCTGCGCAAATGGTTGTTCTCCGGCTTGCTGGTGATCGTTCCGCTGTTCATCACCCTCGCGGTGCTGAAGTGGATCATCGACACGCTGGACCAGACGCTCTGGGTGCTGCCCGGCGCCTGGCAGCGCTGGCTCTACGACAACAACGTGCGCGGGCTGGGCGTGCTGCTCACGCTGGCAATCTTGCTGGTGGTGGGGGCGGTGGCCAGCAACTTCGTGGGCAAGCGCCTGCTGGGCTGGGGCGACGCCGTGGTGCGGCGCATTCCGGTCGTGCGCTCGATCTATTCGAGCGTCAAGCAGGTGTCGGACACGCTGTTCTCCGAGAACGGCAATGCCTTTCGCACGGCGGTGCTGGTGCAGTGGCCGCGTGAAGGGCTCTGGACCATCGCCTTCGTCACCGGCACGCCCGGCGCCGACGTGGTCGAGCACCTGGGCGGTGGCGACTACCTCGGTGTCTACGTGCCCACCACGCCCAACCCGACGGGCGGCTACTTCGTGATGCTCAAGCGCAGCGACTGCATCGAACTGAAGATGAGCGTGGACGAAGCGCTCAAGTACATCGTCTCGATGGGGGTGGTCGTTCCAGGCGGCCCCTCTGCGGTGGCGGTGAAGTCTTCCAACTCATAAAAACGAACGCGCCCACAAGGCGCCGGAATGGATTGTTCCTATGGCCATGCGTACTCAATATTGCGGTCTCGTGACCGAAGCCCTGCTGGGCCAGACCGTCACTCTGTGCGGCTGGGTCAACCGTCGCCGCGACCACGGCGGCGTGATCTTCGTCGACGTGCGTGACCGCGAAGGCTACGTGCAGGTGGTGTGCGACCCCGATCGCGCCTCTACCTTCGCCGTGGCCGAGAACCTGCGCAACGAGTTCTGCATTCAGATCACCGGCCTGGTGCGCGCGCGCCCCGAAGGCACGACCAACGACGGCTTGAAGAGCGGCAAGATCGAAGTGCTGTGCCACGAGCTGAAGGTGCTCAACCCCTCGGTCACGCCACCGTTCCTGCTGGACGACGACAACCTGTCGGAAACCACCCGCCTCACGCACCGCGTGCTCGACCTGCGCCGCCCGGCCATGCAGCGCAACATGATGCTGCGCTACAAGGTGACGATGGAAACGCGCAAGTTTCTCGATGCCAACGGCTTCATCGACATCGAGACCCCGATGCTGGGCAAGTCCACGCCCGAAGGCGCGCGCGATTACCTGGTGCCCAGCCGCGTGCACGACGGCAGCTTCTTCGCGCTGCCGCAGTCGCCGCAGCTGTTCAAGCAGCTGCTGATGGTGGCCGGCTACGACCGCTACTACCAGATCGTGAAGTGCTTCCGCGACGAAGACTTGCGCGCCGACCGCCAGCCCGAATTCACGCAGATCGACATCGAGACCTCGTTCCTGTCGGAAGAAGAAATTCGCGAGATGTTCGAAGGCATGGTGCGCACCATGTTCCGCAACGCCGCGGGCATCGACCTGCCGGTGTTCCCGACCATGACGTACGGCGACGCGATGTTCAAGTACGGCTCGGACAAGCCCGACCTGCGCGTGAAGCTCGAGTTCACCGAACTCACCGAGCTGATGAAGCGCGTGGAATTCAAGGTGTTCTCGAACGCCGCCACCATGGAAGGCGGCCGTGTCGTGGCGCTGCGCGTGCCCGGCGGCGGTGCCGAAGGCGGCATGTCGCGCGGTGAAATCGACGCGTATCAAGAATTCGTGAAGATCTACGGCGCCAAGGGCCTGGCCTACATCAAGGTCAACGATGCAGCAGCCGGCCGCGAAGGCCTGCAAAGCCCGATCGTGAAGAACCTGGACGACAACACGCTGGCCGAAATCATCGCCCGCACGGGTGCGTGCAACGGCGACATTCTGTTCTTCGGCGCCGACAAGGAAAAGGTCGTCAACGACGCCATTGGCGCGCTGCGCGTGAAGATCGGCCACAGCCCCTTCGGCAAGAAGAGCGGCCTGTTCGACGATCGCTGGGCACCGCTGTGGGTGGTCGACTTCCCGATGTTCGAGTTCGACGAGGAAGGCCAGCGCTGGAGCGCCGTGCACCACCCGTTCACCGCGCCCAAGGACGGCCATGAAGACCTCATGGACACCGCGCCCGAGAAGTGCATTGCCAAGGCCTATGACATGGTGCTGAACGGCATCGAGATGGGCGGCGGTTCGGTGCGTATCCACCGTGAAGAAGTGCAGAGCAAGGTGTTCCGCGCGCTGAAGATCAGCGCCGAGGACGCGCAGCTCAAGTTCGGCTTTCTGCTGGACGCGCTGCAGTACGGCGCACCGCCGCACGGTGGCATTGCCATTGGCCTGGACCGCCTGGTCATGCTGATGACCGGCGCCGAGTCGATTCGCGACGTCATCGCCTTCCCCAAGACCCAGCGCGCGCAAGACCTGCTGACGCAGGCGCCGAGCCCGGTCGACGAGAAGCAGTTGCGCGAGCTGCACATCAAGCTGCGCAACACGGCGCAGGCGGACTGACACCCGCCATGACGACCGGCACCCGACCCTGGAAGATTCCGGAGTCGGTGCTGGTCGTGATCCACACTCCGGCACTCGATGTGCTGCTGATCCGGCGTGCGGACGCCGAGACCGACTTCTGGCAGTCGGTCACCGGCAGCAAGGACCTCGCCGACGAACCGCTGGCGCTCACGGCGGCGCGCGAGGTGGCCGAGGAAACCGGCGTCCAGTGCGGCGCGGGCACGCCCCTGGCGTCCCGGCTCGTCGACTGGGGCCTGACCAATGTCTACGAAATCTATCCCCGCTGGCGAGCCCGCTACGCGCCAGGCGTGACCCACAACACCGAGCACCTGTTCGGCCTTTGCGTGCCCGAACGCCTCACGCCGGTGCTGGCACCGCGCGAGCACACCGACTGGCGCTGGCTGCCGTACCGCGACGCGGCCGGCGCCTGCTTTTCCCCATCGAACGCCGAAGCCATTCTGTTGCTGCCAGAATTTGCCCGATGAACCAGCCCGCAGCAGCACACAACCTTCGGGTCGCGACCTACAACATCCACAAGGGTGTGCAAGGCATCGGCCCCGCACGCCGGCTCGAAATCCACAACCTGGGCCACGCCATCGAGCAGCTCGACGCCGACATCGTCTGCCTGCAGGAAGTGCGCAAGATGAACCGGCAGGCCGCGGCGCGTTTCGCGCGCTGGCCCGAGCTGCCGCAGGCCGATTTTTTGGCGCCCGAGGGCTACACCGCCGTCTACGAGACCAATGCCGTCACCCGCCACGGCGAGCACGGCAATGCGCTGCTCACGCGCTGGCCGGTGATTCGCACCAGCCACCAGGACATTTCCGACCACCGCTTCGAGCAGCGCGGGTTGCTGCATGTGGTGATCGACGTCGACGGCCAGCCGGTGCACGCGATCGTGGTGCACCTGGGCCTCATCAAGGGCAGCCGGGTGCGCCAGATTGCTCGGCTGCGCGAGTTCATCGACCGCGAAGTGCCGCCCGACGAGGCCGTGGTGGTGGCGGGCGACTTCAACGACTGGGGCGCGCGCATGCGCTACGCCATGAACGCGATGGGGATGCGCGACGCCAGCGATCTGCGCGGTCCGCGCACGCTCACCTACCCGTCGCGCCTGCCGGTGGCGCAGCTCGATTTCGTTTACGGGCGCAAGTTGGAGCCGCTGGCCTGTACCGTGCCCCGGGGCCCGATATGGGCGCGAATGTCCGATCACCTGCCGCTGGTGGCCGATTTCACGCTACTTAATTCATAGCATTGCTCCGAGAAGGGGCGGGCGTTGCAGCCCGAATGCCCTGGAGTCATTCACTGGTACGATCCCCGCCATGCTGAGGAAAACCGACGTCGAACCGCTCCCCGATCGAAAAGACGATGACGAGGGCACCCCCGTCTCCGTGAAGATCCGCGAGCGCATCACCGCAGCGCGCAAGCGCTTCAATGCCAACGACAACATTGCCGCGTTCATCGAACCGGGCGAGCTGGAAGCGCTGCTCGACGAGGTCGAGGTCAAGATGAAGGGCGTGCTCGAGAGCCTGGTCATTGACGTCGAGAACGATCACAACACCGACAACACCGCACGCCGCGTCGCCAAGATGTACGTGAACGAGGTGTTCCGCGGCCGCTATGTGCCGCCGCCCGCGCTCACCGAGTTCCCCAACGCAGAGCACCTGAACGAGCTGATGATCGTCGGCCCGATCACCGTGCGCAGCGCCTGCTCGCATCATTTCTGCCCGATCATCGGCAAGCTCTGGATTGGCGTGATGCCCAACGAGCACACCAACGTGATCGGCCTGTCGAAGTACGCGCGCCTGGCTGAATGGGTCATGGGCCGCCCCCAGATTCAGGAAGAAGCCGTGGTGCAGCTGGCCGACCTGATCCAGGAGAAGACGCAGCCCGACGGCCTCGCGCTGGTGATGGAAGCCGAGCATTTCTGCATGGCCTGGCGCGGCGTGAAGGAAATGGACAGCAAGATGATCAACTCCGTGATGCGCGGCGTGTTCCTCAAGGACCCGAGCCTGCGCCGCGAATTCCTTTCTCTTCTTCCCCGAAAGAGCTGAGCCATGCTGGTCCGACTTCTCTACGCCAGCCGCGCCGTCGACACCAGCCCCGCGGCCATCGATTCGATCCTCACGCAGTCGCGCACGCACAACCCGGCATGCGGCATCACCGGCATCCTGTGCTACGGGGCCGGCACTTTTCTGCAGGCCATCGAGGGCGGACGCATGGCCATCAGCGAGTTGTATGGGCACATCCAGCGCGATGCGCGCCACAAGGACGTGGTGCTGCTGCACTACGAAGAAATTGCCGAGCGCCGCTTCGGTGGCTGGACCATGGGGCAGGTCAACCTGTCCAAGCTCAACGCCTCGACGCTGCTGAAGTACTCCGAAAAGCCAGAGCTCAACCCCTACACGGTGTCGGGCAAAGTTTCGCTGGCGCTGCTGGAAGAACTGATGGCCACCGCCGCCATCGTCGGCCGCCACTGACCCTGGGGTGCCGCTCTCCGCATTCGCGCTGATCCTGCTCGCCGGGGTCATTCATGCCAGCTGGAACATCGCCGCCAAGAAGGCGAACGGTGACGCGCGCTTCAGCTTCCAGACCAGCGTTTTCAACATGCTCATCTGGGCGCCCGTGGGCGTCACGCTGGGCTGGAACGTGGTGCCGGGCTGGGGGCTGACCGAATGGGGCTTCGTCGTGCTCAGCGGCGTGCTGCACATCTTCTATTTCATCGTGCTGCTGCGCGGCTACCGCCGCTCCGATCTGACGGTGGTGTATCCGCTGGCGCGCGGCTCGGGGCCGTTGCTGTCGTCGCTGGTGGCGGTGCTTTTTCTCGGCGAGAAGATCAGTCTCTTTGGCGTGGCGGGCATCGCGGGCGTGGTGATCGGCGTGTTCCTCATTGCCGGCGGGCCGAAGCTGTGGCGCAAGGCGCAAGACCCGGTGCAGCGCGAGCGCGTGCACAAGGGCATTCGCTACGGCGTGCTCACCGGTGGCTTCATCGCGGCCTATACCGTGACGGACAGCTATGCAGTCAAGTTCCTGGCCATGTCGCCGATCCTGCTGGACTACTTCGGCAACCTCGTGCGAATGGTGTTGCTGACGCCCGTTGCGCTGAAGGACCGTGCCACCACCGCGCGCATGTGGCGTGAACAGTGGAAGTACGCGCTGCTGGTGGCGGCGGTCAGCCCGGTGTCGTATGTGCTGGTGCTGTATGCGGTGCAGCAGGCGCCCATCTCCCATGTGGCGCCGGCGCGCGAGGTGTCGATGCTGTTCGCCGCGCTGATCGGAGGACACCTGCTGCGCGAGGGCGATCGGTTGCTGCGGCTGCTGGGCGCGCTGTTCATCGCCGCCGGCGTAGTGGCGCTGGCCCTGGGCTGAGGCGATGTTGCTGTTCGGTTGCGACTTCTCGAGCGCGCCGACGCGGCGCAAGCCCATCGTGGTTGCGGTGGGCGAGCAGGTCGGCACCGATCATGTCGTGCTGACGCGCCTTCAACGTTTTTCCACGCTCGACGCATGGGGCGACTGGCTGAACTCCACGCCGGACTGGGTGGGCGGCTTCGACTTTCCGTTCAGTCTGCCGCGTGAATTGGTCGTGCAGCTTGGCTGGCCCTTGCAATGGGAGCCTCTGATGATCCATTACGCCAAGATGAGTCGCGCCGACATCCGGAACACCTTTGCCGCGTTCTGTGCGGCCCGTCCGGTCGGCGGCAAGTTCGCTCATCGCGCCGCCGACGCGCCCGCCGGCTCCAGTCCGTCGATGAAGTGGGTGAATCCGCCGGTGGCGTACATGCTTCATGCGGGCGTGCCGCGTCTGTTGGCCGCGGGTGCGCGTATTCCGGGTTTGCATGCGGGTGAGCAGGGTGATGCGGGCGGGCGCGTCGCGCTGGAGGCGTATCCCGGAATGCTGGCGCGCGAACTGATTGCCCGGCGCAGCTACAAGAGCGATGACCTGGCCAAGCAGACGCCGAAGCGCCTTGCTGCGCGCGCCGATCTGCTGCGAGCGCTGGAAGCTGGCCGCACGCGTCTGGGCCTGAAGCTCTGTGTCAGCGCGGAGCAGCGCGCCGAACTGCTGGCGGATGCGCGCGGCGATGACATCGACGCGGTGCTCTGTCTTGTTCAGGCCGCCTGGGGCTTTCAGCGCGCCGATAGCCGCGGGCCGGGATTCGGCTTGCCCGAATGCGTCGATTCGCTTGAAGGATGGATCGTCACCGCCTGATCTTTGTTGTCCTACACCGCTTCGGGCTTCCGGCGGCGTTCGGTGGGGCCGGGCAGCGCCTAAATTGAAGTCAGTGGGTCATGTCGGCTCACATATTTCACCTACCCAGGAAGGAACCGCAATGAACAAGGACCAAGTATCAGGCCGCGTCGAAGAGGCCAAGGGCAAGCTGAAGGAAGTTGCCGGCAAGGTTGTCGGCAATGAGAAGCTCGAAGGCGAAGGCGTTGCCGATCAAGCCGCAGGCAAGGTACAGAAGACCTATGGCGACGTGAAGGAAAAGGCCAAGGACGCCATCAAGACTGGCGCCGACAAGCTGTGACCGGACAAAGGGCTGCACGCACCCGCACGACGGGTAGCCGCAGCCCTTTTCCTTTTTGCGCGATCGACAGGAGGTTCCCATGAGCAAACAAGAGCAAAACACCCCATTCCTCGCCAAGCCGCATTCGCGCGCTTGGCTCGCCGTGCTTCTGGCTGGCGCTGCCCTGACGCTGGCTGCTTGCGACAAGTCTGATAGCCGCACAGCGGGCGAGAAGCTCGACAGTGCCGTGGCCAAGACGGAACAGGCCGCGGAAACAGCTGCTGCCAAGACAGGTGAGGCCGTCAAGGAGGCCAAGGCCAAGGTCGACGCATCTGGCACCACCGCAGAGTTGAAGGATGGCATGGCCAATGTGAAGGAGGCAGCCAAGGAGGTTGGCTCCGCAGTGAGCGCGAAGGTGGACGACGCCGCCATCACTGCTTCTGTTTCGGCGGGCCTGGCCAAAGACCCGGATCTGAGTGCAATCAAGATCAATGTCGACACAAAGGCTGGTGCGGTGAGCCTGAAGGGGCCGGCACCCACGGCCGCAGCCAAGGCGCGCGCCGAAGAGATTGCCAAGGGTGTTCAAGGCGTCATGTCTGTAGATAACCAGCTGGAAGTGAAGAGCTGAGCTGTTCACTTCAGCGACTGGCACAAGCCCGGCACGTCCGGGCTTTTTGCTGCCCGGTCAAAAAATTTTGGTTTCGTTGACCATGCTGTCGAAAACTGTGCATAATCGAGGGCTCGACTGACACACACTTCAAGGTGTGAATCGCGGTCAGGCTCTCCGGGGTTTGGCAGCGAGTTGGTGGATAAAAAAACTTCCTTCGAAGTTGACGCGGTTTGAAAAAGCAGTGCATAATCGAAGGCTTCGCTGAAACGGATTCAGCGGCTTGTTGCGAAAGTAGCGGGTTGCGGAAGAAGAAGAAAGCGAAAAAAGTTTGACGGTACTTAAAAAACCGTGATAGACTACAAGGCTTCGCTGATCACAGCAAGCAAGCCGAAGCAGACAATGAGTTTTCTTCGGGGTTCGTTAAAAATTTACAGCCGATAAGCGTGGGCGTTTGAAGGTAATTGCGTAAGTTCTTCGGAACAAGTCGCAAGACTTAAAAACGCTCATGAAGATAGAAGTGAAAGTTCACTTTAAT
>NZ_JAYLVN010000015.1:0-163827 GCF_046156345.1 Variovorax sp. H27-G14
CATGGCCATAGTGATCACTCCTGATACCCCACCGCTTAAAAAAGCAGCAGGGTAGGCTGAACACCCGGGTCAAATTTGAAGCGGCACAACCCTCACAGGTGGGTCAAATTTCGGCCGGCGCCAACAGCCTGATGCGGCCGTTGGACAACTCATACAGCACCTCTGAGTCGCCGCACTTGATGTGCTGCTTGATGAAGTTGCGCAGCAAGCTCCGCTCGGTCTCGCCCTTCAGGAAGAGCGGCGCCTTTGCGATGTAGTCGGCGTAATGGGCCGAGTCGATGACGCCGTCGCGCTCGTAGTTGTGCAGGTACGCGCAGGCTTGAACCGAGATGCCACCGGAATACACGGCCTCGTTGAAGCCCTCCATCAAGGAGGCGTACGACCACGCTTGGTACGAGGGGTGAACGACCTCGCGCAGCCCGCCACCAAGGTAGGTTTTGACCAACGCGTCTTTGGTCGAAGACTTCACTTCGTCCCACTGCTTGAGCTCGACGATCACCACGTTCTTGGAGTCGTCGTGACCCCGACCGGTCAGGCTGATGTCGATGCGCTTGGAGCTTTGCGGAATATGAAGCTCGACAGCCACGCCCACGTCACTCGGAATTTCAGAGTCGCTGAGCACCTTCGCCATGTACCCGAGCGATTCCTTCCACGACCTCTTCTCCGCCGCTGGCACCTTGCGGCCGGTGGCGCTGAAGTACTTGGCGAGGATGACGTCTTCGATATCTCTGTCGTTGTTGTCGCTGAGAAATTGCTTCTTGTCGGCCTCGTAGACGATCACGTCAGTCCTTCCCGGATTCACCGGATTCAGGCCGGCTGTGCTTCTGGCTGCTGCCGCGCACTTGGTCGGCGGGGTAGCGCAGGGCGTTGGCCTTCAGCTTCTGCTGCACGGCGGCATCGAGGTCTACGCCCAAGACGGAAGACAGGCGAACGAGGTAGAGCAACACGTCGGCGAGTTCGTCTTGAACGGCCTGCGCTGTTTGCGGGTTTCGGCCGGCTTGCTTGGATGCCTCTTCGGGCATCCATTGAAAGATTTCGTTCAGCTCGCCGACCTCGCCGGTCAGCGCCATCACCAAGTTCTTGGGGGAATGGAACTGGGCCCAGTCGCGCTCGTCAGCGAACTGCTCCAGGCGTGCCGCGAGCTTTGCGAAGTCGACGAGCGCGGTGCCTGACGTTGCGTCAGTGGCATCGGTCATGTTGAGGCTCTCCTGTTGCCCATTGCCAATGAGGTGCGTGGCCAGCGGCCTTGCTCACGCTCAAAGGCGTGGACACGGATCCTGGCCCGTTCGTGCAAACAAGTGTATCTAGCGAGATGCTCGTGCGTTCACAGTTGTGATCGAGTAGCGCGCCATAGAGCCCTGGGCGTGGCCTGCATCAACCGTCCTGAGAAACAATCGTTAGCTGGACAGATCGATTAACGTTAAAGTGTGTCACCAATCGTTAATTAGGTCTGTGATGAACGGAATTTTCTGTGTGAGTTGCGTAGCTCAATTTCAATGTGATGGCTTGCAAGCCTCAGAGCCGATGGCGATTGTGTTATTGAGAATGGATTTTTTGGCGAATTGAAATGGCAAGAAGAAAATCTCCTTCTTCGCGCTTAATCGCCGCAGGATTGCCGTCTTTTGAGTTGGGAAATCTTTATAACCGCTGGCCTGATATAAATATTCCGTATGGTGGCGGAAGGCAGGGCGGAATTTCTTATTCTGCGCAAGCCCCTGTGACATTTTTATTCACAGGCGAAAGTGGCGAGCAATATGGGTATAACGATCGCTTTGACGATGAGGGCACCTTCTTTTTCTTCGGCGAGGGTCAAGAGGGCGACATGACATTTGATCGCGGAAATCTTGCGGTTCAAAATCATTCTGCTGAAGGAAAGGCGCTGCACCTATTTCGCACTGTTGCCCAAGGCAAGGGAAAAGCTAAACGCAAAGTTCAAAAATATCTTGGTGAATTTGTTTATCAGGATCACGAATGGGTCACCGCCCCTGACGTAAAGGGTGCCCTTCGACAGGCAATTATTTTTCGACTTGTGCCAGTTACGCGATTGGAGCAAATTGAATTGGCCTCCGTCGAGGAGCCTGCTGAGGGGATGACGCTTCAAGACGCTAGAGATAGAGCAATTGCTGCATCTAAAGTCAACGGCTCCCAGGACAGCAAAAAGGGGAGCCGCACAATTTATGAGCGGAGTCGCGCGGTGCGCGACTATGTGCTGCAACGCGCGGCGGGTAAGTGCGAATTGTGCAATCAGTTCGCACCTTTTCTTCGAAAAGGTGGTCTGCCTTATTTAGAACCGCATCACACCACGCGGGTGTCTGACGGCGGGCCCGATCATCCGCAATTTGTTGCGGCGCTTTGCCCTGCGTGCCATCGAGAAGTGCACTACGGCGAGCACGCTCAGTCGAAGAATTTGACGTTGATGGAAAGATTGCAGGCGCTTGAGGGAGCAGGCCCAACCTAATTCCGCATTGACAAAAAATTGGCTCGTCGCGGGCCTGATAGAAAAAAGCCCCTGATCCTTACGAATCAGGGGCTTTTTATTTGGTGCCGGAGAGATGAATCGAACACCCGACCTTCTCATTACGAATGAGCTGCTCTACCGACTGAGCTACACCGGCGAAGCCTCAGATTATACCCACTAAATCAGGCCTTCTCGGCGTGGTACTGCGTCAAACGCTCAACTTCGTTTCGTGAACCCAACAGTACGCTCACGCGCTCGTGCAGCTTGGTGGGCTGCAGGTCAAGAATGCGCTGCTTGCCGTTGGTGGCCGCGCCGCCTGCCTGCTCCACCAGCCAGCTCATGGGGTTGGCCTCGTACATCAGGCGCAGCTTGCCGGCCTTCTCGGGCTCGCGCTTGTCCCACGGGTACATGAACACGCCGCCGCGCATCAGGATGCGGTGCACGTCGGCCACCATGCTGGCAATCCAGCGCATGTTGAAGTCCTTGCCGCGCGGGCCTTCCTTGCCGGCCAGGCACTCGTCGATGTAGCGCTTCACGGGCTCGTCCCAGTGGCGCATGTTGCTCATGTTGATGGCAAATTCCTTGGTGTCGGCCGGAATCTGAATGTCTTCCTGCGTAAGCACAAAGCTGCCTTGCTCGCGGTCGAGCGTGAACATGTCCACGCCGTTGCCCACGGTCAGCACCAGGGTGGTCTGCGGGCCGTAGATGCAGTAGCCGGCCGCCACCTGCTGGGTGCCTGCCTGCAGAAAGTCGCTCTCCTGCACGCCGGGGTGGTCGTCGGGCTTTTTCAGCACGCTGAAGATGGTGCCGATGCTCACGTTCACGTCAATGTTGCTGCTGCCGTCCAGCGGGTCGAACATGAGCAGGTATTCGCCCTGCGGGTAGCGGTTGGGCACCACGTGGATGGTCTCCATCTCCTCGCTGGCCATGGCCGCCAGGTGGCCGCCCCATTCGTTGGCCTCGATGAGCACTTCGTTGGCAATGATGTCCAGCTTCTTCTGGATCTCGCCCTGCACGTTCTCGCTTTCGGCCGTGCCCAGCACGCCGCCCAGCGCGCCCTTGTTCACGGCCTGGCTGATGCTCTTGCAGGCGCGGGCCACCACTTCGAGCAGCAAGCGCAGCTGGCCCGGAATGAGGCCGCCGGCGCGCTGTTGTTCAACAAGGTAGCGGGTGAGGGAAATCTTCTGTTGAGCCATGGTTTGGGTTCAGTTCAATCTGTTCGTGAAACACCGCGGAACCGGCTTTGCCGGGCCGCTGGTGTTGCCCCCGGTAGGGGGAAGGAGTAGCGACACGAAGTGCGCGAAGCCTGGGGGCGAGCCTAGTTGCCGGCCAGGGCGCGGGTCACCACTTCATGCGTGTCCTTGCTCAGGTCGGGCTTGGCGGCCACGCGGGCGATGGCTTCGCGCGCGGCGCTGCGGTAGGGCTCGGCCAGCTTGCTCCAGCGGTCGAGGGCGCGCGCAAGGCGGGCGGCCACCTGGGGGTTGATGGCGTCGAGCTCTATCACGCGCTCGCTCCAGAACACGTAGCCGGCCGCGTCGGGGCGGTGGAACGCGCCGGGGTTGGCGCTGCACAAGGCAAAGATCACGCTGCGCGCGCGGTTGGGGTTTTTCAGCGAGAAGTCGGGGTGCTTCATGAGCTGCTTCACCAGCGGCAGAATGTCGCCGCCGCGGTCGCTGGCGCCGGCCTGCAGGGAGAACCACTTGTCGATGACCAGCGCCTCGTTCTTGAAGATGGCGTGGAAGCGCGCCAGCGCCTGCGCGGCCAGGGTGTGGCCCGAGGACACGAGCGCGTTGAGCGCGTTGAAGCGGTCGGTCATGTTGCCCGCGTCCTTGAAGCGCTGCAGGGTCTTGCCCGGCCACACCACATCGGCAGAAGTGCGCGCCGCCAGGCACAAGAAGTTCAGCGCCATGCCGGCCAGCGCGCGGCGGCCTGACGACGTGGGGTCGGGGCTGTAGGCGCCGGTGTCCTTGTTGTCTTCGTACACCTGCTCCCAGTCGCTGAAGAGGGCGGTGGCCAGTTGGGCGCGCATGGCTTCGCGCACCAGGTGCACGCGCTGCGGGTCGACCACGTCGAGCTGTTCGGCAATGTAGGTTTCCGACGGCAGCGTGAGCACCAGCTCCTTGAAGGCGGCGTCCAGCTGCGGGTTGCGCAGCACGCTGCGCATGGCTTCGATGTAGTCGTCGTTCAGCACCGGGACCGTGTCGCCAGCTTGTGCCGCAATGCCTTGCAGCGCGGCGCGCAGGCCCAGGCGCTGGCCGGCTTCCCAGCGGTTGAACGGGTCGGGGTCGTTGGCCAGGAGGGTGAGCAACTGAGCGTCGGTGTACGCAAAGTCCAGGATCACCGGCGCGCTGAAGCCACGCAGGATGGAAGGCACGGGCTCGGCGTCCAGGCCCACGAAGGTGAGCTGTTCGCTGGCTTGCGACAGCACCAGCGTACGGGTGCCGCGGGTGACTTCGCTTTCGCCTTCCAGCTGCAGCGGCAGCTCGCGGCCGTTGGCGTCGAGCAGGCCCACGTTCAGCGGAATGACGAAGGGTTCCTTGGTCGGCTGGCCGGGGGTGGGCGGGCAGCTTTGCGTCACGCTCAGGGTGTAGCTGCGGTTCTGCGGGTCGTACACGCCTTGCGCCGCAAGGCGGGGCGTGCCGGCCTGGCTGTACCAGCGCTTGAACTGGGGCAGCAGGCGGGCCAGTTCTGATTCAGGGTTGGCGTCTGCAATGGCCTGGGCAAAGTCGTCGCAGGTCACGGCCTGGCCGTCGAAGCGCTCGAAGTACAGCGTAATGCCGCTCTCGAAGCCCTTGCGCCCGACCAGCGTCTGCATCATGCGCACCAGCTCGGCACCCTTTTCGTAGATGGTGACGGTGTAGAAGTTGCTGATTTCGATGTAGCTGTCGGGCCGCACCGGGTGGGCCATGGGGCCGGCGTCTTCGGGGAACTGGCTGGTGCGCAGCACGCGCACGTCTTCGATGCGCTTCACGGCGCGGGCGGATGCATCGGCGCACAGGTCCTGGCTGAATTCCTGGTCGCGGAAGACGGTGAGGCCTTCTTTCAGGGACAGCTGGAACCAGTCGCGGCAGGTGACGCGGTCGCCGCTCCAGTTGTGAAAGTACTCGTGGCCGACCACGCTTTCAATGTTGCCGTAGTCGGCGTCGGTGGCGGTGGCCTGGTTGGCCAGAACGTACTTCGTGTTGAAGATGTTCAGGCCCTTGTTTTCCATGGCGCCCATGTTGAAGTCGCTGGTCGCCACGATCATGAAGCGGTCCAGGTCCAGCGGCAGGCCAAAGCGGGCCTCGTCCCACAGCACGGAGTTGATGAGCGAGTTCATCGCGTGCTCGGTCTTGTCGAGGTCGCCGGCGCGCACGTACACCTGCAGCAGGTGGTCGCGCCCGTTGCGCGCCTTGATGCGCTGCTCGCGCGCCACCAGCTTGCCCGCCACCAGGGCGAACAGGTAGGCGGGTTTCTTGAAGGGGTCGACCCACTTGGCGAAGTGGCGGCCCTCATTGCCTGGACCTTGCAGTTCGCCCTGGTCGACCAGGTTGCCGTTGGACAGCAGCACCGGGTACGCGGCCTTGGCGGCGCGCAGCGTCACGGTGTACATCGCCATCACGTCCGGGCGGTCCAGGAAGTAGGTGATGCGGCGGAAGCCTTCGGCCTCGCACTGCGTGAAGAAGGTGTCTTCGCTCACGAACAGGCCCATCAGCTTGGTGTTCTTGATGGGGCAGCAGGTGGTGAAGATCTCGAGCTCGAAGGTGTCGGGCAGGCTGTCGATGACCAGCTGGTCGCCTTCCATGCGAAACGACGCGCCCTGGCCGTTGACCAGCACGCGCGCCAGGTTCAGCTCGTCGCCGTCCAGGCGCAGCGGCTGCACCGGCACCTCGGGGTTGCGGCGCATCTGCATGCGGTTGAGCACACGGGTCTTGGCGGGGTCGAGGTCGAAGGTGAGGTCGACGGTGTCGATCCAGTACGCCGGGGCGGCGTAGTCTTCGCGGCGAATGGCAATTGGTTGCCCTTGAGCGTCACGCATCAGCATCGAGTGTCTCCAGAAAATTCGAATGGGCGAGTTCGTTGTAGTCACGAACCGCGGCAATCACATGGGGGCCTGCCAGCTCGGCAGCGCTATGGGTGCTGCACACCGCCACGGCACGCATGCCGCCACGGCGCGCGGCCTCGATGCCGAAGGGGGCGTCTTCGAACACGATGCAACGCTCCGGCGCAATGCCGATGCGCCGCGCCGCTTCCAAGAAAATGGCGGGCGTGGGCTTGCCGCTGAAGCCCTCGTCACCACCCACGATGGCCAGCGGCAGCGGGTCCATCTTCAGGCGCGACATCGCAAATTCGATGTTGTGCCTGTCACCCGCCGTGCCCACCGCCACCTTCAGGCCGCGCGCAACGGCGGCCTTGGCAAAGGCGGTGAAGCCCGCAACTTCGGTGAAGTTGTCGCTGAACATGGCGCGGTAGATTTCTTCCTTCTCGTGCACCATGGCTTGGCACTCTTCGTCGGACAACTCGCGCTCGAACAGCTCGCGCATGCACTCGGTGCCGGTGCGGCCCGTGGTGCGCGCAAGGATGTCGCTCACGTCGAGCTTCAGCCCGTGGCGTTCCACAAACTCGACCCACGAGCGCGCATGCCAGGGCATGGAGTCGATCATGGTGCCGTCCATGTCGAAGATGAAGGCTTCGACCTTGCCGTGCGTCAAGCTCATGGGGGTTACACGCCTTGCTTCAAAGAGGCTTCGATGAACACGTCGAGGTCGCCGTCCAGCACCTTCTGCGTGGCCGAGACTTCGACGTTGGTGCGCAGGTCCTTGATGCGGCTGTTGTCCAGCACGTAGCTGCGAATCTGGTGGCCCCAGCCCACGTCGGTCTTGGTGTCTTCCAGCTTCTGCTGCGCTTCTTGCTGCTTGCGCAGCTCGAAGTCGTACAGCCGCGAGCGCAGGCGCTTCCACGCCACGTCTCGGTTGCTGTGCTGGCTTCGCCCGTCCTGGCACTGCACCACGATGCCGGTCGGAATGTGCGTGAGGCGCACGGCCGAGTCGGTCTTGTTGATGTGCTGGCCGCCCGCGCCGCTGGCACGGAAGGTGTCGGTGCGCACGTCGGAAGGGTTGATTTCAATCTCGATCGAATCGTCGATTTCCGGGTACACGAAGATGCTGGCAAAGCTGGTGTGGCGGCCACCCGAGGAGTCGAACGGCGACTTGCGCACCAGGCGGTGCACGCCGGTTTCGGTGCGCAGCAGGCCGAAGGCGTAGTCGCCTTCCACCTTGATGGTGGCGCCCTTGATGCCGGCGGTGTCGCCCGGGGTTTCGTCTTCGATCTGCGTCTTGAAGCCCTTGCGCTCGGCGTACTTCAGGTACTGGCGCAGCAGCATGCTGGCCCAGTCGCAAGCCTCGGTGCCACCGGCGCCGGCCTGAATGTCGACGAACGCGTTCAGCGGGTCGGCCGGGTTGTTGAACATCCGGCGGAATTCGAGCTGCTTGATGTCGGCTTCGAGCTTGTCGGCGTCATCGGAGATGGCCTGCAGGCCGTCCATATCGCCGTCGGCCTTCGACATTTCGAAGAGCTCGGTGTTGTCGGAGAGGCCGTTGGTGAGCTTGTCGAGCGTGACGACCACGTCGTCGAGCGACTTCTTCTCTTTGCCGAGTTCCTGGGCCTTCTTGGGGTCGTTCCAGACTTTCGGGTCTTCGAGCGATGCGTTGACTGTCCTCAGTCGTTCAGCTTTGGCATCGTAGTCAAAGATACCTCCGTAAATCGACCGTACGCACGCTCAGGTCGGCAAGCATTGCGCTGATTTGGTTGATTTGTTCTGCGTCCATGGGGTGTCCTGACTGTGTTCGGGGGAAACCGGGCATTTTCTCACGGTCCGCCGACTCGCCTGTATGCGCCCCTGTATTGCTCCTTCCCCTTCCGGGGGAAGGCTGGGATGGGGGCAAGCGGCATCTGTTCGGCGCATGGCTTTATCGAACGCCGCTTGCCCCCACCCCGGCCCTCCCCCGGGAGGGGAGGGAGAAACACCCCCCAACCTCAGGACTTCAGAACGCGGGGACCAGCGAGCCCTTGAACTGGGTCTCGATGTAGCTCTTCACCTCGGCCGACTGGTAGGCCGCTACCAGGCGCTTGGCCCATGGCTTGTCCTTGTCGACGCGGCGCACCGCAATCAGGTTGGCGTAGGGGCCCTTGGGGGCTTCCTTGATCACGGCGTCCTTGTTCAGCGAGAGGCCGGCTTTTTCGGCGTAGTCGTTGTTGATGGCCGCAATGGTCAGGTCGTCCAGCGAGCGCGGCAGCTGGGCCGCGTCCAGCGCCACCAGCTTCAGCTTCTTGGGGTTGGTCACCACGTCCAGCGGGGTGGCGGTGTTGTTCTTCACCGCGTCGGGCTTCAGCGTGATCAGGCCGGCCTGCTGCAGCAGCAACAGCGCACGGTTGCCGTTCGACGGGTCGTTCTGAATGCCCACGGTGGCGCCGTCAGGCAGCTGGTCGATGGACTTGAGCTTGCGCGAGTAGAAGCCCAGCGGCGCGGTAATGGTCAGGCCCACGGGCACGATGTCGAAGCCGCGCGCCTTGTTCTGGTTGTCCAGAAAGGGCTGGTGCTGAAAGGCGTTGGCGTCCAGGTCGCCCGAGGCCAGGGCCGCGTTGGGCAGCTGGTAGTCGTTGAACACCACCAGCTGGATGTTCAGGCCGTTCTTGGCGGCCACCTTCTTGACCACCTCGAAGATCTGCTCGGCGCTGCCGACGGAAACGCCCACCTTCAGGGTGTTCTTGTCTTGCGCGAAGGCGGCGCTGCCCGAGAAAAGTGCGGCTGCCAGGGTGGCGGCAAACGTGGCGGTGAGAGCGGTGCGACGGCGGAAAGTGGTGTGCATGGTGGCGCGAAATCAGAAAAATGAAGGCGCGAATGTGGCACTGCAGCACGCGTTTGGGAACGAACGAATAGGCATATCGATATGGCGTGCTTGGCTCGTACGCCAATTTCAATATGCAATTTCAGATATAAACAGCCTCCTTTTTCTTCGTTCCCTTTTGCCGCTTTTGTTTTCATACTCGGCACCTTTTTCGCGAACCTTCGCGTGCGGCGCCCGCGCTGAACGCCCTTTTTTCCAATGAGCCATCCTTCGCCCGATGCGGGCCGCGACACCGCGGCGCCGGTCATCCGTCTTGAATCCGTGCAGAAGTCGTTCGCCTTGCCCAGCGGCGAGGTGTTCGACGCCGTGCAGTCGCTGTCGCTAGACATCCACCAGGGCGACGTGTTCGGCCTGATCGGCAAGAGCGGTGCCGGCAAGTCGACGCTGCTGCGCCTCATCAACCTGCTGGAGCGGCCCGACGCGGGCAAGGTGCTGGTGGGCGGGCGCGACCTGACCACGCTCTCGCGCCGCGAGCTGCGCGACACGCGCCAGAACATCGGCATGATCTTTCAGCAGTTCAATTTGCTGCAGAACGCCACGGTGTTCGACAACGTGGCCTTTCCGCTGAAGATTCACGGCCGCCATTCCAAGGCCGAGATCAACGCCCGGGTGCGCGAGTGCCTCGACCTGGTGGGCCTGGCCGAGAAGATCGACACCTACCCGGCGCAACTCTCCGGCGGGCAGAAGCAGCGCGTGGCCATTGCCCGCGCGCTGGCGCCGCGCCCGCAGGTGCTGCTGTGCGACGAGCCCACCTCCGCGCTCGACTCCGAAACCACGCGCTCGCTGCTGGAAACGCTGCGCGACATCAACCAGAAGATTGGCGTGACCATCGTTATCGTGACGCACGAGCTGTTGGTGGTCGAGGTGCTGTGCCGCAACGTGGCCATTCTGGAAAAGGGCCGCCTGGTGGAGCAGTTCGCGGTGGAAGACGCGCCGAAGGAAGTGCGCAAGACCGCGCTGGGCTGCGAAATAGACGCGCTGGTGCGCCGCCGCGAACGCGATGCGCGTGAAGCACGTGAATCAGAGGGGGCCGCCGCCCTGCCTGCCGCGCCAGGCCTCAACGCCCAGGAGCCCGCATATGTTTGAAAACATCACCCCCATCCTTCCTGAGCTGTGGGTGGCCATTGGCCAGACTTTCATGATGCTGGCCATCGGCCTCACGGCGGCGGTGCTCATCGGCGGGCCGCTGGGCATCCTGCTGTTCTTGCTGGGCCCGGGCCAGTCGCTGGAGAACAAGCCGGCGTTCCTGGTGCTGAACTGGATCGTGAACACGGTGCGCTCGTTCCCTTTCATCATCCTGCTGGTGGCGCTGGTGCCGTTCACGCGCGTGATCGCGGGCACGTCGATCGGCCCGCTGGCCGCGGCCGTGCCGCTGTCGTTCGCCGCCATTCCGTACTTGGCGCGCCTGGTCGACCAGTGCCTGCGCGAAGTGCCGCGCGGCGTGATCGAGGCGGCGCATGCCATGGGCGCTTCGGAGCTGCAGATCGTTTGGCGCGTGCTGCTGGTGGAGGCCCGCTCGGGCCTGGTGCTGGCGCTGACCGTGCTGGCCGTGAGCTTTCTCTCTTACTCGGCGGTGGCCGGCGTGGTGGGCGGCGGCGGCATTGGCGACCTGGCCATCCGCTACGGCTACTACCGTTTCCAGACCGACGTGATGGTGCTCACCGTGGCGCTGCTCGTGCTGCTGGTACAGATCCTGCAGTTCGTGGGCAACACCACGGCAAGCAGGCTCGACAAGCGTTGATATTTTTTTCTCCTTCTCTCTCTCTAGCTTTTTTCATCTCATGAAGACCGTTTTCCTGCGCCGTTCCGTTCTTGCCCTTTCGCTGGCTGCGCTGTCGCTCGGCGGCCTGTCTTTGCAGGCCCATGCGCAAGACCCTGCCAAGAAGAACCTGGTGATCGGCGGCACCGCCGGCTCCAACGCCGACCAGCTCAAGCAGGGCATCGTGCCGTTGCTGGAGAAGAAGGGCTACAAGGTCAAGCTGGTCGAGTTCAACGATTACGTGCAGCCCAACCTGGCGCTGGCCCAGGGCTCGCTCGACGCCAATTTCTTTCAGCACCAGGTCTATCTGAAGAAGTTCGCGGCCGACCAGAAGCTGGACATCACCGAGCTGGTGCAAGGCCCGATCGCGCCCATGGGCGTGTACTCGACCAAGCGCAAGACGCTGGCCGACGTGAAGGAAGGCGACCGCGTGACGCTGCCTAACGACCCGAGCAACCTGGCCCGTGCGCTGGTGCTGCTGGAGCAGAACAAGCTGATCACGCTCAAGCCCGGCATCGACGCGTTGCGTTCCACCGAGAAGGACGTGGCCGAGAACCCGAAGAAGCTGAAGTTCATTCCGCTGGAAGCCGCGCAGCTGCCGCGTTCGCTGGGTGACACGGAGTACGCGATCGTCAACGGCAACTTCGCGATTTCGTCGGGCCTGAAGCTGACGGAGGCGGTGGTGCTGGAGAAGACGCCCGAGTACTACCTGAATGTGGTCGCCGTGAAGACGGCCGACAAGAACACGCAATGGGCCAAGGACATTGCCGAGGTCTACCGTTCGAAGGAGTTCAAGGCGGTGGTCGACAGCAAGTTCCAGGGCTACGCCAAGCCCAGTTTTCTGCAGTAATTTCTTCTCTGCTTTTTCCTGAAAAGGACGCCCCAATGCCCGTTCTGGCCGTATTCGATGCGCAAGGAAGTTGGCGCGACACCCACGTGTGCGACGGCTGGATTACCGAGCACCTGGCGGGGCAGGGGGTGAGTTGGGGTCGAGGCAAGAAGAAGGGGCAGCAGGTGCTGGAGAGCGCCGGGTTGTTCTATGTGCCTACTGCCGATGGCTATCTCGGCTTGCTTGTGGAGGCCGGCGAGTGGGTGTCGGTGCCTGAAGGCAAAGCGCATTTCTTCGATGCGGGCGAGGTGGAGTCTTTTGACGCTTTGCCTGGTTCTTTGCCGTTGTTCGAGGCGTTTGTCGAAGAGGTTCTTTCCCTTACTGGGAACGACGCAGACGACGAGTGACGGGCGCTTTTTTGGTGCTTTGTTCAGGGCGTGTGCACAGGCCGCCGGGTACTCCCCTCCGCGAATGTCCCCCGGCCTGCGGCCTCCTCCTTTATTTCGCTGCGGGGAGTACCCGACGCCCTGTGCACTGGGGCACGCTGCTGGTGATCGCACGATCAACGACCGCTCTGAACACGCTCACGTCGATGGGGTACCTTGCGCAGCGAAATAAAGGAGGAGGGGCGAAGCCCCGGGGGACATTCGCGGAGCAAGGTACCCCGTCGGCGTGAGCGTCGCCCTGAACTGAATTGAATTGACAGCAACGCGCCCCGAACAGCAGCGCGCCCAAGCGCAAAAAGACCTCAGGCAGCCAACCGCTGCGCAGCAACCCGCCCCACAGGCCGCGCCAACCCCAGGTGGTCCCGCAACGTACGCCCCTCGTAGTCCGTACGAAAGATCCCGCGCTTCTGCAGGATCGGAACCACGCCATCGACAAAGTCCTGCAGCCCATGCGGCAACGCATCCGGCATCAGGTTGAACCCGTCCGCCGCACCGGCCCTGAACCAGTGCTCGATGTCGTCCGCAATCTGCTCCGGCGTACCCACGATCACGCGGTGCCCACCACCACCCGCCAACTCGCGGATCAACTGACGCACCGTGTACCCGTGCGTGCGGCCCGCTGCCACCACCGCGTTGAAAAAAGTGTGGTTGCCGTTGCCGTTGCCATTGCCGGGCAACGGCAAATCGTCAGGCAGGCGCTCGTCCAGCTTCAACCGGTCCGGCGCAATGCCCAGCGTGCCCGCAATGCGCGTCAGGCTGTAGTCCCACGGAATCAGGTCGACCAACTCGTCGCGCCGACGCCGCGCCTCGGCCTCCGTGCTCCCCACGATGGTCGTCAGCCCCGCAAGCACCTTCACCGCATCAGGCCCGCGGCCCAGTTCGGCCGCGCGGGTCTTCAGCGCACGGGCATAGGCCAACGACTCCTCGAACGACTGCGAGGCAGAGAACACCGCCTCCGCATGGCGCGACGCCAGCTCGCGCCCGTCGGCCGACGCGCCGGCCTGCACCAGCACCGGATGCCCCTGCGGCGCGCGCGGCAGGTTCAACGGGCCCTGCACCGCAAAGTGCTCGCCACGGTGCGCAATGGCGTGCACCTTGGCCGGGTCGATGAAACGGCCGCTGGCCTTGTCGCCGATGAAGGCATCGTCCTCCCAGCTGTCCCACAAGGCCTTCACGATGTCGGTGAACTCCGAGGCGCGCGCATAGCGCTTCGCATGGTCGGGGGTGGCGTCATGGCCGAAGTTGCGCGCCGACGGCAGGTCGGCCGTGGTCACCACGTTCCAGCCCGCGCGGCCGTTGCTCACATGGTCGAGCGTGGCAAAGCGCCGGGCAATGTTGTAGGGCTCGTTGTAGCTGGTCGAGGCCGTGGCAATCAGGCCGATGTGCGTGGTGGCCGCGGCCACGCAGGCCAGCAAGATGGTGGGCTCCAGCGCGGTGATCGGGCGAAAGTGCACCTGGTCGACGATGGCCGCGTTGTCCGCCAGAAACACCGCGTCGAGCTTGCCCGCCTCGGCAATCTGCGCCGTGCGAATGTAGTGCTGGATGTCGGCAAAGGCCCACGGGTCGCTCTGGGGCAGGCGCCAGGCCGAGGGCACGAAGCCCGAATGCAGGATGTTGACGTTCAGGTGCAGCTGGCGGGGCCTGGGCGTGGGCCTGGGCCTGGGCGTGGTGCTGGTCGAATGGCTCATTGGGAAAAGTAGTCGGGCAGCCGGTAGCCGGCCCAGGTCGGGTTGGCCTTGAAGAAGCGCTGGAACTCGGGCGACTGGTAGGCCGCGGCAATGTCCTTGGCAAACTTCGCGTTCTCGTTGCCGCGCTTGACCGCCACCACGTTCACGTAGGGCGGGGTCATGTCTTCGAGCTTCAGCGCGTCGGTGAGCTTCAGGCCGGAGGCCACAGCAAAGTTGCCCTGCACGGCGGCAATGTCGGCGTCGGCCAGTGAGCGCGGGGCCTGCGCGGCTTCGAGCGGCACCAGCTTCAGGCGCTTGGGGTTGTTCACCACGTCGCGCTCCGACACGCTCAGCGGGCTCACGCCGGGCTTGAGCGTGACCCAGCCAATGGCCGCAAGAATGTTCAGCGCGCGCGCCGCGTTCACCGGGTCGGCCGGCAGCGTGACGGTGGCGCCGTCAGGCACGGTGCCTAGCGACTGGTGGCGCTGCGAGTACAGGCCCATGGGCGGCGTGGGCACCTGCACCACGGGCACCAGGTCGAAGCCCTGCTGCTTGTTGGTGGCGTTGAGGTAGAGCGTGTGCTGGAAGATGTTGGCGTCGATCTGCCCGCGCTCCACCGCGTCGTTGGGCTGCACGCCCTGGCTGAACTCGATGTACTTCACGGTGTAGCCCTGCGTCTTCAGCTGGGGCTCGATGCCCTGGGTGAAAGCGTCGCGGTAGGGGCCAGGCATGAAGCCCACGCGCAGGTCGGCGGCATGGGCGCTTGGCTGCAGCAGCAGGCCGGAGCAGAGTGCAAGAGCGCCGAGCAAAGGCAAGGGCATGCGCAAAAAGGCGCGCGAAGAAAAACGCATGGCAGGCAACTCCAGGGGAGACAAGGGAGCTGCGCACTCTAGGTCGCGGTGCCCGCGGCGCGAACGAAGATTCGTGCGCTTGGTTATCCGCTGGGCGAATATCGCGCCGACGGTGTCTGGCGTTCCCGCCGCTAGCCTTCGCGCTTCAGAAAATCGACGAACGCGCGCAGCGGCGCCGGCATGTGGGTGCGGCTCGGGTAGTACAGGAACGGGCCCGAGAAGCTCTGCCACCAGTCCTGCAGCACCGGCACCAGCGCGCCGCTGTCGAGCGCGGGGCGCAGGTATTCCTCGAAGAGGTAGATCAGGCCCAGCCCCGCTTCGGCGGCGTGCACCTCCACGTCGGGCATCGACGCAATGAGCGGCCCGGTCGGCGTGATCTTGATGACCTTGCCCTTGCGCACGAAGCCCCAGGCCGCGAGCACGCCGCTGGGAAAACGGTGGCCGATGCAGGCGTGATGAAGCAGGTCGGTCGGGTGCTTGGGCGTGCCGTGCGCGGCCAGGTAGGCCGGCGATGCCGCGGCCACGAAGCGCTGCGTGCGCGGGCCCAGGGGCACGGCGATCATGTCGCGCGCAATGCTCTCGTCGTAGCGAATGCCGGCATCGAAGCCCGCCGCAAGCACGTCGATGAAGGTGTCGTCTGTCGTCAGCTCCAGCGTGATGCCCGGGTGCGCATGCAGAAAGCGGCTGGCCAGCGGCGGCAGCACGCGCTGGGCCACCACCATGGGCACGTTCAGCCGCAGCGTGCCCGTGGGGCTGTCGCGAAAGCTGTTGAGCGTGTCGAGCGCGCCGGCAATGTCGTCCAGCGCGGGGGAGATGCGCTCCAGCAGGCGCTGGCCGGCCTCGGTGGGCGTCACGCTGCGCGTGGTGCGGTTGAGCAGGCGCACGCCCAGTTGCGCCTCCAGCCGGCGCATGGCCTCGCTGAGCGAGGAAGGCGACACGCCGCGCAGGGCCGCCGCGCCGCGAAAGCCGCGCGCACGGGTCACTGCCACGAAGGCGCCCAGGTCGGAAAGGTCGGGGTCAGTCATGGCGCCATTGTGCGGTTTGGCGCACAACCTGTGCGGTGCTGGACGGATTATCGAACGCACCGCTTCCTTTCAAACTACAGCCATGCCGCTTGCAACCGCCAGCGGTTCCCTCTGAAAACACTTGAAGGACACGCACCATGAAGACACGTCAACTCGGCACCAAGGGCATGAACGGCCCCAAGGTTTCTGCCATCGGCCTCGGCTGCATGGGCATGTCGGGCATCTACGGCCCGTCGGACCGCGCGGAGAGCATCGCCACCATTCACGCCGCAATGGACGCGGGCATCACGCTGCTCGACACCGGCGACTTCTACCAAAACGGCCACAACGAAATGCTGATCGGCGAGGCGCTCAAGGGCCTGAAGGGCTCGCAGCGCGACGCGGCATTGGTGAGCGTGAAGTTCGGCGCCATGCGCGACCCCTCGGGCGGCTGGATCGGCTACGACGCGCGGCCCGCTGCGGTGAAGAACTTTGCGACCTACTCGCTGCAGCGCCTGGGCGTGGACCACCTGGACATCTACCGCCCCGCGCGGCTCGATGCGAACGTGCCGATCGAAGACACCGTGGGGGCCATTGCCGACCTGGTGAAGGCGGGCTACGTGCGCCACATCGGCCTGTCGGAAGTGGGCTCGCAGACCTTGCGCAAGGCGGCGGCGGTGCACCCGATCTGCGATCTGCAGATCGAGTATTCGCTGATCTCGCGCGGCATTGAAGACGACATTCTTTCGACGTGCCGCGAACTGGGCATCGGCATCACCGCGTACGGCGTGCTCTCGCGCGGGCTCATCAGCGGTCACTGGAAGAAAGACGCGGCGAGCGCCACCGACTACCGCATGCACACGCCGCGCTTCCAGGGCGAGAACGCGGAGCGCAACCTGGCGCTGGTGGAGGCGCTGCGCCACATTGCCGACGCCAAGGGCGTGACGGTGGCGCAGATCGCCATCGCTTGGGTGGCCGCGCAGGGCGACGACATCGTGCCGCTGGTGGGTGCGCGCCAACGCACGCGGCTGGCCGAGGCACTGGGCGCGCTCAACGTGACGCTGGCCGCCGACGAACTGGCGGCCATCGAGCGCGCGGTGCCCAAGGGCGCGGCAGCGGGTGAGCGCTATGCCGCCGCGCAAATGGCCAGCCTGGACAGCGAGCCGGGCCGCGCCTGAAGCGTGGCCGGCTTGCTCAGTCGGCCAGAAACTCTTCGATCATCCGCGCCACGCGCTGCGGCTGGTCGTGGTGCAGCATGTGGCCCGCGTCGGCCAGGCGCTCGGTGCGCACGGTGGGCACGGACTTCAGCCGCTCGTGGAATTCTTCGTGCGTGTAGCGGTTCTTCCACCAGCCTTGCAGGCTGTCGTCGGAGGCCTCGACCATCAGCAGCGGCGCGGTGATGCGCGCATACAGCGCCAGCGTTTCGTCGACCCGGAAGATGTGCGCGTTGACGATCTTGTGCGCCGCATCGCCCAGAATCTGCCAGCGCTCGCTGCCGTCGGGCTGCGCATGGTTGGCCGACCAGTGGCTGGCGAGCCAGTTGGCCTTGTCGGGCGTGAGGCGCGGGTTGGTCTTCATGAGGCGGCGGGCCACGCCGTCTACGGCGGAATAGCCGGCCAGCGCCATCTCGCCGCGGTGCAGGCGCTTGAGCTCGTCGATCCACTGGCCGTAGCGGGTGGGCGCTTCCTCGGGCTTGCGCGCGGGCATGCCGAAGCCTTCGAGGTTGACCAGGCGGCGAATGCGCGCTGGCCGCACGCCGGCATAGTGCATCACCACGTTGCCGCCCATGCTGTGGCCGACCAGGTCGACCTGGCGTGCGTTGTCGCCTTCGCCGGCGTAGTGGTCGAGCAGCCATTCGAGGTCGGCCAGGTAGTCGGCCAGCCAGTAGTTGTCGACGCCGCCGCCTTCGGTCAGGCCGAAGCCGCGCCAGTCGGGGGCGACGATGAAGCGGTCTTCTTCCATGGCGTCGACCACGAACTGCCAAGAAGCCGCCACGTCCATCCAGCCGTGCACCAGCACCAGGGGAGGTCGCGTGTCCGATGGCTGGCCCCACAGGCGCACGTGGTAGCTGAGGTTGCGCACGGGCACGAATTCACTGCGGGAGGGGCGTATGGCTTGGTACATGGCGACCGATGATAAAGAGGCCTTTGTGCTGAGGCAGTCCGGCACAGGACAGCTGCAGGTACTGGGGCGCTCGGGTTTTGCGCCGGCGGCCAGCGGCATGCCGGGGAGGGCGGTAGCATCCCGCGCATGAAAAAGATCCAACTCGGTCAAACCGACCTGCACGTCACCCCGATCTGCCTCGGCACCATGACCTTCGGCGAACAGGTCGACGAGCCCACCTCCCATGCCATCCTGAGCCGCTCGCTGGAGCGCGGCATCGACTTCATCGACACCGCCGAGATGTACTCGGTGCCCACGCGCAAGGAAACCTACAGCGTCACCGAGACCATCATCGGCAACTGGTTTGCCGCCAACCCTGGCGCGCGCCAGAAGCTGGTGCTGGCCACCAAGGTGGCCGGCCCCTCGCGCAACATGCCCTGGGTGCGCGAAGGCTCCGGCATGACGGCTGCGGACATCGAGGCCTCGTGCAACGCCAGCCTGAAGCGCCTGAAGACCGACGTGATCGACCTGTACCAGATTCACTGGCCCGAGCGCCATGTGCCGCTGTTCGGCAACATGTTCTACGACCCGGCCAAGGAAACGTCGAAGACGCCGATCCTGGAGCAGCTCGAGGCGCTGGGCAAGCTGGTGAAGGCCGGCAAGGTGCGCGCCATTGGCCTGTCGAACGAGACGCCCTACGGCGTGCACGAGTTCGTGCGCCTGGCCGAACAACACGGCCTGCCGCGCGTGGCCACGGTGCAGAACGTGTACAGCCTGGTCAGCCGCGCCCACGAAAACGGCCTGGACGAAACCATGCACCGCCTGGGCGTTTCGCTGCTGGCCTACTCGCCGCTGGCCTTCGGCCTGTTGACGGGCAAGTACGACCAGAGCGGCATCGACGGCCCCGACGCACCCAAGGGCGCGCGCATTTCGAGCTACGAGTCGGTGCGCAAGCAGCGCTGGGGCAAGCCCGATTCGCTGCGCGCCGCCAAGCGCTACAACCAGCTGGCGCGCGACAACGGCCTGACGCCCACGCAGCTGGCGCTGGCCTTCTGCTACACCAAGTGGCAGGTGGCGAGCACCATCATCGGCGTGACCTCGGTGGCGCAGTTGGAGGAAGACCTGAACGCGTACGGCACCACGCTGTCGGTGGAAGTGCTGGCGGAGATCGACAAGATTCGGCTGGAAATTCGCGACCCGGCGGCGTGAGCAAAAAAGTCCACGTGTCTGAAACGCCCGCAACGCAACTGTTGCGGGCGCACAAGATCGCGTTCACCGAGCACCCCTACGAATACATGGCGCACGGCGGCGCGCAGCGCGGCGCCGAAATGCTGGGGCTCGACCCGTTCACGGTCATCAAGACGCTGGTCATGCAGGACCAGGACGCCAAGCCGCTGATCGTGCTCATGCACGGCAACCGCACGGTGTCGACCAAGAACCTGGCGCGGCAGATCGGCGCCAAGTCGGTCGAGCCGTGCAAGCCCGAGGTGGCGCAGCGCCACAGCGGCTACATGGTGGGCGGCACCTCGCCGTTCGGCACGCGGCGCGAGATGCCGGTGTACGTGGAAGCCACCGTGCTCGAACTGCCGAAGATCGTGCTGAACGGCGGGCGGCGCGGCTACCTTGTGGGCATCGATCCGCAGGTGTGCGTGGCGCTGCTGGGCGCCACGCCCGTTCAATGTGCGCTGGCAGAATAGCCGGCGCCATGACACCCACGTCTTCCGATTTTTTTTCCTTCGCGACTGGCCGGCAACCCGGGCCAGGGTGCGTCGTATGCGTTGCGCGCCTGTGTGACACGGTGGCCCGGCCGCGGCCTGGCGTTTCGCAAGCAGCATGTTGTGATCCAATCGCCGCCCCAGGCGGTCGTCGCCTAACAAGAACAACTTTTCCCCGCGGAGTGCCGTCTTGAGTTTCACCTTGCCTTCCCTCATTGCCATCGTGGTGTCGTACCTGATCGGCTCGCTGTCTTTCGCGGTCATCGTGAGCAAGACGCTCGGCATGGCCGACCCGCGCAGCTACGGCAGCAAGAACCCCGGCGCCACCAACGTGCTGCGCTCGGGCAACAAGGGCGCGGCGCTGGCCACGTTGTTGCTCGATGCGCTCAAGGGCTGGTTGCCGGTGTTCCTCATTCACCAGTTTGGCGCGCAGTGGGGACTGGGCGCCGGCGTGGCCGCGCTTGCGGGACTGGCGGCGTTTCTCGGGCACCTGTACCCGGTGTTCTTCGGCTTCCAGGGCGGCAAGGGCGTGGCCACCGCGGCCGGCGTGCTGATGGGCATTGCGCCGCTGCTGGGGCTGGCCACGGGCGTCACCTGGCTGATCATTGCGGTGTTCTTTCGCTACTCGTCGCTGTCGTCGCTGGTGGCGGCGTTCTTTGCGCCGGCCTACTATCTGATTGCCGGCGGCATTGCCTGGCCGCTCGACCGCACGGTACTCATCGCCCTCGTCGTCATGAGCTTGCTGCTGTTCTGGCGGCACCGCGAAAACATCCGCCGGCTCGCGGCCGGCACGGAGTCGAAACTCGGCGCCAAGAAAAAACAGGACTGAAAGAAACACCATGGCTTCCATCACCCGCCACCACGTTGGCCCGCGCCTTTCCGAAACCGCCGTGCACAACGGCACCGTGTACCTGGCCGGCCAGGTGCCTGACGACACGACAGAAGACATTCGCGGCCAGACCGCGCAGGTGCTGGCCATGGTCGACCGCCTGCTGGCCGAGGTGGGCAGCGACAAGTCGCGCATTCTCATGACGCAGATCTTCCTGGCCGACATTGGCGACATCACGGCCATGAACGAGGTGTGGGACGCGTGGATTCCCGCCGGCAACACGCCGCCGCGCGCCACGGTGCAGGCCAAGATGGCCAATGCGGCCTACAAGATCGAGATTGTGGTGACGGCCGCGCAAGCCTGACCTGGCGCAAGGCTGGCGATGCCAGCCGCAGGGCTCGGTCGCGCTTTCAGGCGCGTTTTCAGTAGCGCTTTTCCAGGACCATCTGGTCCGCGTCGCGCCGCATCGAAAAGCGGTTGATGAAGCTGTTGCCCAGCAGCACGAAGGGCATGGCCTGCGGCGATACGACGGCGTCGATGTCGTACACCTCCACGTCGCCCACGCGCACCGATTGCAGGCGAAGCCGATAGCCCTGCGACACGCCGTTGGCGGTGTTCATCATCACGCGCTGGCCCTTGCTGTAGTCCAGGCCGATGCGCTGCGCGTCGTCGGCCGACAGCGCGATCGACGTGGCGCCCGTATCAAGCATGAAGGTGACCGGCCGGCCGTTGATGGCGCCCTGCGTCATGAAGTGGCCGCGGCTGTCGGCCGTCAGCACGACGCGGCTGCCGCCCCCTCCGCCGCCGGTGTCACCCCCGCCGCCGATGCTGACGGGCGTGTCCATGCGCAGGTTGACGCGCTTGCCTTCGAGCTCGACCACGGCCTGCTCGGCCTGCAGCGACAGCAGCTTCACGCCCTGGTAGCTCTCGCCGACGGCCACGGTCTTGGGCGGGTTGCCGTTCACGATCAGAATCGCGCGGCTGCCGATGGTGCCTGTCAGCATGACCGAACTGGCGGCATGCGCCAAAGCGGCGGCCGCCAGCAGATGCACTGCGACGGCGGCGGCCAACAGGTGCTTCGCCGCGGCAAGAGGTGTCATGCGACCGCGTTCAGTCGCGGAAGTTGTTGAAGGACAACGGCATGTCTGGCACGTCCTTCTTGATGAGGGCCATGGCGGCCTGCAGGTCGTCGCGCTTGGCGCCGGTGATGCGCACGGCGTCGCCCTGGATGGCGGCCTGCACCTTGAGCTTGCTGTCCTTCACGATGCGGGTGATCTTCTTGGCCTGCTCGCTCTCGATGCCGCTCTTGACCTTGATGACCTGCTTGACCTTGTCGCCGCCCATCTTCTGAACGTCGCCCTTGTCGAGAAAGCGCACGTCGACGCTGCGCTTGGTGAGCTTGGCACGCAGGATGTCTTCCACCTGCACAAGCTGGAACTCGGCGTCACCGATCATGGTGATTTCCTTGTCCTTGAGGTCGACCGACGCGGCGGTGCCCTTGAAATCGAAGCGCGTTGCGATTTCCTTGGCGGTGTTTTCAACCGCGTTCTTCACTTCGGGCAAGTTGGGTTCGCAGACGGTATCGAACGACGGCATGGCTCTCTCCTGAATTCACGGGTGCTGGATGCGACAATTCTCCCATGATCGTGGAGTCCAACGTCCCGCTGCAGCCCTACAACAGCTTCGGCATCGTCGCGCGTGCGCAGCATCTGACACGCATTGCAGAAGAAGCCGACCTGGTCGCGCTGCGCGCCGATGCGCAATGGCGCGACGCGCCCCGCTTTGTGCTGGGTGGCGGCAGCAACATCGTCATCACCGGCGACGTGAAGCAGCTGGTGCTCAAGGTCGAAATCAAGGGGTTGCGGCTGGTCGAGGAGACCGAGCGCGCCTGGATCGTGGAGGCCGGCGCCGGCGAAATCTGGCACGACGCCGTCGAATGGATGGTGCGCAACGGCTATTCCGGCCTGGAAAACCTGGCGCTCATTCCGGGCACGGTGGGCGGGGCGCCGGTGCAGAACATCGGCGCTTACGGCGTCGAGCTGCAGGACCGGTTCGAGTCGCTGGACGCCTTCGACCTGGAAACCGGCCGCAGCTTCACGCTCGACGCCGCGCAGTGCGCCTTCGGCTACCGCGACTCGGTGTTCAAGCACGTGCGCAGCGGCCCGAACGACTTTGGCCTGGCCGGCCGAGCCGTGATCACCCGGGTGCGTTTTCGCCTGCCCAAGCCGTGGAAGGCCGTGGTCGGCTACCTCGACCTGGAACGCAAGATGGAAGAAACCGGCAACTTCACGCCGGACGCGCAGAACGTGTTCGACTGGGTCTGCGCCATTCGCCGGGCCAAGCTGCCCGACTGGCGCGTGCTGGGCAATGCCGGCAGCTTTTTCAAGAACCCGACCGTCACGCCCGAGCAGTGCGCCGACATCATTGCGCGCGACCCCAAGATCGTTCATTACCCGATGGACGACGGCACCATCAAGCTGGCGGCCGGCTGGCTCATCGACGCTTGCGGCTGGAAGGGCAAGTCGGTGGGCAATGCCGGCGTGTACGAGCGCCAGGCGCTGGTGCTGGTGAACCGTGGCGGGCGCGAAAACCCGGTGACGGGCGGCGAGGTGATGACCCTGGCCAAGGCCATTCAGACCAGCGTGTACGAGCGCTTCGGCATCCGGCTGGAGCCGGAGCCGGTGGTCGTCTGAGCCGCTGGTCTTCTGATTCGCTTGTTCCACCGGATGGACCTCGACTTTCTTCCGCTGAATTTCCGCCGCCGCATCGGCGCCCTGGTGTGGGCACGGCGCGCGGTGCCTGTCATTGCGCTGGTGGCCGTGTTGGTGGGCTCGCACCGCTGGGGCCTGGTGGTGACGGTCATCGTGTTGGCGCTGCTGTTCTCGGCGGTGCTGAAGTTTCTGGCAACCAGCCTGCGGCGCCAGTTCATTCGCGAGGCGCGGCTGCCGCCGTTTCTCATCGGCAAGCTGCGCGAGGCGCATCCGCAACTGAGCCGGCGCGACGCCGAACTGGTGCTGCGCGGGCTGCGTCAGTTCTTCATGGCGCACCTGCGCAGCGACCGCAAATTTGTGGCCATGCCCTCCAAGGTGGTCGACACCGCGTGGCATGAATTCATCCTGCACACGCAGGGCTACCAGAACTGGTGCCATGCGGCCTTCGGCGGCATGCTGCACCACAGTCCGGCCGAGGTGCTGGGGCGCGACCCGAAGCGCAACGACGGCTTGCGCCGCACCTGGTACTGGGCCTGCAAGGAAGAGAGCATCGATCCGCGCAACCCGGCGCGCCTGCCGCTGCTGTTTGCGCTGGACATCAAGTTCGCCGTGGCGGGCGGTTTTCAATACGTGCCCGACTGCCGGGCAGTCGAACGGCACATTGGCTCGGACGCGCAATGCGGCACCAGCTTCGGCGATTCATCGTCCTCTGACAGCGGCAGCGCTGGCGACGCCAACGGCTTTGGTGGCAGCGAATCGAACAGCAGCGGCGGTGATGGCGGCTCCAGCGACGGCGGCGGCTCGTCGGGCGACAGCGGCGGTGGGTGTGGCGGCGGCTGTGGCGGAGGCGGCGGCGACTGACGCCCAGGCAACCCCCAAAAGCAAAACGGGCCCCGAGGGGCCCGTTGTCGTTTCTGCTCCGCAGGGGCCAGCAGGCGTTCAGCCGATCAGCTCGCGTCGCCGTCGTTGGCCAGCTTGGGCAGCGAAGCGCCTTCGCTCGACGACAGCAGGCCGACCCGGGTGTAGATCGCCAGCTTCTCGCGCGTGTCGACGATGTCCAGGTTGCGCATGGTGAGCTGGCCGATGCGGTCCAGCGGCGTGAACGCGCCTTCGACCTTTTCCATGCTCAGGCGCTCGGGCTTGTACGTGAGGTTGGCCGACTCGGTGTTCATGATCGAGTAGTCGTTGCCGCGGCGCAGTTCCACGGTCACTTCGCCGGTGATGGCGCGTGCCACCCAGCGCTGCGCCGTTTCGCGCAGCATGATGGCCTGCGGGTCGAACCAACGGCCCTGGTACAGCAGGCGGCCCAGGCGGCGGCCGTTGTCGCGGTACTGCTCGATGGTGTCTTCGTTGTGGATGCCGGTGACCAGGCGCTCGTAGGCAATGAACAGCAGCGCCAGGCCGGGGGCTTCGTAGATGCCGCGGCTCTTGGCTTCGATGATGCGGTTTTCGATCTGGTCGCTCATGCCCAGGCCGTGGCGCCCGCCGATGCGGTTGGCTTCGAGGATCAGCTCGACCAGGTTCGAATAGCGCACGCCGTTCAGCGCCACCGGAACGCCTTCTTCGAAGCGCACCGACACGGTTTCGCGCTTCACTTCGACTTCGTCCTTCCAGAAGGCCACGCCCATGATGGGCTGCACGATCTGGATGCCGCTGTTCAGGTGCTCGAGGTCTTTGGCCTCGTGCGTGGCGCCAAGCATGTTGGAGTCGGTCGAGTAGGCCTTCTCCGAAGACATCTTGTAGGCGAAGCCGGCCTTCTGCATGAACTCCGACATTTCCTTGCGCCCGCCCAGCTCGTCGATGAAGACCTGGTCGAGCCAGGGCTTGTAGATCTTCAGGTTGGGGTTGGTCAGCAGGCCGTAGCGGTAGAAGCGCTCGATGTCGTTGCCCTTGTAGGTGCTGCCGTCGCCCCAGATGTGGACGTCGTCTTCCTTCATGGCCGACACCAGCATGGTGCCCGTCACCGCACGGCCCAGCGGCGTGGTGTTGAAGTAGGTCACGCCGGCGGTGGTCACGTGGAAGGCGCCGGCCTGCAGGGCGGCGATGCCTTCGTTGGCCAGCTGCACGCGGCAGTCGATCAGGCGGGCGTTCTCGGCGCCGTAGAGCATCGCCTTGCGCGGGATCTCGTCGTAGTCGGGCTCGTCGGGCTGGCCTAGGTTGGCGGTGTAGGCGTACGGAATGGCGCCCTTGTTGCGCATCCAGTGCAGGGCAGCGCTGGTGTCCAGGCCGCCCGAAAAGGCGATGCCGACCTTCTGGCCGGCGGGAACGTTTTGGAGAATGGTCGACATGTCAGGTGTTTCCGGTTCGCGGGTTCGCGGTTCAGCCGAAGTGGCAGATGTAGCTGTACGGCTCGCCGCTCACGCGGATCTGAAAGCTGGAGTTGCCCGGAATGCTGAACTTCTGGCCGGGGCCGGAAGCGAGCCATTCGGTGGTGCCCGCGAGCAGGTATTCACAGCTGCCGCCCGCGCCTTCCATGACTTCGGGGGCGCCGGTGTTGAAAGTGAGGGTGGACGGCAGGATCACGCCGACCGATTTCTTGGTGCCGTCCGCCAGCGTGAGGTTGTGGCTCACGCACTTGCCGTCGAAGTACACGTTGGCCTTGGTGGCCACTGCGGCGCTGTTGATTGTGTCGGTAGTCGTCGTCATTGGGTGGCGCCGGCGCCATGGCGGTCGGCAAATCGAGGACGCACCGCACCGGCGGCGCACCCGTCAAGGGTTGGAAAAGTCCTCGATTTTAGGGGCTCGACAGGCCCCGCCCGCTCAGCGGTGCCAGCCGCCGCGGAATCCACCGTAGCCGCGGTAACCGCCACCGCGGTAGTAGCCGCCGCCGCCCCAACCGCGCGAGTAGCCCAGGTTCAGCGAAATGCCGACCGGCGCGTAGGCGTACGGGTAGCCATAGCCATAGCCGTACCCCGGATCGACGTACACCGGGGCGGGCGCATAGACCGGCGCTGGCTGCGCATACACAGGGGCGGGGCCGCCCGCGCCGACCACCATGCCGGGCTCTGGCACCACGTTGTCCCACGGCGAGCCGCCGGACTGCTGCGCGTACCCGCCGCCGTTGGCCTCGACCGGGTAGGTCTGTACCTGCGATTGCGGCGACACCGCGGAGGTCGTCACGCCGTAGCCGCTGGCCTGAATGGGGATGGTGGCACCGGGCCGGCTGTTCATGCGGGTGGTGTAGCGCTGCCCGTTGTATTCGTAGGTAACGTTGTAGCTGACGTCGCTACCGGTCGTTTCGCGGACCGGGGTGGCCGAGACGACCCGGGCCTGGACCACCTGGCCTTGTTGCTGGGCGTGCACGAGGCCGGTGCCTGCTGCCAGGGCGCCGGCCACGGAAAGGCCGGCGAGGGTGCGAAAAGCGAGTTTGTTCATGGTGTATCTCTCCTGCAGAGGGGGGTTGGACGCCCGTGTGGGAGGCGGGTTCCAGCGTTTACACGCCGTTGACAGCCCAGGCTTGCGCGTCGAAGCCGGTGGTTACAGCTTTCTTCGGACCCCAGTCGACCACCGGCCGCTTGATCAGGCTGGGGTTGGCCAGCAGCACCGGGCGGGCGGAGGCGGCGTCGACCACGCCCGCGCGGGTGGCTTCGTCCAGCTTGCGCCAGGTGGTGCCCTTGCGGTTGACCAGCGCCTCCCAGCCGGGCTTTGTCAGCCACTGGTCGAGCTCGGCCTCGGGCACGCCCTGCTTCTTGAAATCGTGGAAGGTGTAGGCGACGCCATGGTCGTCGAGCCAGGTGCGGGCGCGCTTGACGGTGTCGCAGTTCGGGATGCCGTAGAGGGTTGTCATGGCCACGATGATGCCCCGGCCGGCGGGTCGGCGACAATGCCGGCCTCCATGGAAACCCTTAACGACTGGCTCGCGCGCGCCGAGCAACTCCATCCCAAGAACATCGAGCTCGGGCTGGAGCGCGCCAAAGAGATGGCGCAGCGCCTCGGCCTGCGCTTCGACTGCCCCGTGATCACGGTGGCGGGCACCAACGGCAAAGGCTCGACCTGCGCGATGCTCGAGTCGATCCTGACGCACGCGGGCTACCGCACGGCGGTGTTCACGTCGCCCCATCTGGTGCGCTTCGAGGAGCGGCTGCGGCTCAAGGGCGAAGCGGTAGATGCTTCCAAACTGATAGCAAGTTTCGAAGTGGTGGAGCAGGCGCGCGGCGAACTGAACCTCACCTACTTCGAATTCACGACGCTCGGCATCCTGCACTGCATGATCGAGGAAAAGCCCGATGTGGCGATCCTCGAAGTGGGCCTGGGCGGGCGGCTCGACGCGGTGAACATCATCGACGCCGACTGCGCGGTCATCACCAGCATCGACCTGGACCACATGGACTACCTCGGCCCCGACCGCGAGCGCATCGGCTTCGAGAAGGCCGGCATCCTGCGCCCCGGCAAGCCCGCCATCGTGAGCGACCCGGTGCCGCCGCAGAGCGTGATCGACCATGCCACCGCCATCGGCGCCGACCTGTGGCGCTTCGGGCAAGACTTCAATGTTTCCGGCGACAAGCAGCAGTGGGGCTGGTCGGGCCGGGGCCGGCGCTACAGCGGGCTGGCGTACCCGGCGCTGCGCGGCGCCAACCAGCTCATCAACGCCGCGGGCGTGCTTGCCGCGCTAGAGGCGGTGCGCCCGCTGCTGCCGATCACGGCGCAGGCCGTGCGCAACGGGCTGGCCATGGTCGAGCTGCCGGGGCGCTTTCAGATCGTGCCGGGCGAGCCTGCGCTGGTGCTCGACGTGGCGCACAACGCGCATGCAGTGGCCGCGCTGGCGGAGAACCTTGACGCGATGGGCTTCTTTCCCACCACGCACGGCGTGTTCGGCGTGATGGCGGACAAAGACCTTGCGCCGATTCTGGCGCGCATCGGGCCGATGATCGACCGCTGGTACTTCACCGATCTGCCCACGCCGCGCGCGGCCAAGGGGGCCGATTTGCTGGCCGCGTGGCAGGCCCAGAACACGCGCGCCGACGCCTCGGGCAGCGTGCATGCAGGCCCGATGGACGCGTTGCGCGCAGCCATCGAGCACGCGGACCCCGCTGATAGAATCGTCGTCTTCGGATCGTTCTTCACCGTGGGTGGCGTGCTCGAAAACGGCACCCCCCGGCTGCAAGCCAAACACCTGCTGCCAGGCGGCTGATCGTCGGGCTGTCCCCACACCCATCCGGCCCCTCGGGCACCACCTCGCTGCACTCCTTCAGGGATCGAACTTCATGGCGTTTTTCAAGTTCCGCACGCGCGGCCCACAAGGCAACGAAGGACGCAGCGCACCGGCTGCAGTGCCCGCGGAAAGTGTCGAAACCATGCGTCGCCGTGCGCGCCACCGGCTGCTTGGCGCCGCGGTGCTGGTGCTGCTGGGCGTGATCGGTTTTCCGCTGCTGTTCGACACGCAGCCGCGCCCCGTGTCGGTCGACATTCCCATCGAGATTCCCGACCGCAACAAGGTCAAGCCACTGCCCGTGCCCGCCACGCCTGCACCCACGTCCAGCACATCGAGTACGGCGCCCGCCGCGCCCGACAACGCCTCGCGCGTGGCCTCGGCCGGCGGCATGATTACCGAGACCGCCGATGGCACCGTGATCGATTCCGGCAAGCCGGCCACCACCATGCCGCCCCCGGCCGCGCCGGTGGAACGCAAGCCCGAACCCAAGCCGGAAGCAAAGCCAGAGCCAAAACCCGAGCCGAAACCCGAGCCGAAACCCGAGCACAAGCCGGAACCCAAGCCAGAGCCCAAGCCGAAGCCCGAACCCAAGCCTGAACCAAAGCCGAAGCCTGAACCCAAGCCGGCCGCCGCTGCCGACGATGGCGCGCGCGCCCGTGCGCTGCTCGAAGGCAAGACCGCCTCCGCCACCGCGCCCAAGCCCGCTGACGAAGCCGCTGGCCGCTTCGTGGTGCAGGTCGGCGCGTTCGGCGATGCGGACAAGGCGCGCGAAGTGCGCCAGAAGCTCGAGCGGGCCGGCCTGAAGACCTATGTGAGCGTGGCCAAGACGGCCGACGGTGAGCGCACGCGTGTGCGTGTCGGCCCGTTCAGCTCGCGTGCCGAAGCCGACCGCGCCGCGGAGAAGGTCAAAGGCTTGTCTTTGGCGGCAGCGATCCTCACGTTGTAAGCGTCACCGCCTCACGCCGTGGCCATGCTCGACTGGATTGCCGTCGCGCTCATCGGGGTGTCGATGCTCTTCGGCCTGATGCGTGGCCTGGTGTTCGAAGTGATTTCGCTGATTGGCTGGGTGGCCGCCTTCATCGCCGCTCAGTGGCTGGCGGCCGGTGTGGCCGCATGGCTGCCGTTCGGCGATCCGCAGGCGGCATGGCGTTACCCCCTGGCCTTTGTGCTGGTGTTCGTGGCGGTGGCGTTCGGCGTGGGCCTGGTGGCCTCGCTGACGCGCAAGTTGATCACGGTCGTGGGTCTGCGGCCCGTGGACCGAATTTTGGGAGCGGCGTTTGGCGCGGCGCGGGGTGCAGTAGCCCTGCTCGTGCTGGCCGTCGTTGTTCATTTGCTGGTGTTGAGCGACAGTGCCTGGTGGCATGAATCGCGCAGCGCCATTGTTCTCGATGCGGCATTGCAGGGCCTGAAACCCGCGCTGCCCGAAAAGTTGGCAAGCTACCTGCCCTGAGAGGAATCGTTCATGTGTGGAATCGTCGGCGTTGTCAGCAACGCACCCGTCAACCAACTGCTTTATGACGCACTGCTGCTTTTGCAGCATCGCGGCCAGGATGCGGCTGGCATCGTCACCTTGCTCGAGCGCAAGTTCTTCATGCACAAGGCCAAGGGCATGGTGCGCGACGTGTTCCGCACGCGCAACATGCGCGCGCTGCCCGGCAACGTGGGCCTGGGCCAGGTGCGCTACCCGACCGCCGGCAATGCGTACAGCGAAGAAGAGGCGCAGCCCTTCTACGTGAACGCGCCCTTCGGCATCGTGCTGGTGCACAACGGCAACCTCACCAACGCGCATGCGTTGCGCGACGAGCTGTCGTCCACCGACCACCGCCACACCAACACCGAGAGCGACTCCGAAGTGCTGCTCAACGTGCTGGCGCACGAACTGGAGCGCTCGTCGCGCGGCGTGCCGCTGCACCCGGCCGAGGTCTTCGCGTCGGTCAAGAACATGCACAAGCGCCTGCGCGGCTCTTATGCCGTGGTGTCGCTCATTGCGGGCCACGGCCTGCTGGCCTTTCGCGATCCGTACGGCATTCGCCCGCTGTGCATGGGCCGCAACCCGGCCGACGGCACCGTGATGATCGCCAGCGAGTCGGTGGCGCTCGAAGGCTCGGGCCATGTGTTCGAGCGCAACATCGACCCTGGTGAAGCCGTGTTCGTCGACCTGCAGGGCAAAGTGCATTCGATGCAGTGCGCCGAATCGCCCAGCCTGAACCCCTGCATCTTCGAGTTCGTGTACCTCGCGCGGCCGGACTCGGTGCTCGACGGCATCTCGGTCTACCAAGCGCGCCTGAACCTCGGCGAAACGCTGGCCAAGCGCGTGGTTTCGACCGTGCCGCCGAACCAGATCGACGTGATCATCCCCATCCCCGAGTCGAGCCGCCCGAGCGCCACGCAACTCGCGCACCTGCTGGGTGTGCCGTACCGCGAAGGCTTCGTGAAGAACCGCTACGTCGGGCGCACCTTCATCATGCCGGGGCAGGGCGTGCGCAAGAAGTCTGTGCGCCAGAAACTCAACGCCATTGCCAGCGAGTTCAAGGGCCGCAACGTGCTGCTGGTCGACGACTCGATCGTGCGCGGCACCACCAGCCAGGAAATCGTGCAGATGGCGCGCGACGCCGGTGCCCGCAAGGTGTACCTGGCCAGCGCCGCGCCGCCGGTGCGCTACCCCAACGTCTACGGCATCGACATGCCGACCAAGGGCGAACTGGTGGCGCACGACCGCACCGTGGAAGAAATTCGCCAGCTCATCGGTTGCGACGCGCTGATTTATCAGGACGTCGACGCCATGAAGCGCGCCATCGGCTCGCTCAACCCCAAGCTCAGCGGTTTCGATGCTTCATGCTTCGACGGCGTGTACGTGACGGGCGACATCGATTCCGAAGCCATCTCGCGCATGAACGGCAACCGCCCCCGCATCGAAGAGACCGAAGAAGATTCTTCGCGCCTCGCGCTGCCCAACCCGATTTGAATACGCACGACGAGGCAACGCCTGTGAGCGACGAACGCACCCTGCCACCCGGTCTGCACCCTGAAACACTCGCGCTGCGCACCGGCCTTGCGCCGAGCCAGTACGGCGAGCACTCCGACGCGCTGTTCCTGACCAGCGGCTTCGTGCAGCCCGACGCCGAAACCTCGATGCGCCGCTTTGCGGGCACCGAGCCCGGCTTCACTTATGCGCGCACGTCGAACCCGACCGTGACGAGCTTCGAGCAACGCATTGCCGCGCTCGAAGGCACCGAGGCGGCCATTGCCGCGTCGACCGGCATGGGCGCCATCCTCATGATGTGCATGGGCCTGCTGAAGGCGGGTGACCACGTGATCTGCTCGCGCTCGGTGTTCGGCTCCACGCTGAACCTGTTCGGCAAGGAGTTCGCCAAGTTCGGTGTGGAGACCACCTTCGTGTCGCAGACCGACGTGGCCGAATGGCGCGCCGCCGTCAAGCCGACCACCAGGCTGCTGTTCGCGGAGACGCCGACCAACCCGCTCACGGAGGTCTGCGACATCCGCGCGCTGGCCGACGTGGCGCACGCCGCGGGCGCGCTGCTGGCGGTCGACAACTGCTTCTGCACGCCGATCCTTCAGCGTCCGGCGGCACTGGGCGCCGACCTTGTCATTCATTCGGGCACCAAGCATCTGGACGGCCAGGGCCGCGTGATGGCGGGCGCCATCTGCGGGCCTTCGAAGCTCATCGTCGACGTGTTCGGCCCCGTGGTGCGCACCGCCGGCATGGCGCTGGCGCCGTTCAATGCGTGGGTCGTGCTGAAGGGCATCGAAACCCTTGGCGTGCGCATGAAGGCGCACTGCGCCAATGCGCTCGAAGTGGCGCAGTGGCTCGAAAAGCAGCCCGGCATCGCGCGCGTGCACTACCCCGGCCTGGCGTCGCACCCGCAGCACGAGCTTGCGATGCAGCAGCAGTCGGGGCAGGGCGGGGCGGTGGTGTCGTTCGACGTGGTCGGCGACACACCTGAAACCGCGCGCGCCAACGCGTTCCATGTGATCAACAGCACGCGCGTGGTGAGCGTGGCCACCAACCTGGGCGACGTGAAGACCATCATCACGCACCCCGGCACCACCTCGCACGGACGGCTGAGCGAAGCACAGCGCCAGGCGGCCGGCATCGGCCAGGGGCTGATTCGCCTCGCGGTCGGGCTGGAGCACGTCGAAGACATCAAGGCCGACATCGCACGTGGCCTGGGCACCCTGAAATCTATATAAAAAATGACCGGCAAAGTACGCACCCGCATCGCACCGTCCCCCACGGGTTTTCTTCATTTGGGCACGGCCCGCACCGCGCTGTATTCGTGGGCTTATGCGCGCCACTACGGCGGTGAGTTCGTTCTGCGGATCGAAGACACCGACGTGGCCCGTTCCACGCAAGACTCGACGGACCAGATCCTGGCCTCGATGCACTGGCTCGGCCTCGACTACAACGAAGGTCCGATCTACCAGATGCAGCGCCTGGAGCGCTACCGCGAAGTGATTGCGCAGATGCTGGCGGCAGGCACGGCCTACCACTGCTATTGCACGCCCGCAGAGCTCGACGAAATGCGCGAAGCGCAACGCGCGCGCGGCGAAAAAACCCTGTACGACCGCCGCTGGCGTCCCGAGGCGGGGAAGGTGCTGCCGCCCGTGCCAGAAGGCGTGCCGCCGGTGGTGCGCTTCTGCAATCCGCCCGAAGGTGACGTGACGTGGAACGACCTCGTCAAGGGCGACATCACCATCAACAACCGCGAGATCGACGACCTGATCATCCTGCGGCCCGACGGCGTGCCCACGTACAACTTTGCGGTGGTGGTCGACGACTGGGACATGAACATCACGCACGTGTTCCGCGGCGACGAGCACATCAACAACACGCCCTGGCAGATCAACATCTTTCGCGCACTCGGTGCACCGCTCCCGCAGTTCGGCCATGTGCCGGTCATCCTGGGTGACGACGGGCAAAAGCTCTCCAAGCGCCGCGGCGCGGTGAGCGTCACTGCCTACGAAGAGAACGGCTACCTCCCCGAGGCCATGCTGAACTACCTCGCGCGCCTGGGCTGGAGCCACGGCGACGATGAACTCTTCACGCGTGAGCAGATGGTGAGCTGGTTCGACGGTACGCATCTTTCAAAGAGTCCCGCGCAGTGGGACGCTGCAAAGCTTGCCTGGGTGAATGCGCAGTACATCAAGGCCAGGAGTGGGGAAGAGCTTGCACCGCTGGTGGCCGCGCAGTTGCAAAAGCGCGGCATCGTTGCCGATGAGCGCCTGCCGGCAATCTGCGCGCTCTTCAAGGACCGTTGCGACACCACGGTGGCTCTGGCCCACTGGGCAGAGGCGTTCTATGCAGACATCACGGTGAGCGAAGCAGACCGCGCACAGCACATCACCGAGGCCGTTAAACCTGCAATCGCAACATTGGCCGAAAAATTAATGTCGGCTGCCTGGGATAAGGCCTCGATTGCAGCTATGATCAAGGAAGTGCTCGCAGCGCACAGCATGAAAATGCCAGTGTTAGCGATGCCAGTACGTGTGCTTGTGATGGGAACGTCGCAGACACCGTCCCTCGATTCAGTCCTCGAGATCTTTTCGAAAGAAAAAGTTATCGAAAGATTGAAAAAGGCCTGATAAGCGGGCTATAATTCGAGGCTCGACACCCACAGGGGGTATAGCTCAGCTGGGAGAGCGCTTGCATGGCATGCAAGAGGTCATCGGTTCGATCCCGTTTACCTCCACCATTAAGTGTCGAGAAAAGAGAAAACAAGTGCTGATCGCAGCACGGTTCCTAAGGTTTTGACCCTATCGTCTAGAGGCCTAGGACACCACCCTTTCACGGTGGCTACCGGGGTTCGAATCCCCGTAGGGTCGCCAGTTTCATGCAAGTGAAGCCGGCACGAGTTGTCAACACTCGGCTCCGCAAGGAGTGAACGTTGATCTACCAGGAGTGGTAGTTCAGTTGGTTAGAATACCGGCCTGTCACGCCGGGGGTCGCGGGTTCGAGTCCCGTCCACTCCGCCAGTCATGACAAGGGTTAGCAGATTCGTCTGCTAGCCCTTTTGTCTTTCTGGCATCTGCTGTCGGTGCTTGCAAAGATCTGCCGCACCTCTTTTTCTCAGCCTTTCCTTTGCCCGCCAGCTCGGCAAATCGCGCATTAGCAGTGGCTTGCGTTGCATGCTGTCCGGATGAAGCCTCGACTCGCGTACCAACTTTGATGTTTCTCTTAAGTCAGCTTTTTGCCGAGCAGAGTTGTGCCGAAAAAGAGCAGGGCATGCACGGCAAAATTCGCCGCTGTGGAGAGGCAAAAACCACCTCCTCACGTGTTGCGCACCCCCCGCAAGACACACGATCGCAGCCCCTTCGCAACCACTTTAAGTGGCCGCGTTACATAGGCCTTCTCACAGTCGAATAAACTCCGCCCCGCTTGCAGCTTGTATTCGTGCTGCGCCGCCATAGGCAACATGGCGAAATTAAACCTATTAGGAACTCAGTTGAACCGCATCGAACTCGTCGAAAAAATCGCAACCACCCACAACGTGAGCAAGGCAGAAGCCGCGCGCATCCTGGAAACCATCACCGGCGCCATCGTTGCCGCGGTGAAGAAGGACGACGCTGTGCAGATCGTCGGCTTCGGCACTTTCAAGCAAGTCGCTCGTGCCGCTCGCTCGGGCTTCAACCCCAGCGCTGGTACCAAGATCAAGATCGCCGCACAGAAGGTGCCGAAGTTCGTGCCGGGCGCTGCCTTCAAGGCTGCCGTGGACCCGAAGGCTGCCAAGCGCAAGGCCGACAAGGCTGTCGCCGCCAAGCCGGCTGCCAAGGCTTCCGCAAAGCCGGCAGTCAAGGCCGCTGCAAAGCCCGCAGCCAAGCCGGCAGCCAAGAAGGCCGTGCCTGCCAAGAAGGCTGCACCCGCCAAGAAGGCCGCTGCCAAGAAGTAAGTGATGCGCTGCGGCCCTGGTGGCCGCGCATGCACCCATAAAAAAACGGCCCGAAAGGGCCGTTTTTTTATGGGCGACGCGTGCACGCGCGCAGGGTGCGTGTCAATCGGGCTGGATGACGCCCTCGCCAAGGTAGCGCTGGTATTCGGACAGGGGAATGGCCGTCGTCTGTGTGTTGCCGGCATCGCCCCAGCTCAGCACGGCGCTGTCGGGTGCGAGCAGCACCTCGATCGGGCCCTGGGGAATCAGGATCAGGGGGCCGTCACCGGCTCGGTATTCGACGTCTCCGGTGACTTTCGCATTGGCTGGCATGGATGTGCTCCTCGGTTTCGGGTTGCGGGGGGTACAGGACTGGATTGAAGCCTAGCTTACAGAGGCGACTGCGGTGTGGGGTCATCGGCGCGCGGCGATGCATGTAGGCGGACGGGCCAATGCTTCTTGCATGCCCATTCGCATGCCATTCGCGTGCAACCCTCGGACGACCGCTCAGCCTTGCAGCCGCCGCTCCCGCGTCTCCGACGGCCGTTCGCCGAAGCGCGCGCGGTACTGCGCCGCGAAATGCCCCAGGTGCAGAAAGCCGTACTTCTGCGCCACCTCGCGCACCCCCGTGCCCGGCACGCGCGCAGATGCCCGCAATTCTTCGCGCACGCGGTCGAGCCGCAGCTCGCGCAGGAACTCCATCGGCCCCTGGCCCGCGTGCTCGCGAAAGGCCAGCTGCAGCGCACGGGCGCTGCAACCGACAGCGCTGCACACGTCGGCCAGCGACAGCGGCTGCGCGGCATGCGCCGCCATGTACTCCTGCGCCTTGCGCACCACGCGCGGCAGCAGCTGGCGCTGCGTGTCGCCCGCCAGTGCACGCGAATGGTTGTGGCCCGCCGACATCAGCAGGCTCGACATGAGGTACTCCTCGGCATGTTCCGCCAGTCGCCCGCCGGCCTGCAGCGCATTGCCCGTGTCGAGCGTGAGCCGCAGGTAATCGATGAAGTGCACCAGCGGCGCAAGCGCGGGGTTGTCCAGCGGCACGCCCAGCTCGAACACCAGCGCCTGCTTCACGGGCGCCTGCAGCAGCGCTTCGAGCCGCGAGAGCACGGCCCCACGTGCGAGCCGCACGATGAGGTGCGGGCTGTCGTCGGCCCAGCGCATCGACAGCGGCTCGGTGGGGGAGGGCAGCGAGGCCAGCCGGGGCGTGGCGTCGATCTGCTGGCTGCCACAGCGGATGCTGGCACCGCCGCGCAACGGAATCTGCAGCAGGAAGAAGTCCTGCAGGTAGCCCGGGTCGATCTGCACGCCCGCCCCGTACTGCACGTAGTTGAGGCTCACGTCGCGGTGCAGCCGCGCGCTGTGGTGGCAGGCATCCAGCTCGGCGCGCGGGCGCAGCAGCGTGAGGCCATGCGGGCAGAACACGCGGGCCACGCTTTCGCGCGCCTCGTCCATGTCGTGGCTTTCGAACAGGCGATAGCGCTGCAAGGGCAGCCCTGGGGCTTTGGTGGCGGTTTCCATGGGGGGACGGTGGGTCAGGGGCACCGTAGCAAAAACCATCCCCGCCCACAATTCGGATCGCCCCTCGGCAAAAAAACCTGCGCGCCAGGGACATCGCCTGCGCTTGCGGGATGCAACGGCGGCAGGTGCACGCCTAACGTACGCCCCACAGGCCCACACGGCCTGCTGCACGACCCCTACCACCCCATCTACCCAGGAGAGCCACGCTCATGTTCAAGGGACTCGAAGGCCGGAGCGCCATCGTCACCGGCGGCGCCACATTGATCGGCACCGGCGTGGTGCGCGCCTTGCACGCCGCCGGCGTGAAGGTTGTCGTTGCCGACATCGACGAAGCCAACGGCCAGCCGCTGGCCGATGCGCTTGGCGCCGGCGTGCGCTTCGTGCGCACCGACATCACCGACGACGCGCAGGTGAAGGCCTGCGTGGCGCAGGCGGTGCAACACCACGGCGGGGTGCACTTTCTGGTGAACCTGGCCTGCTCTTACGTGGACGACGGCTTCAAGTCTCCGCGTGCCGACTGGCTCACCTCGTTCAACGTGAACGTGGCCAGCGCCGTGGCCATGCTGCAGGCGGTGCATCCGCACATGGTGGCCGCGGGCGGTGGCGCGGTGGTCAATTTCACGAGCATCTCGTCGCGCGTGGCGCAGACGGGTCGCTGGCTGTACCCGGTCAGCAAGGCCGCCATGGCGCAGCTCACACGCAACATGGCGATGGACCTGGCACCCGATCGCATCCGTGTGAACAGCGTGTCGCCGGGCTGGACCTGGTCGGCCGTGATGAACAAGCTCAGCGGCGGCGACCGCGCCAAGACCGACCGCGTGGCCGCGCCCTTTCACATGCTCGGGCGCGTGGGCGACCCGGACGAGGTGGCGCAGGTGGTGCTGTTTTTGTGCTCCGACCACGCGAGCTTTGTCACCGGCGCCGACTACGCGGTGGACGGCGGCTACTCGGCCATGGGCCCCGAGCAGGCCGTGGCGGCCATTGCCAAGCTGATGGACCATTAACAGGAGCAATGCCATGAAACGAATCGCTATCGTCGGCGCGGGCCAGTCGGGCCTGCAACTGGGGCTCGGCCTGCTGGGCGCGGGCTATGAGGTCACGATGTTCAGCAACCGATCGGCGCAGGACATCGGGCAGGGCAAGGTGATGTCGAGCCAGTGCATGTTTCACACCGCGCTGCAGATCGAGCGCGACCTGGGGCTGGACCACTGGGCAAAGCAATGCCCCACGGTGGACGGCATCGGCCTGACCGTGCCGCACCCGGAGCAGCAGGGTGCCAAGGCCATCGACTGGGCGGCGCGGCTGCATTCGAGCGCGCAGTCGGTCGACCAGCGCGTGAAGATCCCGGCGTGGATGGCCCAGTTCGAGCGCCAGGGCGGCGAGCTGGTGTTCAAGGACGCGGGCATCGACGAGCTGGAGGCCTGCACCCGCAGCCACGACCTCACGCTGGTGGCAAGCGGCAAGGGCGAAATTTCCAAGCTCTTTGCCCGCGACGCGCACAAGTCGCGCTTCGACGCGCCGCAGCGCGCGCTTGCGCTCACGTACGTGAAGGGCATGCGGCCCGCCGAGCCGTTCTCGCGCGTGAGCTTCAATCTGATTCCCGGCGTGGGCGAGTACTTTGTTTTTCCGGCGCTGACCACCTCGGGGCCCTGCGAGATCATGGTGTTCGAAGGCGTGCCCGGCGGCCCCATGGACTGCTGGGCCGACGTGAAGACGCCGCAGGAACATCTGGCGCGCAGCAAGTGGGTGCTCGACACCTTCGTGCCCTGGGAGGCCGAGCGCTGCCGCGACATCGAACTGACGGACGACAACGGCACGCTCGCGGGTCGCTTCGCACCGACGGTGCGCAAGCCGGTGGCCACGCTGCCTTCGGGCCGCAAGGTGCTCGGGCTGGCGGACGTGGTGGTGCTCAACGACCCGATCACCGGCCAGGGCTCCAACAACGCGGCCAAGTGCGCCGACGTGTACCTGAAGAGCATCGTTGCGCGCGGCGAGGGCGCGGGCGATGCCGCATGGATGCAGCAGACCTTCGACCGCTACTGGTTCGGCTATTCGCAATGGGTCACGCAGTGGACCAACATGCTGCTCACGCCGCCACCGCCGCACGTGCTGAAGCTGCTTGGCACGGCGGGCGCGGTGCCACCGCTGGCCAGCGCCATTGCCAACGGCTTCGACGACCCGCGCACCTTCTTCCCGTGGTTCGCCGACCCGGCGGAGGCCGATCGCTACATCGAGACCTGGGCCGAGGCCGCATGACACGCAGTACGACCATTGCCGCGCCCGATCGCGTCGACGGGTTCGATCGGCAGGATTTCCGCAAGGCGCTGGGCCGGTTCAGCACCGGCGTTGCGGTCATCACCACGCGCGCGCCCGATGGGCGGCGCGTGGGCATGACGGCCAATTCGTTCGCGTCGGTGTCACTCGATCCGCCGCTGGTGCTGTGGAGCCTGGCGCGCCAGGCGCAGAGCGTGGCGGACTTCACCGGTGCGAGCCACTTCGCGATCAACGTGCTGGCGGCGCACCAGCACCAGCTGTCGCGCCAGTTCGCGACGCCGCAGGCCGACAAGTTCGGCGGCGTGGACTGCTGCGACGGCACGGCCGGCGTGCCGCTGTTGAACGGCGCCATCGCGCGCTTCGTCTGCCGCAACCTGAAGCAGTACGACGGCGGTGACCACCTGATCTTCATCGGCGAAGTGGAGCGCTACGACCGCATCGATGGCGAGCCGCTGGTCTTTCACTCGGGCTGCTACCAGGTGACGACGCGGCACCCGGAATGCGTGCAGTGAGCCCGCGCACGGCCCCTTTTCATCCATCGAACGGAGAGCACCCCATGCAAGAGAAGAAGACGACGGCCTGCGGGCAGCGCATCCGCATCGAGGCCGCGGACGGGAGCGGCAGTTTCGGCGGCTACCTCGCCTTGCCGGAAGGCGGCAGCGGCCCCGGGCTGGTGATTGCACAGGAGATCTTCGGCGTGAACCACACCATGCGCGAGGTGGCCGACTACTACGCCGAAGAAGGCTACGTGGTGCTGGTGCCCGACCTTTTCTGGCGGCAAGAGCCTGATGTGGAGCTTGGCTACAGCGAGGCCGACTGGCAACGTGCCTTCGCGCTCTACGGCGGCTTTGATGAAGCCAAAGGCATGCAGGACATGCAAAGCGCCATCGACGTGCTGCGTGCCAGGGCCGAGGTGCCTGAGAAAAAAGTCGGCGTGCTCGGCTTCTGCCTGGGCGGCAAGCTGGCGTATCTGGCGGCCTGCCGCACCGATGCCGACGCGGTGGTCGGCTACTACGGTGTGGGCATCGACGCCGCGCTGAATGAGGCGGACAAGATCAAGTGCCCGCTGACCCTGCACATCGCCGAGCTCGACAAGTTCTGCCCACCCGAAGCACGCGACCGCATCGTCGCCACGTTGAAGGGCTGCCCGGGTGTTTCTCTGTACGTCTACCCCGGCATGGACCACGCCTTTGCGCGCACAGGCGGCGAGCATTTCCACAAGCCCTCTGCGCTGATGGCGCACGAGCGCAGCATCGCCACGCTGAAAGGCGCCATCGGCCCGCACTACGACCTCTCCGCGCTGTGGGACAAGCACTGCGAGTACGAGTTCGGCACCCGCAACGTGGACGACACCATGGGCACGATGGTGGCCCAGCCCTACGTCAACCACATCCCGACCATGACCGGCGGCGTGGGCTACAAGGACCTGCACGCGTTCTATACGAACCACTTCGTCAACAGCAACCCGCCAGACACCTCGCTGGTGCCTATCTCGCGCACGGTGGGTGCAACGCAGGTGGTCGACGAGATGCTGTTCACGTTCACCCACACGACCGAGATCCCGTGGATGCTGCCGGGCGTGGCACCCACGGGCAAGCGCGTGGAAATCCCTTTGCTGGCGGTCATCAAGTTCCGTGGCGACAAGCTCTACCACGAGCACATCTACTGGGACCAGGCCAGCGTGCTGGTGCAGGTGGGGTTGCTCGACGCCAACATGCTGCCCGTGGTGGGCATCGAGACGGCGCGCAAGCTGCTCGACGAAACGCTGCCGTCGAACACGCTGATGCATCCGCGCGGCGGCCAGGGCTGAGCCGCCGGGGGCGTGCCGCGCGCCCTCAGACCGTCATGTTCTGTTCGACGTCCAATGCCTTGCGGCGGGCCAGCGCAAGGTTCGACTTGGCCTTGTCCAGCACCAGGTAGACGAACAGGCCTTCCTTCTTCTGCATCGGGCGAATGATGTGGTACTGCTTGCCCAGCGTGATGAGGATGTCTTCGATGACATCGTTCAAGCCCAGGTCGCGCATGGTGCGCATCTTGGCGCGAACCACCTCGGTGTTGCCCGCGGCCGCCACCTCGAGGTCCACGCCCGACCCGATCTGGCCCAGGATCATGCCGCTGCTCGAGTCGACCAGCGCGGCGCACAGGGCACCGTCGCAGGTCATCAGGTCGTCCATGGATTGCTTGATATTTGCCATCGAAGTCTTTCGTAGTCCCTCGCCCCACAAGGTTGGCAGCCACCCGGGCGAAGAGGTGGGCGGCTGCCGCAGTCGAACCGTTGCGGTTGCCCGCTACCCGTTACCCGTTGCCGATCGGCGGCCGCATCAGGCTTGCTGCAGCGACAGCGTGGCCTGCTTCGCGAAGTAGAGAACCTGGCCGATGATCGCGTCCTTGCTCGTGACCACGCTCACGATGAGCGTCACCTCGGGGTGGCGCGCCTGCAGCATGAGGATGTGGCCGTGCGTCGCCTCGATGGTCACGTTGTCGCAGTCGCCCAGGTTGCTTTCCTCGCCGGCCACCGCGCCCAACGCGGCAAGCGAACTGGCAATGGCGGACAGGCGCGACACCTGCGCGGTGTTCTCCACCCGCGCGGCCAGCTCCAGTCCGTCTTCGGTTGAGATGACCACCGCCTTCACGCCCTTGATCTCGCGCATGAGCGTGTCGATGGCGGATTCGGCGGCGAGCTTGATGTGGGGGGAGAAGGTCATGGCTGCGGTGGAAATGAGGAAGGAGGCGCGGCAGGCGCTGTAAACGCTCAGGTATCGAGCTGGAGCAGCAGCAGTTCCAGCAGCTGCACGACTTGCTGCGGGTCTGTCACGTTGGCCGGCAGCACCGGGCACAGCACGCCCCTGGCCTCCATGCGCCGGGCATAGGCGTCGATGTCGGGCTGCGGGTGCGCCTCCATGCGGCCGACGGCGACCACGCAGGCGGTCTGCGCAATGAGTTCGGCAAAGCCGTCGAGGTAGATGTCCAGGTCGGCCAGCGGGTCGGGCCGGCTGTTGTCGATGAGCACCACCACGCCGAGCGCGCCGCGCGCCAGGATGCGCCACATGAAGTCGAAGCGAATCTGCCCGGGCGTGCCGTACAGGCGCAGCTTTTCGCCGTTGTCCAGCGTGAGTTCGCCATAGTCCAGGCCCACCGTGGTGGTGGCCTTGGCGAACGTGCTGTCGCTGTTGCGCACGTCGGTGCTCACCGGGGCAATTTCGCTCACGGCGCGAATGGCGGTGGTCTTGCCGGCGCCCATGGTGCCGGTGAACAGGATCTTGTGTTCGACGGTCATCGGTGCCCTGTGGCCAGCAGGCCGAGCCGGCTGCGGATGCGGGCCAGCAGGCCGGGCTGCACGGGGTGGTGCGTCGGTGCGGGCGGGGTGGCGGTTGCGGTGCTGTCGGGCTGCGATCCACCGGCGGATGGGGCTGGTGCGTTAGGTGCGGCCAAGGCTGCTTGCGCGGCCAATGCAGCCTCGCGCACGCTTTCGAGCAGGCCGCTGCGCCGCAGGTCGGCAATGAAGTCGAGGCAGTCCTGCGGTGCCAGGCCCGAGCGCTGGCGCAGCACGCCCAGCGACGTGGGCCGCCCGGTCATCAGCGTGGCCAGGCGGATGCGGTGCGGCGCTTCGAGCAAGGCGGCCGGAGGCCAGCGCAGCAGGCGAAATTGCTCGTCGTCGGCCAGCGTGGCCTCGGTCGCGGCCAGGCCCAGCCCGCGGGCATGAACCACCATCGCGCCCAGGCGGTTGAGCGTTTGCTCCAGTTCCTCGGCATGCAGCGGCAGCGCCAGGAAATGGCCGCCGCGTTGCGCATCGGCCTGGCCGACGGCCAGTACCGGTACGGGCTGGGGTTGCGGCTGGTGCTGCGGCTGCGTCGGGCCGTCGTGGGTGGAGGGCACTTCCTGGCCGACCACGCGCAGATCGGCCCGGTCGGTTTTCCATGCCCAGTGCTGGTGGGTGCGGTGGTCCAGCAGGCGCACCAGCGACTTGAACAGCAGCTCCTCGCGCGGCGGTAGCCCTTCGACGCTGAAGCTCAGCAACGCACGCTGGCCCTTGACCGGTGCGGCTGCGGGGTGAAAAACGCTTGTCATGCCCGGGGCAGATGCCGTAGGAAATGCCGAAGTGATTGCAACTGGAAGCTCCCTGGCTGAAAGGTCGGCGTCGGCCTGCGCAGAGCGCCGGTCAGCCGGAGGACGGGGCATTTATTTCTGGTTGTAACGACAAAAATATAACACTTGTTGCAATTAAAAACACTAGATTACAGACGATTTTCTGAGGCCGACCTGAGCCGAATGGGCATCGCCCAAGCCCGGGTTCGCCAACGCCGCCAGTTCGCGTAGGCCGATGTCCAAAGCCCGAAAAGAGCCTGTTTGGCGGATTTAGCATGGATGTCATCTGCCGAACAAGGCAGACAAAGACCGAGATTTATTCGCCAATCCACATTTACTTCAAAGGATTTCGTCATGAAAACCATGAACCTGCGCACATCTGCATTCGCTGTCGCCATCGTCGCCAGCAGCTTGGCTTTTGTCGGCTGCACCACGACCCGGCCGCAGGACCAGTCGAGCAGCGTGTCTTCGCGCGCGTCCATCGACGCGCAAACCGACGCCGCGCTGTCCAAGCTGTACGACTCCGTGAAGGGTTCGCGCGAGCTGGTGGCACGTTCTGCCGGCGTGCTGGTGTTTCCGTCAGTGGTGGGGGGTAGCCTGGGTGTCGGCGCGGAATATGGTCGTGGCGCTCTGCGCGTGAATGGCCGCACGCAGTCGTACTACAGCACCACTGCGGGCTCGGTGGGCTTCCAGGCCGGCGCGCAGTCGAAGGCGGTGGTCTACCTGTTCACCACGCAGGCCGCGCTGGACAAGTTCCGCAACAGCAAGGGCTGGACGGCCGGTGCCGACGCCACGGTGGCGCTGGCCACCATCGGTGCCAATGGCAGCATCGACACCAACACGGTGCGCCAGCCGGTGGTGGGCTTCGTGATGACCAACGTGGGCCTGGAAGCCGGCGTATCGCTGTCGGGCGCGAAGATCAGCGAAGTCCAGCTCTAAGCGGTTTTAAAAGCTTGCCGAAGCCTGCAAGGGCTTTGGGTCAGAGGTTTCAGTGGCCGAGCTGCGAACGCAGCTCGGCCACTTGCTTGTGCAGGGCCTCGTTCTCCGACGTGAGCTCGGCCACGCGCTGTTGCAGCGCCTGAACGGTGTCGGCCTTGCCCTGCTGGGCCTCGTCCGAGCCGGCCTCCGCAGATTCCTCGCGCGGCTTTTTCTTCGAATCGCGCACGCGCTTGGCGGCTTGTTTCAGCTCGTCCTTGCCGGCGTTTGCAGCGGACACCTGCTCGTCGGCCGGCAGCGATGCCACGGCGGCGGCGGTGTTGATCGAAATCACGCCTGACTTCACAGCCGCCACCAGTTCAGGCGCGGCCTGCTTCTGGATCTTTTCGATCATTCCCACCTGGCTGCTGCTCAGGCCCGCCGCGCGGGCAATGGCTTCGCGCGTGCTCAGCGGCGCGGGCGGGGGCAGGGCAGCGGAGGGCGGATCGACGTCGAACGGCGGATCGTTGGGGTCGGTGGGGGTTGTCTCGGGCACGGCCACGGTGCGGGCGCGTTGCTGGTCGACGATGTCCTTCTTGCGCAGCGCGAGCACGCCGCGCAGAAAGTCCGAAATGCTGCGCCGGCCCAGGTGCTGGTCGATCATCCACAGGTGCACGTCGTCGATCGACTTGAAGCGCGTGTGCTGCACCGTCTGAAACGGCACGCCGTGCTTCTGGCAGATGCCGTAGCGGTTGTGGCCGTCCACCAGCACGTCACCCCACAGCACCAGCGCGTCGCGGCAGCCTTCGTTCAGGATGCTGCGTTCCAGTGCTTCGTACTCCTCCGGCGTCAAGGGATCGATATAGGCTTTGAGTTCTTCGTTGACGACGATGTTCATGAGGGGGCGGAAACCGGGGCGGGAAAGTAACGAGGGGAGGAACGGGAGGGGGGAGGGGCGGCATTTTAAATGCCCGCAGTGGGCGCCTCACGGTATGCCGGCGAGCATGTCTCCATTTGGTGCGGCCAAACGTCTATAGGAGTAAGGACACATCGCAAATCGCGGATGTCATCCGTCTTCAAATAGTAATGATTCTTGTTTAACCATGCAGCCCAAGCACTGGCGCCGGAGCGGTTGCCTCCGCGCCAACGTGCTTCGCGCACGCCGTTCCCCCATTCGACGCCTGACCCCCTCATGTGGAGTTGTTCAAACATGCTGTCCCCTACGTCCGAGTCATCGCTGGGAGATGTCTTTCTCGCCAACCGGGCCCAGCTGCTGCACGTGGCCCGCCGCATCGTGCGCACCACCGACCTGGCCGACGACGTCGTGCAGGACGCCTACCTGCGCATTGCCGACGGCGCCTGTGACCGCAAGGTCGACAAGCCCATGGGTTACTGCTGCCAGGTGGTGCGCAACCTCGCGCTCGACCATTGCCGCCGCCAGTCGCTGGAGGCCACCTATCGCACCTTCGACGTCGATGTGGAAGTGCTCGACGTGCCCGGCCCGCCTTCGCCCGACCGCCTGATGCGCGACCGGCAGGTGGTCGGCCTGATCGACCAAGTGCTATCGCAGCTTCCGGCACGCACCCGCGTGGCGTTCCAGCTCTACCGGCTGGAGGGCCTCACGCAGCGCGACATCGCAGCCCAGCTGGGCTGCGCGCTGGGCCTCGTGAACCGCCTCATCGCCGAGGCCGACGAAGCCATCGGCACCGTGCGCCACCTGCTCACGGACTGACGCGCAGGGCCTTGGGTGTAAGGTAAAAACCGTACACGCATGACACAACAACAGCCCGACGATCTCATTTGGCGCACCGCATGGGCCTGGGTGCGCCGCGAGCACGAGCGCGACGCTTTCGACGAAGCCGCGCGCATCGACATGGTGGCCTGGCTGCGCGCCGACCCCGCCCATCGCACCGCCTACGACAAGGCGGCGCGCCTGTGGCTGCTCGCGGGCCTGGTGCCGCCCACCATCGACGTCGAGGCATGGAAGAAGACCCAGGGCAAACCCACGCCAACCGACGACGCCTGATCGTCGCGCGCACCCGCCGCAGGGTGAACAGATTCGCGCCTGAACCGTCATGTTGATCAGAAGCACAGCAATCGGCCGCCCGTCGACCCGGTTGCCCACCTGCTTGCCCGATCCACCGTTCAAGGACGCACCATGTCTACCAGCTGCTTCGACCGCGAAGACGAAACCTTCATCGTTCTGGTCAACCACGAAGATCAATACTCCATCTGGCCGCACTGGAAGGCCGTGCCCAGCGGCTGGAAGGCCGTGGACGGCGTCAAGGGCGACAAGAAGACCGCCCTCGACCATGTCGAGAAAAACTGGACCGACATGCGCCCCAAGTCGCTGCGCGACTGGATGGCGGCGCAGGAAGCCACGTCAGCCGCGCCCTGCGCACCCTCGGCAGCTACCGACGCCGCCTGATGGCCGTGCCGGCCAAGGTCTCGCTGCTGTGCCTGCCCTGCGCGGGCGCCAGCGCCCCATGTATCTGCGCTGGCGGCAACGGCTGCCGCGCTGGGTCGATGTGGTGCCCGTCGAGCTGCCGGGCCGGGGCGCGCGCATGGGCGAGCCTTTTGTGGAGAACTTCGATGCCCAGGTCGAGCGCATCTGTGCCGAGCAGGCGCAGGCCATGCAGGGCAACTTCATGCTCCTGGGCCACAGCATGGGCGCGTTGCTGGCTTATGGCGTGGTTCAGCGGCTGCGCACGCTGGGCCGCGCGTTGCCGCTGGCGCTGTTGGCCTCGGGCAGTGCGGCACCGTCGCGGCGCGACGCCGGCCGCCTGCCCGACACGCATGACGACGCCGCGCTGACCGCCGACCTGCGCAAGCAGGGCGGCACGCCCGAAGAAGTGTTTGCCAGCGCCGAGCTGATGCGCATCACGCTGGACACGCTGGGCGCGGACTACCGCGTCTGCGAAAGCTTCGCGTACACCGCGCAGGCGCCGTTGCCCATACCGCTGCATGTGTTCGCGGGGCGCCAGGACGACATCGACGCACCGCGCATCGAGGCCTGGTCCGCGCATGCGGGCAGTGCTTTCACGCTCGACTGGTTCGACGGCGGCCACTTCTTCATTCGCCAGAGCGAGGCCGCTTTTCTGGACGCGCTCACGCGGCGCCTGCAGCAAGCCGTGGCCGGAGGACGGCATGCGCCTCATGCCCTTGCATGACACCGTGCCCGCGGGCATGGAGGTCTATCGCCTGGATTTCGACTTGACGCGTGACGACGCCGCCGAATGGGCCGTGCTGACGCCCGCCGAGCATGAGCGCGCATGCCGCTTCGCCAAGCATGCGGACCGCGTGCGCTTCTGCGCCACCCGCGCCGCCACACGCCAGTTGCTGGCCCGGCGCATCGGCTGCGGCGCGGCCGAGGTGCCGCTGTCGCCCGGCGTGCACGGCAAGCCCTTCGTGGACGCGCCCGGAAACATGCCGTTGTTCAACGTCTCGCATTCGGGCGCGCATGCGCTGATCGTCGTGGCCGAAGGGCACGAGGTCGGAGCCGTGGATTCGGTTGGCATCGACATCGAGCAGTGCCGCATCGACGTCGATGCAGAAGCCATCCTCGACATGGCCTTCACCGCGCGTGAGTCGCAAGAGGTGCGCGCCGCCGCCGACCCGCTGCAGGCCCTGTACCTGCGCTGGGTGGGCAAGGAGGCGCTGCTGAAGGCCGTGGGCGTCGGCGTGGCCGAGCACCTGCTGCGCGTGGGTATCCATCCGCAAGACGACGGCGGCCTGGTGGTCGCGTCCGCCGAGCCCGGGTGGTCGACCTTCAGCGCCATGGCCTTGCCGGCGCCCGCCGGCTACGCGGCCGCATTGGCATGGCGCGCCCGGGTGCCGGAATGACCGAACGCCGCCGGCCCGACGCCGGCTGCGTCTTTTCTTTTTATCTGGAGTGAGCGAGATGGCACGCACGCCGACAACGACGCTGGATCAGCGGCACCCCGAGCCCGCGAACTTCGTGGACCACCTGCAGGCCCTGGCGCAGGCGCGGCCGCACGATGTGTGGCTCACGGTGGTGGGCGAGGCGAACGGCGTTCACTTCGAAAAGCAGGTCACCTATGCCGACTTCGCCACGCGCGTGCGCGCCCTGGCGGCCCGGCTGCAGCAGCAATTTGCCAAGGGCGAGCGTGCCCTTGTGATGCTCGACAACGACGACCACTACGCCGTGAGCATGCTGGCGTGCTTTCATGCGGGCGTGATCGCGGTGCCCGTGTTTCCGCCCGAATCCATGCGGGCGCAGCACCTCGCGCGCCTGACAGGCATCGCGCAGGACGCGCAGGCCGCCTGCGTGCTCACGTCTTCGTCGATGCTGGCCACCATGGCGGAGGTCGAGACGTCGTTCGCGCAAGCGTCGATGGTGGCCGTCGACATGGTCGATGCCGCGCTGGCCGATGCGTGGACGCCGTTTGCTCCCGCCGACGAAGACCCCGCCTTCCTGCAGTACACCTCGGGCTCGACCAGCGCGCCCAAGGGCGTGATCGTGACGCACGGCAACCTCATGGCCAACGAGCGCGCCATCCGCGAAGGCATGGGCATCGGACCGCAAGACAAGTTCGTTTCATGGGCGCCGCTGTACCACGACATGGGCCTCATCGGCGGCCTCATGCAGCCGCTTTACAGCGGCATTCCGCTGGTGCTGACGTCGCCGCGCTACTTTCTCGAAAGCCCGGTGCGCTGGCTGGAGCTCATCTCCCGCCACCGCGCCACGCTCAGCGGCGGCCCCGACTTCGCCTACCGCCTGTGCCTGGACCGCGTGAAGGGCGAGCGCCTGGCGGGGCTCGATCTGTCGAGCTGGCGCGTGGCCTACACCGGTGCCGAGCCGGTGCGCGCCGACACCGAAACCGAATTCATCGCCCGCTTCGCGCCCGCAGGCTTCGACGCTGGCGCGGTGTACCCGTGCTACGGCCTGGCCGAGGCGACCTTGTTCGTCACTGGTGGGCAGCGCGGCGCCGGCCTGGTGGCGCGCAGCTTTTCTGCGCAGGCGCTGGCCAGGGGCGAGGGCGTCGAAAGCGCCAACGGCACGCTGCTGGTCGGTTGCGGCGCCGCGCCCGAGGGGCATGAGGTGCGCATCACCGATCCAACTTCGCTGGCGGCACTGTACGACGGCCGCGTCGGAGAAATCTGGGCCGGCGGCCCGAGCATCTGCGCCGGCTACTGGGGCAAAGACAGCGAGAGCCGCGAGACCTTCGCCATGCACGAAGGCCAGCGCTGGCTGCGCACCGGCGACCTGGGCTTCCAGCACCAGGGGCAGCTCTACGTCACGGGCCGCATCAAGGACCTGATCATCGTGCGCGGGCACAACATCTACCCGCAAGACATCGAGCGCCTCGTCGAAGCCGAAGTGCAGGCCGTGCGCAAGGGGCGCGTGGCTGCATTCGCGGTAACCGGGCCGCAGGGCGAAGGCCTTGGCGTGGCGGCCGAGGTGTCGCGCGGCATGCAGAAGCTGGTGGCGCCGCAGGCGCTGGTCGAGCTGCTGGGCGCCGCGGTGAGCGAGGTGTTCGGCGAAGCGCCCGCCGCAGTGGTGCTGCTGAACCCGGGCGCGCTGCCCAAGACCTCCAGCGGCAAGCTGCAGCGCCAGGCCTGCCGCGCAGGGCTGGCGGCGCGCAGCCTCGATGCCTACGCCATCTATGAGCGCGGCGGCTTCACGCATGGCGGCACTGCGGCGGCACTGGCAACGGCCGACGCGCCCGTGCTGGACGACGTCACGCAGGCCGTGGCGAATGTCTGGCGTGAGGTGCTCAGGTGGCCCGAAGGTCGCGCTCTGGCCCACGACGCGCACTTCTTCACCTCCGGCGGCAATTCGCTCGCGGCGGTTCAGGCGTGTGCGCGCATCCAGCAGCGCTGGCACATCGCGTTCGGCCTGCGCGACCTGTTCGAGCAGCCCAGGTTGAACGCTTGCGCGCAGGCGGTGCGCAGCCGCATTGCGCAGCCTGGCCATGCGGGCATATTGCCCATCGAAGCCATCGCGCCCATCGCGCCGCTCTCCGCCGAACGCCGCCTGCAGCCATTGCCGCTGTCGCATGCCCAGGCGCGCCAGTGGTTCCTGTGGAAGCTTGCGCCGCAAAGCACGGCGTACCACATGAGCGGCGCGCTGCGCCTGTCGGGTACGCTGAATGCGAATGCCATGCACGCTGCGTTCGATGACCTGGCCGCGCGCCATGAATCGCTGCGCACGGTCTTCCTGGCCGGTGCCGATGGCACAGCCGAACAGCTGATCAGCGCGTCGTGGGCGCCGCTGTTGAAGCAGGTCGATCTGCGCTCCTGCGCGGCCGAAGAACGCGAGGCACGCGCCGCGGAGGAAACACAGCGCCTGCACGCCACGCCCTTCGACCTGACGCAGGGCCCGCTGCTGCGCGTGGCGCTGCTGCAGCTTTCGGACACGGTGCACCTGCTGGCGGTGGTGATGCACCACATCGTGTCTGACAGCGCGTCGATGCAGGTGATGCTCGACGAACTGGCCGCTGGCTACGCGGCGCGGCTGCACGGCGACACCCCATGCCGCATCGCTGCGCGCATCCAGTACGTGGACCATGCGGCATGGCAGCGCGGCTGGCTGGCCGCGGGCGAGGCCGATCGGCAACTGGCCTGGTGGCGCACGCAGCTCGGCGACACGCACCCCGTGCTGGCGCTGTCCACCGACCGCCCGCGCACTGCGCAGGTCGGCTACCGCGCGGCCCGGCACAGCGTCGAGGTGCCCGCGGCGCTGCAGGCCGGCTTGCGCCAGGCCGCGGCGACCGAAGGCGCGACGCTGTTCATGCTATTGCTGGCCGGCTTCCAGGCGCTGCTGCATCGCTACACCGGGCAGCAAGACGTTCGGGTCGGCGCGCCGGTGGCCAACCGCGGACGGCCGGAGGCGGAAGGCGTCATTGGCTTGTTCGTCAACACGCTGGTGCTGCGCAACGCGGTCGGCGCGCGCATGCCGCTGTCGCAGCTTGTGCAACAGGCCAGGGATGCGGTGCTGGGCGCGCAGATGCACCAGGACCTGCCGTTCGAGCAACTGGTCGAGGCCCTGCAGCCGCAACGCAGCCTGGGGCAGACCCCGCTCTTTCAGGTGATGTTCAACCACCTGGTCGAAGACCACCGGGCGATGGCACGGCTGCCGGGGCTCGAGGTGGCGCACCATGCGCTGCCCGATGGCGAGGCGCAGTTCGAGCTGGTGCTGGAAGCCCGCGAGACGCCCGATGGTCCGCTGACGCTGGGCTTCGTCTATGCAGCGGAGTTGTTCGACCGGGAGACGGTGGAGCGGTTGGCGGGGCATTACCTGGCGGTGCTGGGGGCGTTGGCCGAGCAACCGGAACTGGCGGTGGGTGATGTGGCGCTGGTGGGTGCGGCGGAGCGCGCGCAGTTGGTTGCCTGGAGCGAGAACACGTGGGTTCATGAAGGCACGCAGCCCGTGCATCGTCAGATCGAAGCGCATGCGAAGTCGAAGCCGTTGGCGCCTGCGCTGGTCTTCGGTGACGAGGCGTTGAGCTGTGCGGAACTCAATGCGCGCGCCAACCGATTGGCTCATCGATTGATCGCCTTAGGTGTTCGGCAGGACGTGCTGGTCGGCATTTGCGTAGAGCGTTCCACCGAAATGATGGTGGGCATCCTTGCCATCCTCAAGGCCGGCGGCGCCTATGTGCCTTTGGACCCCGAGTACCCCGCAGACCGCTTGGCATACATGGTCGAAGACAGCGGCATTGTGCTGTTGCTGACCCAGAGCCATCTGCGGTCGTTGATCCCCGGCGTCGATTCGCTGCAGGTGCTGGAGCTCGACACGCTGGACACCTCCGACGAGTCAGAAGCCGATCCCCAAGTCGCTCTGCATGGCGAGCACCTCGCCTACGTCATCTACACCTCAGGCTCCACTGGCCGACCCAAGGGCGCAGCGATCCGCCATGCGGCGCTGTTCAGCTGCATGGCCTGGATGCAAGAGTTCTACAAGCTCGCAGGCGAAGACACCGTATTGCACAAGGCCCCGTTTGGCTTCGACGTATCCGTCTGGGAAATGTTCTGGCCCCTGACCTCGGGCGCCAAGCTGGTCATTGCGAACCCAGGTGACCATCGCGACCCGATACGCCTGGTCGAGCTGATCCAGCAGCACCAGATCACGACGCTGAACTTCGTGCCATCGATGCTTCAAGCCTTCCTGGCGTACGAAGGGATCGAAGCGACCACGAAACTCAAGCACATCATTTGCGGCGGCGAGGCGATGCCCGCGGCCACGCAGAAGGAAGCGCTTCAACGCCTGAGCGGCGCCACGTTGCAGAACCTGTACGGCCCGACCGAGACGACGATCCACGTCACGCAGTGGACATGCCGGGACGATGGCAGCACGCAGGTGCCTATCGGCCGTCCGATCAGCGACACGCAGGCGTACGTGCTGGACGACAGCCTGAACGAGGTTCCGGTAGGCGTCGCTGGAGAGCTGTATCTGGGCGGCATCAATCTCGCGCGCGGCTACCTGAAGCGCGCAGCCCTGACCGCCGAGAGATTCATCGCAGCAAACGACGGCGCCAGGCTGTACCGCACGGGCGACCTCGTGCGCTGGAACAACGAAGGCCAACTGGAGTACCTCGGCCGCATCGACCACCAAGTGAAGGTGCGGGGATTCCGCATCGAGCTGGGAGAGATCGAGGCCCAACTGCAGGCCCAGCCTGAAGTGCGAGAAGCAGTCGTGGTCGCGAACGAAGGCCCCGCAGGCGCGAGGCTCGTCGGCTACGTATCGGGCCAAGGCATCGACACGGCAGTCCTAAGAGAACGCCTGTCGGAGGCACTGCCCGACTACATGGTCCCCAGCGTGCTGATGGTGCTCGACGCATTGCCACTGAACGCCAACGGCAAGGTCGACCGCAAGGCACTCCCCGCGCCCGAATTCACCAGCGACAAGCCCTACGAAGCCCCCCAGGGCCCCATCGCCGAAACCCTCGCAGCAATATGGGCCGAAGTGCTGCAGGTCGACAAAGTCGGCATCCACGACAACTTCTTCGACCTGGGCGGCCACTCGCTGCTGGTGGTGCGCGTGCATCGCCTGCTCGAAGACCGGCTGCGCACCACGGTCGCGCTGGTCCAGCTTTTCAAGTACCCCACGGTCGGTTCGCTGGCCCAGTGGATGGCACGCGGTGCCGCCGCGCCCGTGGCGTCGTCCACTGCTGCCGACGACCGCGCCCTGCGCCAGCGCGCCGCCTTGCTTCAACGCCGCAAAGCCGCGGAAAGAGTCAACTGATGCACACCACCAACGAACCGCTCGACCTGCCTGAACTCTCCGGTGCGACCGGCATCGAGATCGCCATCGTCGGCATGGCCGGCCGCTTTCCGGGCGCCGACGATGTCGATGCACTCTGGCGCAACATCCGCGACGGCGTGGAGTCGGTGGCCCGCTTCACCGACGACCAGTTGCGCGCGCAAGGCGTTTCGCAAGCGTTGCTCGACGACCCCGCCTACGTGAAAGCCGGCACCCAGTTCAAGGGCTTCGACCAGTTCGATGCTGGCTTCTTCGGCTACTCGCCGCGCGAGGCGGAGTACCTCGACCCGCAGCAGCGCATCTTTCTGGAGTGCGCCTGGGCCGCGCTGGAGCATGCCGGCTGCGACGCGCACAACTGGCCCGGCAAGGTCGGCGTGTATGCGGGCGAGGGCCCGAACATGTACCTCATGCGGCACCTGCTGCCCGCGTTCGGCCTGGGCGACGGGCGCGGCATTGCCGACCTGCTGGGCCTCATGAGCGGCAACTCCGGCGGCTCGCTGTGCACCCGCGTGGCCTACAAGCTCAACCTGCGTGGGCCCGCGGTGACGGTGCAGACCGCCTGCTCCACCTCGCTTGCCGCGGTGCACACCGCCTGCCAGGCGCTGCTGGGCTACGACTGCGACATGGCGCTGGCCGGTGGCGTGTGGCTCAACCTGATGCAGGACGCTGGCTACCTGTATCAGCAGGGCGCCATCCTCTCGCCCGACGGCCACTGCCGCGCGTTCGACGCGCAGGCCGCGGGCACCGTCATCGGCAGCGGCGCGGGCCTGGTGGTGCTCAAGCGGCTGGACGATGCGCTGCGCGACGGCGACACCGTGCATGCGGTCATCAAGGGCACGGCCGCCAACAACGACGGCGCCGACAAGGTCGGCTTCACCGCGCCCAGCGTGAACGGCCAGGCCGAGGTGATTCGCGCGGCGCAGCTGATTGCCGGCGTGCGCGCCGAATCGGTGGGCTATGTCGAGGCGCACGGCACGGGCACGGTGCTGGGCGACCCGATAGAGATGGCGGCGCTCACGCAGGCCTTCCGGGCTGACGCTGAAGGCACAGACGGCACACACGGCACAGGTCGCACCGCCCGCACAGGCTATTGCGCCGTTGGCTCCGTGAAGACCAACATCGGCCACCTCGACGCGGCCGCCGGTGTCACCGGCCTCATCAAGACGGTGATGGCGCTCAAGCACAAGACGCTGCCGGCCAGCCTGCATTTCCAGCGCACCAACCCGCAGATCGACATGGTGGACAGCCCGTTCTACGTCAACGCCACCACCAAGGCCTGGCCAGCGGGCGCGACGCCGCGCCGCGCCGGGGTCAGCTCGTTCGGTATCGGCGGTACCAATGTGCATGTGGTGCTCGAAGAAGCGCCGCCCGCTAAGGCCGCAAGCAATACAGCAGGCTGGCAGGTGCTGCCACTGTCCGCCCGCAACGCCACGGCGCTGCAGGAGGCTGGTCGGCAACTGGGCCGTCACCTCGCGTCTGCCGTCGACCAGCCGCTGGCCGACATCGCCCACACGCTGCAAAGCGGTCGCCGCGCGATGCCCTTGCGCGCCGCCCTCGTCGCCGATGGCCACGCGATGGCCGCGCAGGCGCTGCTCGCGCCCGAAGGCGGCTTCGAGCAGGTGCTGCGCGCGCCGGTTGGTGCGCCCGAGGTGGCCTTTCTCTTTCCCGGCGGCGGCACGCAGCACGCGAACATGGGCGCCGCGCTGTACCGCAACGACGCGGTGTTCCACGGTGAGGTCGACCGCTGCTGCGCCTTGCTGAACGACGCCATGGGCAGGGACCTGCGCCAGGTGCTGTACCCCGCGCCCGGCAGCGAAGCAGAGGCCGACCAGTTGCTGTCGCGCATCGAATACACGCAGCCGGCGTTGTTCATCGTCGAGTACGCCATGGCCCGTGCATGGATGGCGCGCGGCGTGCAGCCCGCGGTGATGCTGGGCCACAGCCTGGGCGAGTACGTAGCGGCCTGTTTGGCAGGCGTGTTCAGCCTGGAAGACGCGCTGCGCATCGTCACCACGCGCGGCCGCCTCATGCGCTCGATGCCCGCTGGTGCCATGACGGCCATCGCGTTGAGCGAGGCAGAGCTCGCGCCCTTCCTCGGCGCCGGTTGCGATGTGGCCGCCATCAACGGCGCGCAGCTGTGCGTGCTGTCGGGCCCGCTGCAGGCCATCGAGGCGGCGGAGCAACAGCTGTTCGCGCGCGGCCTCATGCCGCGCCGGCTGCATGTGGCCATCGCCTCGCATTCGGCCATGACGGAGGCCATCGTGGCCGAGCTGCAGCAGGTGGTGGCCTCGGTGCCGCGCCATGCGCCGCGCATTCCGTTCATTTCCAACGTCACCGGCCGGCTGATCACGAACGCCGAGGCAACGGACCCGGCTTACTGGGGCCGCCACCTGCGCGGCACCGTGCGCTTTGCCGACGGGCTGGCAGTGCTGCTGAGCGCGCCCGGCCGTGTGCTGCTCGAAGTGGGCCCCGGCGAAACGCTGACCGGCCTGGCGCGCCAGCACCCGCAGACCGCATCGGCCGCAGGCATCTGGGCCAGCCAGGCGCACCCGCAGCAGCAAGCGCGCAACGAAAGGCAACTGGCCAGCGTGACCGGCGCGCTGTGGTGCGCGGGCGTGGAGATCGACTGGGCCGCCTGCCGCGCAGGCCAGCCGCGCCGCCAGGTGCCGCTGCCGAGCTATCCGTTCCAGCGCCAGTCTTACTGGGTGGAGGCGGGCAGCTTCGAGGGCAAGCCGTCGACATTGGCGAGCCCGGCGGCTGGTGCGTTCTACGTGCCGACCTGGAAGCGCACCGCGCCCTTGCACGCTGTGCAAAGCGCGGCACCAGCGGGCACCTGCACGCTGGTCTTTGGCGAAACGGGCGGGCTTGTCGACGGGCTGGTGCGTCAGCTGCAGCAGGGTGCCGATGCGCACCCCGTGGTGTGGGTGGAGCAAGGACCAGGCTTCGTCGAAATCAGCCCGCGTCACTTCGCCGTGCGCCCCGGCGAGCGCGCCGACCACGAGCAACTGCTGCGCAAACTGCAGGCCGAACTGGGCCCGGTGTCGCGGGTGCATCACCTGTGGGGCGTGGACGCAGATGGCGCGCCGCCGTCGTCATCCGATGCTTTGCTGGAGCGTGGCTACTTCAGCCTGCTGGCCCTGGCGCAGGCGCTGGAGAGCACCGCGGCCGGCCGCGAGCGCAAGCTGTCGATTCAGGTCGTCACCAACCAGATGGAAGACGTGTCGGGCACCGAGGCGCTGCGCCCCGAGAAGGCCACGCTGTTCAGCCTGGCCAAGGTGATCGGCCAGGAGTACCCGCACATCGACTGCCGCGTGGTCGACGTGCTGCTGCCGGCGGCCGGCAGCGGTGCCGAGACGTGGTTGCTGAAGCAGCTCGCGGCGGACGCGCCCGCGGCACCCTCAGCACCTGCCGCACGCGACGAGCCGATCGTCGCGTACCGCGGCCCGCATCGCTGGGTCAAGGCCTACGAGCCGCTGGCCCTGCCGGCGCAAGGGGCCGGCCCGCAGCAGCGCCTGCGCACGCAGGGCGTCTACCTGATCACCGGCGGCCTGGGCGGCGTGGGCCTGTCGGTGGCGCGGCACCTTGCGCAAGCGTGGCAGGCCAGGCTGGTGCTGATCGGCCGGTCGCCGTTGCCTGAGCGCGCCGCGTGGGAATCGCTGGCGGCCTCGCCAGAGCAGCCTGCAGCCCTGCGCCAGAAGCTGCTGCAACTGATAGAGCTCGAAACGCTGGGCGGCGAAGTGCTCGCGCTGTCGGCCGACGTGACCGACGCCGCGCAGATGCAGACCGTGGCCGCACAGGCCCGGCAGCGCTTCGGCGCCATCCACGGCGTGATTCACGCGGCGGGCCACGCCGCCAGCGGCATGATCGGCCAGCGCACCCGCGCCATGGTCGATGCCGTGTTCGCGCCCAAGCTGCGCGGCACGCAGGCCCTGCTGGCGGCGGTGCGCGACGAGCCACTCGATTTCGTGCTCCTGTGTTCCTCCATCTCCAGCATGGCCGGCGGCCTGGGCATGAGCGACTACGCGGCGGCCAACGCCTACCTGGACGCGCTGGCCGCGAAAGCCGCGCAGGAGCAGCGCAGCGCAGGCCCCGCCGTCTTCTCGGTCAACTGGGACGCGTGGCGCAACCTGGGCATGGCCGCCGGCATGGTGCTGCCCGAGGGCGTGGGCATGGACGGCCCCGAAGGCGCGCTGGCGCTGGAGCGCATCGTCAACTGCCCGGCGCACGCGCAGGTCGTGATCTCGACGACCGACCTCGCGCAGCGCCTGGGCGAACTCGACAGCGGCATGCTCGCGCTGATCGAGAACGGCCCGCTGGCCCATGCCGCGCGCCGCAACCATCCGCGCCCCGCGCTCGACACCCCCTACGTTGCGCCCGAAGGCGATCTGGAGACCGACCTTGCCGCCCTGTGGCAGGACATGGTGGGCATCGCCGCCATCGGCGTGAACGACAACCTGTTCGAGCTGGGCGGCGACTCGCTGCTCGCCATCCAGATCCTGGCGCGCGTGCGCAAGGCCTACGACGTCGAACTGCACCCGGCCGCCTTCTTCAAGGCGCCCACCATCGCCGACCTGGCCCTGCGGGTCGAGACCCTGCTGATCGAAGAGATCGAGAACGCGGACCTTGCCGGCCCTGCCGACCTTTCCGATGCCGCCGCGCCCACACCGGACCGCCTGTCCGCCACCGTCTGAAGACCCCTCCCCATGCCCGATACCCAGGATATTTCCGCACGCCGCGCCAGCCTCAGCACGGAACAACGCGCCAGGTTGCAGCAACGCCTGCGCGGCGCCAACGCTGGCGCGAACACCGCCACGCACCAGGCAGAAAGCACCATCGCGCCTCGCCCGCACCGCGACCGCGCGCCGCTGTCCTCCGCGCAGCGCCGCCAGTGGTTCCTGTGGAAGCTGGACCCTGCGCGCACCGCCTATCACCTGAGCGGCGGGCTGGTGCTGACCGGCGCGCTCGACACTGCGGCGCTGCGCGCGAGCGTGCAGGCGCTGGTCGACCGGCACGAGTCGCTGCGCACCGTATTTCGCGAAGAGGGCGACGGCGGTGCCGAGCAGGTCATTCAAGAGGCCGCCGAGGTCGCGCTGCCTTGCATCGACCTGAGCGCGTTGGACACGCAGGCGCGCGCGGAAGCCGTGCGCCAGGAAGTGCAGCGCATCCGCACCGCGCCCTTCGACCTCACGCGCGGCCCGCTGATGCGCGCCGTGCTGCTGAAGACCGGCGCGCAGGCGCACCAACTGCTGGTGGTGATGCACCACATCGTGTCCGACGGCTGGTCGGTGCAGCTGTCGCTCGACGAGCTTGCCGCGCAGTACGCCGCGCGCGTGCAGGGCCGGGCGCCGGCGCTGCCCGCGCTGCCGGTGCAGTACGCCGACTACGCCGTGTGGCAGAACCAATGGCTCGATGGCGGCGAAGGCGAACGCCAGCTCGCCTGGTGGCGCGACCACCTTGGCACCGATCAGCCGGTGATGTCGCTGCACACCGACCGACCACGCAATGCCGACGGCCGCTACGGCTCGGCACGCGTCACTGTCGCCGTGCCCGCCCAGACCGTCGCACGGCTGCGTCAGCAGGCCCAGGGGCAGGGCGCCACGCTGTTCATGGCCTTGCTTGCGGGCTTCAATGCCTGGCTGTTCCGGCACTCCGGGCAGACCGACGCGCGCGTGGGCGTGCCCATTGCCAACCGCAACCGCACGGAGACGGCGGGCGTGGTGGGCTTCTTCGTCAACACGCAGGTGCTGCGCGCACGCATGGCCGCGCGCACCACGCTGGCCGAACTGCTGCTGCAAACGCGCGACACGGCCATCGGCGCGCAGACCCACCAGGACCTGCCCTTCGAGCAACTCGTCGGCGCGCTGCGGCCTGAACGCAGCCTGAGCGCGAACCCGCTGTTCCAGGTGATGTTCAACCACGTGCGGCGCGACCACCGCTCGCTGGCTGACTGGCCGGGCGTGTCGGTCGAGCGGCTGGACTTCGAGGAAGAAGACGCGCAGTTCGAGCTGACGCTACAGACGCTGGAGTTCGAGGACGGGCGCGTCGAGGCGACCTTCTTGTATGCGGCGGAGCTGTTCGACCGGGAGACGGTGGAGCGGATGGCGGGGCATTACCTGGCGGTGCTGGGGGCGTTGGCCGAGCAGCCGGAACTGGCGGTGGGGGACGTGGCGCTGCTGGGTGCGGCGGAGCGCACGCAGCTTCAAGAATGGAGCGAGAACGCGCGCCGGCACGAGGGCATGCAGCCCGTGCATCGACAGATCGAGGCGTATGCGAAGTCGAAGCCGCTGGCGCCTGCGCTGGTCTTTGGTGAGGAGGCGTTGAGCTATGCGGAACTCAATGCGCGAGCCAATCGATTGGCCCATCGATTGATCACCTTGGGCGTTGGCCCTGACGTGCTGGTCGGAATCTGCGTGGAGCGCTCCACCGAAATGATGGTGGGCATCCTTGCCATCCTCAAGGCTGGTGGCGCCTATGTGCCGCTCGACCCTGACTATCCCGCAGAACGTCTTTCGTACATGGTCGAAGACAGCGGCATTGCATTGTTGCTGACCCAGAGCCATCTGCGCTCGTTGATTCCCGGCGTCGATTCGCTGCAGGTGCTGGAACTCGACACGCTAGATACCGCTTCGGAGCCCGAAGCCGATCCCCAAGTCGCTCTGCATGGCGAACACCTCGCCTACGTCATCTACACCTCGGGCTCCACGGGTCGCCCCAAGGGCGCAGCGATTCGCCACTCAGCTCTGTTCAGTTGCATGGCGTGGATGCAAGAGTTCTACACGCTCGCAGGCGAAGACACCGTATTGCACAAGGCCCCGTTCGGCTTCGACGTGTCGGTGTGGGAGATGTTCTGGCCCCTGACCTCAGGTGCCAAACTCGTCATCGCGAACCCTGGTGATCACCGTGACCCGGTGCGACTGGTCGAACTGATCCAGCAGCACCAGATCACGACGCTGAACTTCGTGCCATCTATGCTGCAAGCCTTCCTGGCGTACGAAGGCATCGAAGCGACGACCAAGCTCAAACACATCATCTGCGGCGGCGAGGCGATGCCCGCGGCCACGCAGAAGGAAGCGCTTCAACGCCTTAGCGGCGCTACCTTGCAGAACCTGTACGGCCCGACCGAGACGACGATCCACGTCACGCAGTGGACTTGCAGGGACGATGGCAGCACGCAGGTGCCGATCGGCCGCCCGATCAGCGAGACGCAGGCGTACGTGCTGGACGCGAGCTTGAACGAAGTGCCGGTAGGCGTCGCTGGCGAGCTGTACCTTGGCGGCATCAACCTCGCGCGCGGCTACCTGAAGCGCGCAGGCCTGACCGCTGAAAGATTCATCGCAACTAACAACGGCCAGCGTCTGTACCGCACAGGCGACCTCGTGCGCTGGAACAACGAAGGCCAACTGGAGTACCTCGGCCGCATCGACCACCAAGTGAAGGTGCGTGGCTTCCGCATCGAGCTGGGAGAGATCGAGGCGCAACTGCAGGCACAGCCTGAAGTGAGAGAGGCAGTCGTCGTCGCGAATGAAGGCCCCGCAGGCGCGAGGCTCGTCGGCTACGTATCGGGCCAAGGCATCGACACGGCAGTCCTGAGAGAACGCCTGTCAGAAGCACTGCCCGACTACATGGTCCCCAGCGTGCTGATGGTGCTCGACGCACTGCCTCTGAACGCCAACGGCAAGGTCGACCGCAAGGCACTCCCCGCGCCCGATTTCACCAGCGACCAGGCCTACGAAGCGCCCGAGGGCGAGACCGAACAGGCGCTGGCCGCCATCTGGGCCGACGTGCTCGGCGTCGCCCGCGTGGGCCGCCACGACAACTTCTTCGCGCTTGGCGGCGACTCCATCCTCAGCCTGAAAGTCACCGCGCGCGCCGCACGGGCTGGTGTGCACCTCACGCCCAGGCAGATGTTTGCGCACCAGAGCGTCGCGCGCATCGCGCACGCGCTCCAAGGCGGCGGGTTCGCGCCCGTGCAGGCGATTCCCGTGCTGAGCGCCACTCAGCGCGCCGGCACGCTGGCGCTGTCGCATGCGCAGATGCGCCAATGGTTCCTGTGGCAGCTCGACCCGCAAAGCACCGCGTACCACATCAGCGGTGCGCTGAAGCTGGCGGGCCAGCTCGACGCCGAGGCCCTGCGCGCGAGTTTCGACACGCTGGTGCAGCGCCACGCGTCGCTGCGCACCGTGTTCCGTGCCGACGCACAAGGCTTGGCCGAACAGATCGTGCAGCCAGCCGTCCGCCTCGACCTGTCGATGCTCGACCTGGCCGCGCTCGGCAGCCAAACTGAGCGCAACACCGAGCGCGAGACCGAGCGCGACACCGAGCGCGACCGGCGCGCCCAGCAGGAAGCCCTGCGCCTGGGCCACACACCGTTCGATCTGAGCGAGGGCCCGCTGCTGCGCGTCGGCCTGATCCGCCTTGCGGCAGAAGAGCACATGCTGGTCGTGGTGATGCACCACATCGTGTCCGATGGTTGGTCGATGCAGGTGCTGGTCGACGAGTTCGTGGCGCTGTACCGTGCCCGCGTGCAGGGCACGGCGGCTTCATTGCCGGCGCTGCCGATCGAATACGCCGACTACGCCGCCTGGCAGCGCGACTGGCTGGAGGCCGGCGAACGCGACCGTCAGCTGGCGTACTGGACGCAGCAGCTCGGCACCGACCAGCCCGTGCTGCAGCTGCCCACCGACCACGCCCGCAAGGCCGACGGCCGCTACAGCGCCGTGCGGCACGGCTTCGACCTGCCGCACGATCTGGTTCGCCGATTGCACAAGCGGCTGCAGGGGGAGGGCGCCACGCTCTTCATGGGGCTGCTTGCGGGCTTTCAGGTACTGCTGAGCCGTTGCACCGGTGAGCCGGACATCCGCGTGGGCGTGCCGATTGCCAATCGACATCGCGCCGAGACCGAAGGCGTGATCGGCTTCTTCGTCAACACCCAGGTGCTGCGCACCGTGCTCGACGGGCGTGAAAGCCTGCAGCAAGTGCTGTCGCGCGCCAGAAACGCCGCGCTGGGCGCGCAGGCGCACCAGGACCTGCCGTTCGAGCAACTGGTCGAAGCCCTGCAACCCGAACGCGTGCTGGGTGCGAACCCGCTGTTCCAGGTCATGTTCAACCATCAGCGTGGCGACATTTCGGCACTTCGCAGGCTGCCCGGTCTCACGCTCACCGAGCGCGACCTGGGTGCGCAAGCGGCGCAGTTCGAGCTGACTCTGGAAACGACCGAGTACGCCGATGGCCGCGTGCTGGCAAGCCTGCGCTATGCGGCGGAGCTGTTTGCGCCGCAGACCATGGCGCGCATGGCGGGGCACTATCTGGCGGTGCTGAACGCGCTGGCCGACCATCCGGAGCAGACGGTGGGCGACGTTGCGTTGCTCGGTGAAGCCGAGCTTGCGCAACTTTCGTCGTGGGGCGCGCGCAAGCAAGTGGTTGCAGGGGGCGAGCCGATTCACCATCTGATCGAACGGCAGGTGCGCGCGCGCGCGGACGCAACCGCGCTGTGCTTCAACGACCAGACACTGAGCTACGGCGAACTCAACGCACGGGCGAACCGCCTGGCGCACCGTCTGATCGCCCTGGGTGTGCAGCCAGAGGCCAGGGTCGGCATTGCGATCGAGCGCTCCATCGAGATGGTGGTGGGCATCCTTGCGATCCTCAAGGCCGGTGGCGCGTACGTGCCGCTGGACCCAGCGTACCCGGCCGACCGCCTGGCCTACATGGTCGAGGACAGCGGCATCGCATTGCTGCTCACGCAGAGCCACCTTCAGGTGCCCGGCATTGACTCGCTGGAAGTCTTGGCACTGGACACGCTCGACCTGTCCGCCGAGCCCGACACCAACCCCGGGGTCGCGCTGCATGCCGAGAACCTCGCTTATGTCATCTACACCTCCGGCTCCACCGGCCGCCCCAAGGGCGCGCAACTGTGCCACCGCAACGTGAGCCGCCTGCTCGACGCGACCGACGCATGGTTCCACTTCGGTGCCGACGACGTGTGGACGATGTTCCATTCATACGCCTTCGACTTCTCCGTGTGGGAGATGTTCGGCGCGCTGTGCACAGGCGGCAGGCTGGTGGTCGTGCCTTTCTGGGTCAGCCGCTCGCCGGAAGACTTTTTGCAGCTGCTGCGCAACGAGCGCGTCACGGTGCTCAACCAGACGCCCTCGGCCTTCGGCCAACTGGCCAGTCTGCCCGGTGCGTATGAAGGCGGCCTGGCATTGCGCACGGTCATCTTCGGCGGGGAAGCACTCGACCCTCAGCGCCTGCGCGGCTGGATCGAGCACCACGGCGACGACAGCCCGCAGCTGATCAACATGTACGGCATCACCGAGACCACGGTGCACGTGACCTACCGGCGCATCACAGCGTCGGACCTCGGCCAGGCGCGCAGCCCCGTGGGCATTGCCATTCCCGACCTGGGCATGCGCGTGCTCGATGGGCAACTGAACCCCGCTCCGCTGGGGGTGGCGGGCGAGCTGTATGTCTCCGGGGCCGGGCTGGCGCGCGGCTACCTGAAGCGCCAAGGCCTGACGGCCGAGCGCTTCATCGCGGCCGACGACGGCGAGCGCCTGTACCGCACCGGTGACCTGGTGAAGTGGAACCACGAAGGGCAGCTGGAATACCTGGGCCGCATCGACCACCAGGTGAAGGTGCGGGGTTTCCGCATCGAGCTGGGGGAGATCGAGGCCGGGTTGCTGGCGAGCCCGCAAGTGCGCGAAGCAGTAGTGGTTGCCAAAGAAGGCCCGACGGGCACGCGGCTCGTGGGCTATGTGTCCGCGCATGCGGGCCGGTCAATCGACGTGGCCGCGCTGCGAAAGCAACTGAGCGAATCGTTGCCGGACTACATGGTGCCCGCCGTGCTGGTGGTGCTCGATGCACTGCCGCTGAACACGAACGGCAAGGTAGACCGCAAGGCGCTGCCGCAGCCGGAGTTCACTGCAGGCAACGCCTACGAAGCGCCAGTGGGCGAGACGGAACAGAAGCTGGCCGCCATCTGGGCCGAGGTGCTGGGCGTGGAGCGCGTGGGGCGCAACGACAACTTCTTCGAACTCGGCGGCCATTCGCTGCTGTCCGCGCGGCTCGTGGCGCGCCTGCATGCCGCCATGCACAGCGAACTCACGATCCGCGATGTCTTCCAGCACCCGACCCTGGCCGCCATGGCCGCCCGGATCGCCGACGGTTTGCGCGGCGTTCCCGTGGACCAGGCCCTTTCAGAAATCGATTCGCTGATCGACAGCATGGAGACCGTTTGATGGAAAGCACCGCAACCCGTCGCATCGCCGAGCGCTTCTCCCGGTTGTCGACCGAGCAGCGCCGCGTGGTGTACGAGGGGATCCGTTCCAAGGGACTGACGCTCGACCAGTTTCCCATCCTGCCGCGTGAAGACGCCGCGCAAGACCACTGCCATGTGTCCTATGCGCAACTGCGCCAGTGGTTCCTGTGGCAGCTGGACCCGCAGAGCACGGCGTACCACATCAGCGGTGCGTTGCGGCTCGTTGGCGTGCTCGACGTGCAGGCAGTACGGGCGAGCTTCGCAGCGCTGGTGCGGCGCCACGCGTCGCTGCGCACGGTCTTTCGCGCCGTGGCCGACGGGCTGGTGGAGCAGGTGATCCGCGAAGCCGCCGAACCCGACTTCTCGCTGATAGACCTCAGCGGCGTGTCGTCGCTCCCCGAGCGGGAGGCACTTGCGCAGCAGGAGAGCCTGCGCCTGGGCGAGACCCTGTTCGACCTTGGTGAGGGCCCGCTGCTGCGGATCGGCCTGATCCGGCTGTCGGCCGAGACGCATGTGCTGGTGGTCGTCATGCACCACATCGTGTCCGACGGCGCGTCGATGCAGATCCTCGTGGACGAGTTCGTGGCGCAGTACCGCGCACAGGTGCAAGGCACCGACGCGGAGCTGGAACCCCTGCCGGTCCAGTATGCGGACTATGCGGTCTGGCAACGAAACTGGCTGGAGGCGGGCGAGCGCGAGCGGCAATTGGCGTACTGGAGGGCGCAGCTCGGCATCGAGCAGCCGGTGCTGCAGTTGCCGCTCGATCATGTGCGTGCACCCGGCTTGCGCCACCGCGCGCGCCTGCACGGCACCGAGCTGCCGAAGGTGCTGGTGCAGGCCCTGCAGAAGCGGGCGCAGGACGAAAACGCAACCCTGTTCATGGTGCTGCTGGCGGGCTTTCAGGCGCTGCTGGCGCGCTACAGCGGCCAGCAGGACATTCGCATCGGCGTGCCGATCGCCAATCGCCATCGGCTGGAGACCGAAGGCGTGGTGGGCTTCTTCGTCAACACGCAGGTGCTGCGCGGCGTCGTGCAGGGGCGTTCGAGTCTTGCGCAGGTGCTGGCACAGGCGAGGGAAGCGGCACTGGGCGCGCAGACCCATCAGGACCTGCCTTTCGAGCAGCTGGTGGAGGCGCTGCAGCCCGAGCGCAGTGTCGGCGCCAACCCGCTGTTCCAGGTGATGTTCAATCACCAGCGCGGCGGCTTCGCGGGACTGGAGGCGTTGCAGGGCCTGGCGCTCACACCTTACGACCTGGGGGAACAAGCGGCCCAGTTCGACCTGATGCTGATCGCAGACGAAGGGCCGGATGGCCGCGTGCATGCGAACTTCAGCTACGCGGCGGCGCTTTTCGAGCCATCGACCATCGAACGCATGGCGCAGCACTACCAGGCTGTGCTGCAGGCCTTCGCGGACCGGCCCGATCAAACGGTCAGCGAGGTGGCGCTTCTGGGCGAGGCCGAGCGTGCGCAGTTGCGGCAGTGGAGCGTGAACGGGCAGCGCCATGCGGGAGAGCAGCCGGTGCACCGGCTGATCGAACAGCAGGTGCAAGAACGCCCCGATGCGCCGGCGCTGTGCTTCAACGAGCAGACCCTGAGCTACGGCGAACTCAACGCACGGGCCAACCGCCTGGCGCACCGGCTGATCGCATCGGGCGTGAAGCCGGAGACCCGGGTGGGCATTGCGGTAGAGCGCTCCATCGAGATGGTGGTGGGCATCCTTGCGATCCTCAAGGCCGGCGGCGCGTATGTGCCGCTGGATCCGGAGTACCCGGCCGACCGCCTGGCCTACATGGTGGAGGACAGCGGCATCGCATTGCTGCTCATGCAGAGCCACCTGCAGGTGCCCGGCATTGATTCGCTGGAAGTCTTGGCACTGGACACGCTCGACCTGTCCGCCGAACCCGACACCAACCCCGAGCTCGACCTCCACGGCGAGCACCTGGCCTACGTCATCTACACCTCCGGCTCCACCGGCCGCCCCAAGGGCACGGCGAACCGCCACATAGCCCTTTACAACCGCCTGGCCTGGATGCAGGACGCCTACCGCCTCGGTGCCGCAGATGCTGTGCTGCAGAAGACCCCGTTCAGCTTCGACGTGTCGGTGTGGGAGTTCTTCTGGCCGCTGATGCATGGCGCCCGGCTGGTGGTGGCCAAGCCCGGGGACCACCGCGACCCCGAGTTGCTGTCGGCGCTGGTCCGTCGCCACGGCATCACCACGCTGCACTTCGTGCCGTCGATGCTGCAGGCGTTCCTTGCGCACGACGGCGTGGAGGCCTGCACGAGCCTCACGCGCATCGTTTGCAGCGGCGAGGCACTGCCGGCCGAGGCGCAGAACGCGGTGTTCCGACGGCTGCCTGGCGCTGCTCTCTACAACCTGTACGGCCCGACGGAAGCAGCGATCGACGTGACGCACTGGACGTGCCGCGACGACGGGCGCACGCAGGTTCCGATCGGCCGGCCGATCAGTGGTATCCAGACCCATGTGCTCGATGCGGCGTTGAACGAGGTGCCGGTGGGTGTGGCCGCAGAGCTTTACCTGGGGGGCGTGGGCCTTGCTCGTGGCTACCTGAACCGCCAGGGCCTGACGGCGGAGCGCTTCATCGCAGCCGACGACGGCGAGCGCCTGTACCGCACCGGCGATCTGGTGAAGTGGAACCACGAAGGGCAGCTGGAGTACCTGGGCCGCATCGACCACCAGGTGAAGGTGCGGGGCTTCCGCATCGAGCTGGGGGAGATCGAGGCGCAACTGCAGGCCCAGCCCGAGGTTCGAGAAGCCGTGGTCGTCGCCGACGAAGGCCCGACGGGCACACGGCTCGTGGGCTATGTGTCGGGACAAGACATCGACACAACTGTCTTGCGCGAACGCCTCGGTAAAGCATTGCCCGACTACATGGTGCCGGCGCTGCTGGTGGTGCTCGATGCACTGCCGCTGAACACGAACGGCAAGGTAGACCGCAAGGCGCTGCCGCAGCCGGAGTTCACTGCAGGCAACGCCTACGAAGCGCCAGTGGGCGAGACAGAACAGAAGCTGGCCGCCATCTGGGCCGAGGTGCTGGGCGTGGAGCGCGTGGGCCGCAACGACGACTTCTTCGAACTCGGTGGCCACTCGCTGCTCGCACTCGGCCTGCTGGAGCGGATGCGCGCGGCGGGGTGGGTGGTGCCGGTTCGTACGCTGTTCCAACAGCCCCGGTTCTCTGCGTTCGTGCAGGCCATGTCGCAAGCCGCCCCCCGCCCCGAGGTCGAGGTGCCTCCCAACGGCATCCCTGGCGACGGTTGCGAAGCGATCACGCCGCAGATGCTCACGCTGGTGACGCTGAACGCGCAGCAGATCGCGGCCGTCGCGGCCGAAGTGCCGGGAGGTGCGGCCAACATCCAGGACATCTATCCGCTGGTGCCGATGCAGGAGGGCATGCTCTTCCATCACCTGCTGCAGACCCAAGGCGATGCCTACGTGACACTGAACAGCCTGAGCTTCGACACCCGGCAGCGGCTGGAGCGGTTCGTCGCGAGCTTCAACGAGGTGATTGCACGGCACGACATCCTGCGCACGGCGGTGCTGTGGGAGGGGCTGCCCGAACCGGTGCAGGTGGTGTACCGAAAAGCGGTGCTGCAACTTCAATGGCTGGAGAGTACGCAGCAGCTCGAAGCCATGGTCGACCCGAGGCACTACCGCATCGACGTGCGTCGGGCGCCGATGCTCAGCGCCATCGCCGCCCATGACGCGGCCACCGGCAAGTGGCTGCTGCAGGTGCCGAACCATCACCTGGTCGTGGACCACACGACGATCGAACGCATCGTGGAAGAGATCGCGCTGATCCAGCAGGGCCGTGCGCACGCACTGGCCGCCCCGGTGGCGTTCCGGCATTTCGTGGCGCAGGCGCGGCTGGGCGTCAGCCAGGCGGAGCACGAGGCGTTCTTCCGGCAGATGCTGGGTGATGTGCAGGAACCGACGGCGCCCTTCAACCTGCTCGACGTGCAGGGCGACGGCAGCCGTGTGAAGGAGGCCCGGCGCCTGATGGACATCGGGCTGGCCAGGCAGGCGCGACGCCAGGCGCAGCGCCATGGTGTGAGCGCGGCGACGCTGTTCCACCTCGCCTGGGCGCTGGTGGTCGGCAAGGCCAGCGGCAAGGACGACGTGGTGTTCGGCACCGTGCTCTTCGGACGCATGCAAGGCGGCGCGGACGCCGGCCGGGCGCTCGGCATGTTCATCAACACGCTGCCGCTGCGCGTGCGGCTGGGCGCGCAGGACGTGGTGCAGTGCCTGCGCCAGACGCATGCCGCGCTCAGCGACCTGATGCACCACGAGTACGCCAGCTTGCCGCTTGCGCTGCGTTGCAGCGGGCTGTCGGAGCGAACGCCGCTTTTCACGTCCTTGCTGAACTACCGGTACAGCGTGCAGCCCCGGGCAGGCGAGGAGAACCAGGACTGGCAGGGCATGGAAATGCTGGCCCGCAGGGAGCGCACCAACTACCCGTTCGACATGTCGGTGGACGACCTGGGCGAGGGCTTCGAACTGGTGGCGCAGGTTCATGAGGCCGTCGATGCGCAGCGCGTCTGCAGCCTGATGCATGCCGCGGTCGAGGCCGTCGTGCAGGCGCTGGCCGCACCGGCGGGGCGGCTGGCATGCCAGCTGGAGGTGGTGCCCGAAGCCGAGCTTGCGCAGCTGGCGTCGTGGGGCGCGCGCAAGCAAGTGGTTGCAGGGGGCGAGCCGATTCACCATCTGATCGAACGGCAGGTGCGCGCACAGCCCGACGCCCTGGCGCTGTCTTTCAACGACCAGACCCTGAGCTACGGCGAACTCAACGCCCGGGCGAACCGCCTGGCGCACCGGCTGATCGCCTTGGGTGTGCAGCCAGAGGCCAGGGTCGGCATTGCGGTGGAGCGCTCCATCGAGATGGTGGTGGGCATCCTGGCGATCCTCAAGGCCGGCGGCGCGTACGTGCCGCTGGACCCGGAGTACCCGGCCGACCGCCTGGCCTACATGGTGGAGGACAGCGGCATCGCATTGCTGCTCACGCAGAGCCACCTTCAGGTGCCCGGCATTGATTCGCTGGAAGTCTTGGCACTGGACACGCTCGACCTGTCCGCCGAGCCCGACACCAACCCCGGGGTCGCGCTGCATGGCGAGAACCTCGCTTATGTCATCTACACCTCCGGCTCCACTGGCCGCCCCAAGGGCGCGCAACTGTGCCACCGCAACGTGAGCCGCCTGCTCGACGCGACCGACGCATGGTTCCACTTCGGTGCCGACGACGTGTGGACGATGTTCCATTCATACGCCTTCGACTTCTCCGTGTGGGAGATGTTCGGCGCGCTGTGCACAGGCGGCAGGCTGGTGGTCGTGCCTTTCTGGGTCAGCCGCTCGCCGGAAGACTTTTTGCAGCTGCTGCGCAACGAGCGCGTCACGGTGCTCAACCAGACGCCCTCGGCCTTCGGCCAACTGGCCAGTCTGCCCGGTGCGTATGAAGGCGGCCTGGCATTGCGCACGGTCATCTTCGGCGGGGAAGCACTCGACCCTCAGCGCCTGCGCGGCTGGATCGAGCACCACGGCGACGACAGCCCGCAGCTGATCAACATGTACGGCATCACCGAGACCACGGTGCACGTGACCTACCGGCGCATCACAGCGTCGGACCTCGGCCAGGCGCGCAGCCCCGTGGGCATTGCCATTCCCGACCTGGGCATGCGCGTGCTCGACGGGCAACTGAACCCCGCTCCGCTGGGGGTGGCGGGCGAGCTGTATGTCTCCGGGGCCGGGCTGGCGCGCGGCTACCTGAAGCGCCAAGGCCTGACGGCCGAGCGCTTCATCGCGGCCGACGACGGCGAGCGCCTGTACCGCACCGGCGATCTGGTGAAGTGGAACCAAGAAGGGCAGCTGGAGTACCTGGGCCGCATCGACCACCAGGTGAAGGTGCGGGGGTTCCGCATCGAGCTGGGTGAAATCGAGGCCGGGTTGCTGGCGAGCCCGCAAGTGCGCGAAGCAGTAGTGGTTGCCAAAGAAGGCCCGACGGGCACGCGGCTCGTGGGCTATGTGTCGGGGCGGGATATCGACACAAGCGTCGTGCGCGAACGCCTCGGTGAAGCATTGCCCGACTACATGGTGCCGACGCTGCTGGTGGTGCTCGATGCACTGCCACTGAACACGAACGGCAAGGTGGACCGCAAGGCGCTGCCGCAGCCGGAGTTCACTGCAGGCAACGCCTACGAAGCGCCAGTGGGCGAGACGGAACAGAAGCTGGCCGCCATCTGGGCCGAGGTGCTGGGTGTGGAGCGCGTGGGCCGCAACGACAACTTCTTCGAACTCGGCGGCCATTCGCTGGCCGTGCTGCAGGCGCAGACGCGCACGCAGTCCGAGCTGGGCGTGCGGCTGCCGCTCGCTATCTATTTCCAGCGCATGTCGCTGGTCGCAATCGGCGAGGCCGTGACACAGATGCGCTCGACCGAGATCGCCGAGGAAGCCGGGGACCTGGACCAGATGGCCAGCCTGTTGGAAGCACTGGAAGACTGATGGAACAAAAGAAGCACGAACTGGCGCAGCGATTCGCCCGCCTGCCTGCCGAGAAGCAGAAGGCCTTTCTGGCCTTGCTGCAGCAGCAGAAGATCGACTTTGCGCGCCTTCCGATCGTCGGGGCGCAGCCAGCGGCGCGCGGCAGGCCCTCGTATGCGCAGGCGCGCCAATGGTTCCTCTGGCAGCTGGACCCACAGAGCACGGCGTACCACATCGGCGGTGCGCTGATGCTGGCGGGCCGGCTCGACGTGGATGCCGTGCGCGCAAGCTTTGCAGCGCTGGTGCAGCGCCACGAGTCCTTGCGCACTGTCTTTCGCCCCGCGGACGGCGGCGGCGCCGAAGCGGTGATCCGCGATGGCGTCGAAGCCGACTTCACGGTGCTCGATCTGGGCGGCGTGACGTCGCAGGACGAGCGCGAGGCGCGCAGCAGGGCGCAGGTCGATCGCCTGAGCGGCACGCCCTTCGATCTCGCAGACGGGCCGCTGCTGCGCGTGGGGCTGATCCGCATGGCGCCCGAGGCGCACATGCTCGTGGTGGTGATGCACCACATCGTGTCCGACGGCGCGTCGATGCAGATCCTGGTGAACGAGTTCGTGGCGCAGTACGCCGCGCGCGTGCGGGGCGGTTTGCAGGGCAGTTTGCAGGGCAGTGCGCCAGTGCTGCAGCCGCTGCCGATTCAGTACGCCGACTACGCCGCGTGGCAGCGCAACTGGCTCGAGGCTGGCGAGCGAGAGCGGCAACTGGCCTACTGGACGCAGCACGTCGGCACCGAGCATCCGGTGCTGCAATTGCCAGCGGACAACCCCCGGCGCACCGATGGCCGCTACAGCCTGGCGCGCCACACCTTCGAACTGCCGCCTGCTTTGACCGGGGGGCTGCTACGCCGCGCGCAGGCGCAGGGCGCCACGCTGTTCATGACGCTGCTCGCGGGCTTTCAGGTGCTGTTGAGCCGCTACACCGGTCAACTGGACGTTCGCGTGGGCGTGCCGATTGCCAACCGGCACCGGGCCGAGACCGAAGGCCTGATCGGTTTCTTCGTCAACACGCAGGTGCTGCGCAGCGTGCTCGATGGGCGCGAGAGCCTGTTGCAGGTGCTGGCCCGCGCGAAGGATGCCGCGCTGGGTGCCCAGGCGCACCAGGACCTGCCCTTCGAACAGTTGGTGGAGGCGCTGCAGCCCGAACGCGTGCTGGGCGCGAACCCGCTGTTCCAGGTGCTGTTCAACCACCAGCGCGGCGATGCCGGTGCGCTGCAAGGCATGCCCGGCCTGACGCTGACCGAATGCGACCTGGGTGCGCAGGCAGCCCAGTTCGAGCTCACGCTGGAAACCACCGAAGACGCCAATGGCCGTGTGCAGGCCAGCCTGCGCTACGCGGCAGAGCTCTTCGAACCCCCGACCATCGCACGCATGGCCGGCCACTACCTGGCGGTGCTGAACGCACTGGCCGAGCATCCCGAGCAGACGGTGGGCGGCGTGGCATTGTTGGGCGAAGCCGAGCAGGCGCAGTTGCACGGTTGGGGCGTGAATGCACGACGCCATGACGTCGACACCCCCGTGCACCGGTTGATCGAACGCCAGGCCCGGCAGACACCCGAGGCGGTGGCGCTCGTGTGCGGCGACGAAGCCCTGAGCTACGCGCAACTCAATGCGCGGGCGAACCGCCTGGCGCACCGTTTGATGGCGCGGGGTGTGAAGCCGGAAAGCATGGTGGGCATTGCCGTGGAGCGCTCGATCGACATGGTGGTGGGCCTGCTCGCGATCCTGAAGGCCGGGGGTGCCTACGTGCCGCTGGACCCGGAGTACCCCCCTGAGCGCCTGGCCTACATGGTGGCCAGCAGCGGCATCCGCCTGCTGCTCGCGCAGAGCCACCAGCATGAACTGGTGGCGCAGCTCTCGGCCGCGACCGAGGGGCTGCAGGTGCTTGTGCTCGATGCCTTGCCCACCGCCCACGAGTCTGCAGATGAGCCGGCCAATGGCTTGGCCGATGACCTGACCAATGACCCGCAGGTGCCCTCGAACGGGCACAACCTCGCCTACGTGATCTATACCTCGGGCTCGACCGGCAAGCCCAAGGGGGTGATGGTGCGGCATGCCGCGCTCAGCCACTTTCTGTCGAGCATGCGCGAGGCGCCCGGCCTCTCGGGCGACGACGTGCTCCTGGCCGTGACCTCGCTGTCCTTCGACATCGCTGCGCTGGAGCTCTATTTGCCGCTGGTGTGCGGCGCACGGCTGGTGCTCGCGGCGAAGCACGTGGCCCGCGATGGCGAAGCGCTCGGGCGCTTGTTGCGCGACAGCGGCGCCACGGTGCTGCAATCGACGCCGTCGGGCTGGCGGCTGCTCGAGGCCGACCTGCGACTGCACGGCCGGCCAGCGCGGCTCAAGGGCCTGTGCGGTGGCGAGGCGCTGCAGGCCGACCTGGCACACAGCCTGTGCGAACTCGGCATCGAGCTGTGGAACATGTACGGTCCGACCGAAACGACCATCTGGTCGACGGCCGATCGCGTGGAACGTCTGCCTGGTGTGCCGCACATCGGCAGCCCCATCGCCGACACCCAGGTTCGCGTGCTCGACGAAGCGCTCTGCCTGGCGCCGACCGGCGTGGCGGGCGAGCTCTACCTGGGCGGCATCGGGCTGGCACGCGGCTATTTCGGCCGTGCCGCGCTGAGTGCGGAACGCTTCGTGGCGGACCCGTTCGACGCGGCGGGCGGGCGCCTCTACCGCACGGGCGATCTCGTGCGCTGGAGCGGCCACGGTCGGCTCGAGTATCTGGGGCGCATCGACCACCAGGTGAAGATCCGCGGCTTTCGCATCGAGCTGGGCGAGATCGAAACCCGGTTGCTGGCGCAGCCGGAAGTGCGCGAAGCCGTGGTGGTCGCCGGCGAAGGCCCGGCCGGTGCACGCCTGGTGGGCTACGTGTCGCTGCACGGCGCGCAGGCGGTCGATGCGCCCGTGCTGCGCGAACGGCTGGGCCGCGCCTTGCCCGACTACATGGTGCCTTCGGTGATCGTGCTGCTCGGCGCGCTGCCGCTGACCCCGAACGGCAAGGTCGACCGCAAGGCGCTGCCGCAGCCGGAAGTCACCCACGACCAGGCCTACGAGGCGCCGCAGGGCGAGCTGGAGGAGGCGCTGGCGGCGATCTGGGCGCAGGTGCTGGGCCTGCCGCGCGTCGGGCGCCACGACAACTTCTTCGAGATCGGCGGCCACTCGCTGCTGGCCACCCGGATCGCCTCGCGCGTGCGCGAGACGATCGACCTCGACCTGCCGTTGCGCCGGATCTTCGAGCACCCCGTGCTGCATGCGCTTGCGAGCCACCTCCAGGAGGCGCAGGGCAGCCATCGCACGGGCGGCGAGGCCGGCGCCGTGTCGACTCTGCAGCCGACGCTGCTACCGGTCGTGCGCACCGTGCAGATGAAGCTCTCGCCCGCGCAGCAGCGGCTGTGGCTGGTCGACCGCCTGTCCGGCAAGGGGGTTGCCTACAACATCACGGCGGCGCTGCGGCTTCGGGGCGCGGTGGACGCCGATGTACTGCGCGCCACGCTCGACGCCATCGTCGCTCGGCACGAGGTGCTGCGCACCACCTACCCGCAGGACGACGAGGGCGAGCCCGTGGCGTGTGTCCAGTTGCCCGGCCCGCTCGCCGTGCCGTTGCGCGATCTCGCGGGCCTTGCGCTCGCGCAGCAGCAAGCCGAGGTGCAGGCCGCGCAGGACGCCCACGCGCGCACCGTGTTCGACCTGGCCGCGGGGCCGCTGCTGGCTGCCACGGTGCTGCGCACCGCGCCCGACACGCACCTGTTGCTGCTGTGCGTGCATCACATCGTGTTCGACGGCTGGTCGGAATCGATCTTCGTGCAGGACTTCATGGCCATCTACGCAGCGCTGCGCGAGCGCAGGGGCGCGGTGCTGCCGCCGTTGCGCGTGCAGTACGCCGACTATGCCGACTGGCACCATCGCAAGCTCGCGCAGCGCTTCGACCAGGAGGCGGCGTTCTGGCGCGGCTACCTCGACGGCGCCCCCGCGCTGTCCACCTTCAGGCCCGACCACGCACGCCCCCGCACGGCATCCACGGCCGGCGACGCCGTCGCCATCGAGGTCGACAAGCAACTGGCGCAGGCGCTGCGCGCGCTGGCCCGGCAGCACGGCACCTCGCTCTACACGCTGCTGCTGTCAGTGTTCCTGCTGGTGCTGCACCGGCAGGCCGGCGCGCAGGACCTGGTGATCGGCACCGACGTGGCCGGGCGCGGCCATCCCGACCTGGAAAAGCTCATCGGCTTCTTCGTCGGCGTGGTGCCGCTGCGCTCGCGCATGGCCGCGGAACTCACGTTCGCGCAGTGGCTGGCGCAGGTCAAGGAGAGCACCTTGTCCGCCTTCGAGCACCAGGACGTGCCGTTCGACCAGATCGTCGAGCTTGCGGGCGTACCCCGCAGCCAGCAGCACAACCCGCTGGTGCAGGTGCTGTTCGTCATGCAGAACATGCCGGTGAGCCGGCTGGAGATGGCCGGCGTCGTCATCGAGGCCGTGGAACAGCCCGTGGTCGCATCGAAGTTCGACCTGGCGGTGTTCGTGAGCGAGAGCGATTCGGACGGCACGCGCAGCAAGGGCAGTACCGGCTTCACCGGCTTCACCGCCAACTGGGTCTACGCCACCAGCCTGTACCGGCGCGAGTCGATCGAACAGGCCGCCGCCGCATGGCGCGATCTCCTGCAACAGGTGGCCACATCGCCAACCGGAATGCTGGAGAACCTTGTCACTCCCATCCCTCTGGAAACCCCAACCATGTCATCTCCGTCTCCCGTGCCGGGCAAGCTGCACAAGCTCAAGAAACTCGTGGACAAGGACCGCACCGGCGCGCAGGCGCCACGCCTGCCGGTGCGCACTTCGTTCCTGTCGACAGAACGCAATTTTCCGCTCGTGATCGAAGCCACCGGCGGCGACCTCGATGCGGTGGCCTGGGCGCGCGAGCAGCGCGAGTTCATCGAGGCCCACTTGCGCACCCATGGCGCCATCCTGCTGCGCAACTTCGGCCTGCGCACGCCACAGGAGTTCGAGGCCTTCGCGGAAGTGATCGAACCGGAGCTCTATGGCGGCTACGGCGACCTGCCGAAGAAGGAAGGCGGCAAGAACACCTACCGGTCCACGCCGTACCCCGAGCGCCAGATGATCCTGTACCACAACGAGAGTTCGCACCTGGACCGCTGGCCGCGCAAGCAGTGGTTCTTCTGCGAGCTGCCCTCGCCCGTGGGCGGCGCCACGCCCATCGTCGATTGCCGCGAGATGCTGCGCCGCCTGCCGGGCGAAGTGGTGGCCGGGTTCGAGCGCAAGGGGCTGCTCTACGTGCGCACGTTCACGCCCAATTTCGACGTGAGCTGGCAGACCTTCTTCAAGACCGACAGCAAGGCCGAGGTCGAGGCCCGCCTTGCGGGTGCCGACATCGGCTGGCGCTGGCTGGACGAAGACACGCTGCAGACCCGCACCCGCTGCCCGGCGGTGATCACGCACCCCGTCACCGGCGAGCGCGTGTTCTTCAACCAGGTTCAGTTGCACCACGTGAGTTGCCTGGAGCCCGAGGTGCGAGAGGACCTGGTGGCCATGGCCGGGCTGGACCGCCTGCCGCGGCACGTGACCTACGGCGACGGCTCGCCGATTGCCGACGAAACCATGGCCATCGTGGGCCGTGCCTACGAGGAATGCGCCGTGCGCTTCGACTGGCGCCAGGGTGACGTCGTGATGCTCGACAACATGCTCGCCGCCCATGCGCGCGACCCGTACGAGGGCCCGCGCAAGATCGTGGTGGCGATGGGCGCCATGTGCGACCGCGCCGCGCTGCAGGTGCCGACAGCGCGCATGCCGAGCGTGCCGGGCGTGTCTGCACAGGCATCGGTCGCCCTGGCGGCAGGAGGCTGATTCATGGCTGCCATGCTCCAAGACACCACCGGCGCCACCTTGGCCCTCAGCCCCGAGCAGCGGGCCGTCGCGGCCATGCTGCCGGGTGAAACATCACCCGGCAGCTCCACGCTGGTGCTGCTCGCCGGAATCGAAGGTGCGCTGCACGCGCCGCGCTTGCAAGCCGCCGTGCAGGCCGTGTTGCAGGCGCATGGCGCCTTGCGTTGCGCGGTGCTGCAGGTGCCCGGCTTTCGCGGCCTGCGGCAGCGCACGCTGGACGCGATGCCGCCGCTGCGCTGGCAGGCGCTGGACCTTCGCGAAAGCATCGACAGCACGGCCGTATTCGCCGACTGGTTCGGCGCCTTCGCCAACGCGCCGCTGGACATGGCCGATGGCGTGGCAGTGCGCGCCGGGCTGGTTCGGCTGGGTGAGACGAGCCACAAGCTCGCGCTGGCGGTGAGCGCGTTGGCGGCGGATGCCGGCAGCATGCACACCCTGTTCGAACAGATCGCCGCCGCCTATGCCGGCGGACCGGCCCCCGACGAAGAAGAGACCTTTCAGTACGCGCAGTTCGTGGAATGGCGGCAGGACCTGGACGGCGGCGACGAAGCGGCGCAAGGCCGCGCGTACTGGCGCGGTCATATGGGGGATGCCGCCGCGCTGTCGGCGCCGCGCCTGGCCATGCGGGGCGAGGGTGCATCCGCATCGCCCGCACCTGTGCCTGCACCCGAGCGTTTTTTTCGCACGCAGCCCATCGACGGCGACCTGGCCGCCCGGCTGCGCGTTGCCGCCGCCGCCGCGAGCATCCCGGTGGAAACGCTGTTGCAGGCTGCGTGGTGGTCGCTCATTGCGCGGCTGAACGGACACCGGCCTTTCGCGGGTGGTTGGCAGCACGACTGCCGCCGCGACTACGAGGTCATGCAAGGGTCGGTCGGTGTGTTCGAGAAGGTGTTGCCGGTGCGTGTCGACCTGGCACCGCACACCCCGTTCGCGGACTGGGCGATGCGCCTGGGCAAGATGCTCGGCGCGCATGCAGATGCACAGGAGTACTGGGCCGTGGACGCACCGCAGACCGCGGCGCATCCTGCCGTGGGCTTCGTGGTCAGCGGACACGCGCACCTGCAAGCGGGCACGGGCACGGGCACGTCATGGCACGTGGAAGAGGCGCCGGGCCCGATGCGCTGCTTCGAGCTGGCGCTGCAGGTGAAGCTCAGCGGCGACGCGTTGGCCCTGGCGCTGCACGCGGACGCGTTGCGCTACACGCCGCGCGCGGTCGAGCGCCTGTTGCTGCAGCTCGCCACGCTGCTCGGTGGCGCGGCGGCACGGCCCAGCGCGACGGTGTCCGGCCTGCCCGTGGTGGGGGCGCAAGAGCGCGCGATGCTGCTGGCGGCCCAGGGCACGGCCGTCGATTTCGGCGACCGCACGCTGGCGGCGCATGTCGCCCGCTGGGCGCAAACCACGCCGGATGCGCCCGCGCTCGAAGCCGGTGAGCTGCGCATGAGCTACCGCGCGTTCGATGCGCGCATCAACCGCGTGGCGCACTGGTTGAAGGCACGCGGCGTCGCAGCCGGCGGCAGGGTGGCGCTTGCGCTGCCGCGTTCGGCCGACCTGTTGGTCGCGATGCTGGCCGCCTGGCGCGTGGGTGCGAGCTACCTGCCGCTCGACCCCGATTGGCCCGCGGCGCGCCGCCACGCCGTGCTGGCCGACGCCGCGCCTTCGCTGGTGCTGCAGGCCGTGCCGCCCGACAGCGAGCTCGGCAACTTCCCCGACAGCCCGCCGGGCCATGCGGCGTCGATGGAAGACCTGGCCTATGTGCTCTACACCTCGGGGTCCACCGGTACGCCCAAGGGCGTGGTGATCGCGCAGGGGAACCTGCTCAACTACGTGGCTGCGGCATCGGCGGCAATGGACCTTGCGCGGTGTCGCCGCTGGGGGCTGACCAGCTCGGTGGTGGCCGACCTGGGCAACACCGCGCTGTTCGGCGCCTTCTTCAACGGCGCATGCCTGGTGGTGGCCGGCGACGCCGACGTGAAGGACGCACGGGCCTTTGCCGGCTTCATGCGCGAGCGCCGCATCGACGCGCTCAAGATGGTGCCGTCCCACCTCGAGGCGCTGCTCGAGGACGACGCGCCCGTGCTGCCGCGCACGCTGGTGCTGGGCGGCGAGGCCACGCCGCGCGCGCTGGTCGAGCGGCTGGCGCGGCTGGCGCCGGAATGCGCCGTGTACAACCACTACGGACCCACCGAGACCACGGTGGGCGTGATGGTGCACCGCGTGTCGGCCGCCGATGCCGCGTCGCCGGTGCTGCCGCTGTCGCGCGTGCTGGCCAACAACCGCGTGCACGTGCTCGACGAGGCGTTGCAGCTGGTGCCCAGCGGCGGGCTGGGCGCGGTGTACGTGGGCGGTGCGCAGCTGTGCCGCGGCTATCTGAACCGGGACGACCTGAACCGCAGCGACCTGAACCGTGACGGGGAGGGCGCCTTCGTGCAAGACCCGTTCCGCCCGGGTGAACGGCTCTACCGCACCGGCGACCTGGCGCACGTGCTGCCCGAAGGGGGCATCCGCCTGGCCGGGCGCGGGGACCACCAGGTCAAGATTCGCGGCTTTCGTGTCGAGCCGGCGGAGGTGGAGGCCGCGCTGCTGGCGCAACCCGGCGTGCGACAGGCCGTGGTGCTGGCACCGTCCGGCCCCGGCGGCGACGCGACCTTGTCGGCCTTTGTCGTGCCCGGCCCTGAGCTCGCCCCGGCATCCGCGCGCACCGCGCTCGCGGCGCAGCTTGCAGCGCTGCTGCCCGCGCACATGCTGCCCTCGGGCTATACCTTCGTGGAAGCGTTTGTGCGCCTGCCCAACGGCAAGATCGACCGGCTCGCGCTGTCGGCGCTGGCCGTGCATGACGCTCGGCCGCCGCAGGCCACCGCGCCGCGCGACGCGCTGGAGTTCGTGCTGGCCGAAGCCATGGCCCGCCTGCTGCAGCGTGAGGCCATCGGCGTGGAGGAGGACTTCTTCGAACTCGGCGGCCACTCGCTGCTGGTGATCAAGCTGGTTGCGCGGCTGCGCAAGCTGCTGCAGATCGAGGTGGCGCCGGGCCTGGTGTTCGACCACGCCAGCGTGGCCGAGCTGGCCGCGGCGCTGCGCGCCGGCGAGGCGAACGGCGACGTGCACGGCGACGTGCAAGGCAACGCCCGCGGCAAGGCAAATGACCTGGCGCGCATGGAAGAACTCGCGCAGGCGCACCGGCAGGCCGGCCTGTTGCACACGACGTCTGCAATGCCCTCGCAAACCACCCAGGGCGCATGACGCGCCCGCCGCACGGAACATCGATGAACAGCAGCACCCACGCAGCACGGCGCGTCCCCGCAGATTCAGCCTGGCTCGACGACGACGAAGAAGAAGACCCCATCGTGCGCCGGGTTCCCGAGGGTCAGGAAGCGCCCCTTTCCTGCGCGCAGGAGCAGCTCTGGTTCCTGCAGAGCCTGGAGCCGGGGCTGACGGCTTACAACCTGCCGCGCATGTTCCGGCTGCGCGGTGCGGTGGACGCCGCCGCGCTGGAGCGCGCCTTCCGCGCGGTGATCGAGCGCCACGCCATCCTGCGCACCCGCTTCTTCGAGCGCGACGGCGTGCCGGTGCAGGTGGTGCAGCCGCGGGTGGCTTTTTCGCTGGAGCGCATCGACCTCTGCGCGCTGACAAACGACGCGCGGCAAGCGAGCGTCGACGAGATTCTTCGGCGCACCGCCCTGCACGTGTTCGACCTGGGCGCGGCGCCCGCGCTGGTGGCGCGGCTGGTCACGCTGGGGCCCGGCCAGCATGTGCTGGCCGTTTGCCTGCACCACATCGTGTCGGACGCCTGGTCGAACCCGATCCTGGCGAAGGACCTGGCCGAGGCCTACGAGCGCGCCTCGCGCACCGGCGCCGACGTGCATCTGCCCGCGCTGCCGGTGCAATACGCCGACTACGCCGTGTGGCAACGCGACCGCGTGCAGGGCGACGAAATGGCGCGCCAGCTCGCGCACTGGAACCGTCACCTGGGCGACGAGGTCCCGCCGCTGGACCTGCCCGTGGACGGCGTGCGCGGGCCGCGCCAGACCTTCAACGGCGCCACGCTGGGCTTCGCGCTCGACACGCCGCTGAGCGTTGCGCTGCAGAAGTTCTGCCGCGCCGAGAAGTGCACGCCCTTCATGATCCTGCTGGCCACCTGGCAGATGCTGCTGGGCTGGTACAGCGGGCAGACCGACTTTGCGATCGGCACGCCCAATGCCGGACGCCATCGCGACGAGGTGCGCGACCTGCTGGGCTTCTTCATCACCACGCAGGTGTTCAGGGCGCGCCTTGGCCCGCAGCTGAGCCTGCGGCAGATCTGCCGGCAGGTGCGCGCCGACGCGCTGTCCGCGCTGCAGCATGCGGACCTGCCGTTCGAGGTGCTGCTGGCCAGCCGCAAAGTGCAGCGCGATGCCGCGCGCCCGCCGCTGTTCCAGGTGATGTTCGGCGTGCAGATGGTGGATGCCGCCGTTGCGCTGAGCTTCGGCGATGCGCACGCCGAGCTGATCGAGGCCGATCACATCGGCGCGAAGTTCGATCTGTCGCTGGACTTCCAGATCGATGCGCAGGGCGCCCATGCCCAGCTCGAATACAACACCGACCTGTTCTCGCAGCCCACGGCACGGCGCCTGGCCGACAGCTACGTGTGCTTGCTGGAGACCCTCACGGCCGACCCGGACCGGCTGTTTGCCGACATCGACCTGTTCGACGAGGCCGAGCGCGCCGCCCTTCGCAGCCAGGGCGTCAACACGCCGCGGCAGGCCGACCGTGCGCCGCTCGAACAGCCGGTGCACCGGCTGTTCGAGCAGCATGCGCGGGCGCAGCCGGAAGCCGCGGCGCTGGTCTTCGGCGACCACACGCGCAGCTACGCGCAACTCAACGCCGAGGCCAATCGCCTGGCACATCGGCTCGTGGCGCTGGGCGTCACGGCGGAGTCGCGTGTGGGCGTTTCGGTGGAGCGATCTCCTGACATGATCGTGGGCATCCTCGCGATCCTGAAGGCAGGCGGCGCCTACGTGCCGCTCGACCCCGACTACCCCGCCGAGCGGCTCGCCTACATGATCGGCGACAGCGGCGTTGCGCTGGTGCTCACGCAGTCGCCAATTGCCGCGCGCTTTGCCGCAGTGGCCTCGCTCACGCTGCTGCAGCTCGACACGCTGGACCTTGCCGCCGAGCCCGTGCACGACCCGCGACGCGCGCTGCACGGCGACAGCCTGGCCTACCTGATCTACACCTCGGGTTCCACCGGCCGTGCGAAGGGTGTCGGCATCGGCCACGGGGCGCTGGCCGCGCACGTGCAGGAGACCGTTCGCTACGGCGCATTGACGCCAGCCGACCGTGTGCTGCAGTTCGCCACGCCCAATTTCGACAGCTTCATCGAGCAGGTCTTTGCGCCGCTGGCCGCCGGCGCGGCCATCGTGCTGCGCGGCACGGCGCTGTGGGACAGCGAAACCTTCTACCGCGAGTTGCTCGCGCGGCGCATCACCGTGGCCGACCTCACCACGCCGTACTGGCTGTTGCTGGCACAAGACTTCGCGCGCCACGGCCCGCGGCCCTGCGGCGTGCTGCGGCAAGTGCATGTGGGCGGCGAGGCGATGTCGGGCGAGGGGCTGCATGCATGGCGCCAGGCGGGGCTGGGCCATGTGGCGGTCATCAATGCGTACGGCCCGACCGAAGCGGTCGTCACGGCCTCGACGCTCGACTGCACGCCGTACCTGCATGCGCAGGCGTCGCTGCCGCGTCAGATGCCCATCGGCCGTGCATTGGCCGGTCGCGCGCTGCGCGTGGTGGGCCCCGACCTGTCGCTGGTGCGGCAGGGCGCGGCGGGCGAGCTCTGCATCGGCGGCGATCTGCTGGCGCGCGGCTACCTGGGACGCCCGGGCCTGAGCGCCGAGAAGTTCGTGGCGGATCCGTTCGGTGGCGAAGGCGCACGCCTCTACCGCACCGGCGACCTGGTTCGCTGGAACAACGACGGACAGCTGGAGTACCTCGGCCGCATCGACCACCAGGTGAAGGTGCGGGGCTTTCGCATCGAGCTGGGCGAGGTCGAGGCGCAGTTGCTGCGGCAACCCGAAGTGCGCGAAGCGGTGGTCGTGGCCGGCGAGGGGCCCGCGGGTGCGCGGCTCGTCGGCTATGTCTCGCTGCAGACCGGGTGCGCAATGGAGCCGGCCGCGCTGCGCGCGCGGCTCGCGGCAGCCTTGCCCGAGCACATGGTGCCCGCGGCGCTGGTGGTGCTGCAGGCGCTGCCGCTGAACCCCAACGGCAAGCTGGACCGCAAGGCCTTGCCCTCGCCGGAGTTCACCGCAGGCAGTGCCTATGAGCCGCCGCAGGGCGAAGCGGAGGCGTTGCTGGCGCAGGTGTGGGCGCAGGTGCTCGGCGTGGCGCGCGTGGGCCGCAACGACAACTTCTTCGAGCTGGGCGGCGACTCGATCCTGAGCCTGCAGATCGTCGCGAGGCTGCGCACGGCGGGCCGCGTGGTCACGCCGAGGCAACTGCTCGAGCGGCAGACGGTGGCTGCGCTGGCGGCTGTGGCGGTGGGCGAGAAAGCGCCAGGCGACGGCGGTGAAACGGGCGACGCACTGTCCCCTTCGTCCGCGGCGCTGCCGCTCATGGCTGAGATTGCGCCGATCACGCCGATTCCACCCCACTTGCGGCTGGGCGCACTGGCGCTCTCGCACGCCCAGGCGCGCCAGTGGTTCCTGTGGCAGCTGGACCCGTCCAGCACCGTCTATCACGTGGCCGGCGGCCTGAGGCTGGAGGGTGAGCTGGCCGTCGAGGTGCTGCGCGAAAGCTTTCGCTGCCTGGTGCAGCGCCACGAGTCGCTGCGCACGGTGTTCCGTGCGCGCGAAGACGGCCTGGCCGACCAGGTGGTGCTGCCGTCGGCCGCCTTCGAGGTGCCGCTCGCCGACCTGGGCGCCTTGGCCCCCGCTGCGCGCGAGGACGAGACGCGCGCGCTGGTGCGGCGGGCCCACAAGACACCGTTCGATCTCGCCAGCGGCCCGTTGCTGCGCGTCGAGCTGATCCGGCTCGCGCCGCGTTCGCATGTGCTGGTGCTGGTGATGCACCACATCGTGTCCGACGGCTGGTCGGTGCAGGTCATCGTGGACGAATTCGTGGCGCTCTACCGCGCCGGTGTCCAGGGGCGGGCGAACCCGCTGCCGCCTCTGGCCGTGCAGTACGCCGACTACGCCGTGTGGCAGCGCGACTGGCTCCAGGCCGGCGAGAGCGCGCGGCAGCTGGCCTATTGGCAGCATGAACTGGGGGGCGAGCAACCGGTGCTGCGCCTGCCCACCGACCACCCCCGGCCGGCGCGTGCGCACTACGTGGGCGCGCACCACGGCTTCACTTTGCCGACCGCGCTGGCACAGCGCCTGCAACGCCAGGCGCATGCCCAGGGCGGCACGCGCTTCATGGCCTTGCTGGCCTGTTTCCAGGTGCTGCTGCACCGGTACACGGGCCAGCCCGACATCCGCGTCGGCCTGCCGGTGGCCAACCGCCACCGCCCGGGCACCGAAGGCATGGTGGGCTTCTTCGTGAACACGCAGGTGCTGCGCGGGCGCATCGACGCCCGCCAGACATTGCAGGAGGTGTTTCTGCAGACGCGCGAGACGGCGCTGGGCGCCCAGATGCACCAGGACCTGCCTTTCGAGCAACTGGTGGACGCGCTGCAGCCCGAGCGGGATGCCAGCCGCACGCCGCTGTTCCAGGTGATGGTGAACCACCAGCGCAGCCGCATGCAGGCACTGGCCGACTTACCCGGCCTCACGCTGCACGACCAGGCGCTGGCCGAGCGCACCGTGCAGTTCGAGCTGACGCTCGAACTGCTGGAAGACGAGCGCGGCGGCGTCAACGTGACGCTGACCTACGCCCGCGAGCTGTTCGAGCCGTCCACCATGCAGCGCATGGCGGCGCACTACCAGTTACTGCTGCAGTCGCTGGCCGATGCGCCGAACCTTCGCGTGGGGGACATCGAGCTGTTCGACGCGCTGGACATGCCGGACATGCAGCCCGCGCAACACGCGCAACACGCGCAACACGCGCAGTCCGCGCAGTCTTCGCAGAGGGAGGACCAGGACATGCAAGGCCCGGCGCTGGCCCATCGACGCTTCGAACTGCAGGCGGCGCAGCACCCGGACGCCGTGGCGCTGATCGACGGCGAGCGTCTGCTGAGCTACCGCGAACTCGACGTGCAGGCCAACCGCCTGGCGCATGCGCTGGTGCGGCGCGGCATCGGGCCGGAGGTGAGGGTGGGCATTGCGATGCCGCGCGGCGCCGACATGTTCATCGGCCTGCTGGCCATCCTGAAAGCGGGCGGTGCGTATGTGCCGCTCGACCCCGACTACCCGCCCGACAGGCTGGCCCACATGGTGCAGGACAGCGGCATCGCCGTCGTGCTGACGCACAGCGTGGTGCAGGCGCGCGTGCCGCAGGGGCCGGGCATCGTGTCGCTCGCGGTCGACCGCCTGGACACCCGGGCCGAGCCCGGGCATGGCCCTGCCGTGCGCCTGCACGCGCAGAACGTGGCGTACGTGATCTACACCTCGGGGTCCACGGGGCGCGCCAAGGGCGTGGCCGTGGCGCACTGGCCGCTTGCGATGCACATGCAGGCCGTCGCCGGCGTGTACGGCCTGGCGCGCACCGACCGGCTGCTGCAGTTCGCGTCGATCAACTTCGACGCGGCCGGCGAGCAGTGGTTGCTGCCGCTGAGCGTGGGCGCGTCGATCGTGCTGCCGCCGCCCGGCAAGCCGTCGCCGGGCGATCTGCTCGCGCTGGCGCGCCGCACCCAGGTGAACGTGCTGTATTTCGCGCCGGCCTACATGCGCCATCTGGCGCAGGCGGCATTGGCCGAAGGCCGGTCCGGCGGGCTGGTCGGCGTGAGGATGTGCATTGCCGGCGGCGAAGCCTGGGCGAACCACGATTTTTGCGCCACCGCCGAGGCCTTTGCGCCGCAGCGCCTGTTCAATGCCTACGGGCCGACCGAATGCGTGGTCACGCCCTGCGTGTGGAGCGCATATGCCCAGGAGCGGGGCGAGTGGAACTACGCGCCGATCGGGCGCGTGGTGGGCGAGCGCCATGCGGTGGTGCTCGGCCCCGACATGGAGCGGGTGCCGCGGGGCGCGGTCGGCGAGTTGTACCTTGGCGGCAACGGACTGGCGCGCGGCTACCTGGGGCGCGGCGGGCTGAGCGCCGAGCGCTTCGTTGCGGACCCGTTCGACGACCGGGGCGGGCGGCTCTATCGCACGGGCGACCTGGTGCGCTGGAACCACGACGGCCAACTCGAGTTTCTGGGGCGCATCGACCACCAGGTGAAGATCCGCGGGTTTCGCATCGAACTGGGCGAGGTCGAGGCGCTGCTGCTGGCGCAGCCCGAGGTGCGCGAGGCCGTGGTGGTGGCCGACGAGGGCCCAGCGGGGGCGCGGCTGGTGGGCTATGTCTCGCTGCAACCGGGCCAGTCGCTTGCGCCAACGGCGCTGCGTGCGCGGCTGGGCGAGGCGTTGCCCGAGTACATGGTGCCTTCGGCGATGGTGGTGCTCGAAGCGCTGCCCCTGAACCCGAACGGCAAGGTGGAGCGCAAGGCGCTGCCCGCGCCGGCCTTTGCGATCGACACGGCCTGGGAGGCGCCGCGCGGCGCGCGCGAGGAAGCGCTGGCGGCCGTCTGGGCCGAGGTGCTGGACGTGCCGCGGGTCGGTCGCCACGACAACTTCTTCGAGCTCGGCGGCGATTCGCTGGTGGCGCTCAAGCTGCTCGCGCGGATCCAGCGGATGCAGGATCCGCGGATGAAGTTTTCGTTGCAGGATCTGCTGCAGAAGCCGACGCTGGCGCGGCTCACGGCTTCGAGTGACACCGGGCGTACGCGCGAGGCGGTCGAACGCCTGAACGAGGCCGTCCCGCCGCCCGGCGCCGTGCCCTTGTTCTGCATTGCGCCCGGCCTGCGCAACGCGTTCGACTACCAGCCGCTCGCGCGCCACCTCGACGGCAGCCGCGCGGTCTACGGCGTGAGCTACAGCGGCCTGCCCTTGCCCGAGTCGGTCGAGCAGATGGCCGAGCGCTATGCCGAACGCATTCGCGCTGCGCATCCCGCCGGCCCGGTGGCGCTGCTCGGCTGGTCGCTGGGCACGGTCATGGCTGTGCACGTGGCGCATGTGCTCGAGCGCCAAGGCGTTGCGGTGCGCTTCGTGGGCCTGGTGGACAGCTTCGTGATGGACGAGAGTTTCGACGCGGGTGATTGGTACGAAGAGCTGCGGCAGTTTGTTGCCGACCTGGCCTACGAGAGCGCGGGCAAGGCACGGGTCGATGCGTTGCTCGATCGCCTCGAGTCGATCCGCAACGCTTCGGACGCAGTGGTCGACCAGGCCGTGGGCGAGATTTTGACGACGCTCGGCATCGACATGGGCGAGGTCGACGTCGGCGAGCGCATCGCGATGTCGCGCCGTTTCAATGCGGCCACCGCGGCAATGCCCGCGCTGCCGGTGCTGCAGGCGGAGGCGCACGTCTGGTGGAGCAAGGGGCGCACCGCGCAAGACCGCGTGCAACTGCTGCACGAACTGCACGGACGTGCACGCGTGGGCGCGGACGTCGATACGAACCACCAGGGAATCGTGCGCGACGCCGGGCTGTTCGATGCGGTGCGCGAGGCACTCGCGGCAGGCTGAAAACGGGCCGGCAAACGATTCGGCCCCCGGCGCAAAAAGGCGGCGGGGGCCGAGGGGTCGTGTGACAGCGATGAGGAGGCGGCGCGCCTGGCGCCGCGCGGGATCAGAACTTGTAGCGTGCCGTCATGGTCACCGCGCGTTCGTTGCCGCGGTAGCACTCGCCGTGATAGCAGATGGAGAAGTACTTCTTGTTGAACAGGTTGGTGACGTTGAGTGCGAGGCGCCACGGGCCTGTTTCGTAGTGCACGGCCGCGTCCGCGACGGTCACGCCGCGTTCGTAGGAGGTGTTGTGCTCGTCGTTCTGGCGCTTGCCGACATAGCGCACGCCGCCGCCGAAGCCCAGGCCGTTGCCCAGGGTGTAGTCCAGCCAGACCGAGGCGGACTGCTTGGGCACCAGCGGCGGGATCTTGCCGAGTTCGTCCGGGTCGGCGCTGTTGAGCACCTTCATGTCCAGCCAGGTGTAGGAGGCCGCAATGTTCAGGCCGGGGGCGAGTTCGCCCTTGGCCTCCAGTTCCAGGCCGCGCGAGCGCTGCTTGCCGATCTGGCGGCCTTCGAAAGTGACCGGGTCGTACGTCACCACGTTGGTCTTGCGCAGGTCGAACACCGCCGCGGTGAACGAGGTGCGCGTGCCTTCGGGCTGGTACTTCAGGCCCACTTCCACCTGCTTGCCGCGGCTGGGCTTGAAGGGTTCGTTGTTGCCGTCCAGGCCGCTGTTGGGCAGGAAGGATTCGGTGTAGCTCAGGTAGGGAGCCCAGCCGTTGCCCACCAGGTAGGTCAGGCCGGCGCGTCCGCTGAAGGCGTCGTCCCGGTTCTTGGTGTAGCTGGTGTTCAGGGTGTCGTTGGTGATCGAGGTCACGCGGTCCTGGCGCCCGCCCAGCGTGACGACCCACTTGTCGTCGATCTTGATCTGGTCCTGCGCATAGATGCCGATCTGGCGCGTCGTTTGCCGGTAGTTCTGCGTCGCCTCGGTGGGCGGGGTCACCAGCTGGTTGTAGACCGGCGCGTACAGATCCAGGTCGGGCGCGGCGCCGCGGAACTGGCGCGACTTGCCCTTTAGCTCGTTCCAGTCGACGCCGAACAGCAGCGTGTGTTCCGTGATGCCCGCGCGCACCTTGCCCTGCACGTTGGTGTCGAGCACGCTTTGCTTGAGCGGGTCGTTCCAGGTGCGCGCGATGCGGTAGATGGTGCGCTCGTCCTCGGCGACCGAGTCGGCCCAGACCACGCGCCGGTCGAGCGCGATGGTGGTGTAGCGAAAGCTCTGGCGCAGCGTCCACTCCGGGGCGAGCTTGGTCTCGAAGCGGTAGCCCAGCGAGGCCTGTTCCTGCTTGATGCCGCTGAAGCTCGGGTCGCCCATCTTCACGTTGGTGAAGCGGCCGTTGGCGTTGATGTAGTACGGGTCTTCGCCCGAGCGGTTCTTGAGGAATTCGCCGAACACGGTGAGGGAGGTGTCGGCGTTGGGTTGCCAGCGCACCGATGGCGCCAGATACGCGCGCGTGCGGTTGAGCTTCTGGCCGTCGGAATAGCGGTCCTGGTCGTTGCTGTCGAGCGAAACGCCCACCAGCCGGTAGCTCAGGTCGGTGTTGCCGATGCGGTCGCCAAGGTCGAAGGCCAGTTGCTTGCGCTGGAAGCTGCCGTACTGCACCTCGATCTCGCGGATCGGCTCCCCGGTGGGCTGCTTGCTCACGCGGTTGATGATGCCGCCGGCGTCGCCGCGTCCGAACACCATCGACGACGGGCCGCGCAGCACTTCGACGCGTTCGAGCGCGTAGGGCTCGGTGATGTAGTAGTTGACGCTGAACGGCGTCTGCGCGAGGCCGTCGCGGTAGCTGCTGTTGTAGGTGTTGAAGCCGCGCAGCAGGATGTCTTCCCAGCCGCGGTTGTCGGGGCCGTACATGCTGGTGGTCACGCCGGGCGTGTAGCGGATCGCGTCCATGATGTCCTGGGCGCCGCGCGCTTCCATTTCATCGCGCCCGATGATGGAGATCGACTGTGGCACTTCGAGCACGGGCGTGTCGGTCTTGGTGGCGGTGACGCTGCGGCGGGCGACATAGCCGGTCACAGGGCCGGTGGGCGATTCGTCGGCGTTGGCCACCACCTGCACCGCGGGCAGGGTGCTTTGCGAGCCGGGAATGTCCGCGGCGCGGCGAACCGCGAAGCCGCCGTTGCCGGTGCGCGTGGCTTCCAGCGTGGTGCCCGCGAGCATCTGGCGCAGAGCCTGGTCGAGCGTCAGCTTGCCTTGCACGGCGCGCGAACTGGTGCCGGCGACCACATCGCCGGCGGCGAACACCTGCACGCCGGTCTGGCGCGAGAACTCGTTGAGCGCGGCACCAAGGGCCTGCGACGGCACCTTCACGTCGAACACCTGCGCCACGGCCTGGCCGGAAGCCTGTGCGAAAGCCACGGGGGCGCAGAGGGTGAGAACCGAACCGAACGCCGCGGCAAGCGCGGCACTCAGCAGATGTTGACGAGGCAGGGGACGCATAAAAGGGCAACTCCAGTTTTTTGAATTTCGACGCATTCACATTCGGGTGCGGCCACCGGCCCGACTTCGGGGCTTTGGCGCATCTATGAGTAAGACGTTCGAACTCATAAAACAGAGACACCTCCCGTCGCAATTTTTTTGTCAGCGCGCACGCGCCGCGAAATTTCAGGTCTGGATGGCCTCTGCCTCCCGCCGCGGGTGCGGCGCGGCACCGGCCGCTGTGGCCAGCAGTGCACTGCCGATTTCGCCGGTTCTGACCGAGGTGACCGACAACAGGGTGTCGCTCAGGCCGTGCGAATCCTCGCAGGCGCCCTGCAGGTAGATGGCCGGATGAAAGTCCGGCGTGGCCTGCAGGCGGTACTGGCGGTCGACCGTGTAGTCGCCCAGGTAGCCCGCCAGCGGCGCGAGCAGGGCCTTGTGCTGATCCCGCGCGTAGCCGGTGGCGAGCACCACGGCGTCGTAGCGCACTGTGTGCTCGCGCTGGACGTTCTGGTCCCACAGCGTGAGGTGCACCCCCTGGGCGTCGGCCACGACGTTGCGGATGTCATGCTGGCGCAGAAAGCGCAGTCGGTTGCCGCCGGTCACGCGCTGTTGGTAGAAGGCCTTGTAGATCTGCTGGATCAGCTCCAGGTCGGCCACCGCGTAGTTGGTGTGCCAGAACTCGTCGAGCAGCGCGGCGCGCTCCGCCTCGGAGCGGCTGAAGGTGTAGTCGGTGAACTCGGCGTTGAAGATCTCGTTGACGAAGGGGCTGTCGTCTGCCGGTCGGATCGAGCGTGCGCGCGTGATCAGGTCGACCTGCGGCGCGCCGGGGCGGCCCTGCAGGTCCATGAAGATCTCGGCCGCGCTCTGCCCCGCGCCCACCACGGCAACGCGCCGGGCCTCGGCGTGCTTCGCCATGTTCTGCAGGTAGCTGCTCGAATGGAACACGCGCGGGTCGTTGCGCAGCGTGCGAAAGCCATCGGGAATATTGGCCGTGCCGCCAATGCCGACCACGAGGTTGCGCGTCAGGCGTTCGATGAGCTTGCCCGCGTGGTTGCGCGAGCGCACGCGCAGCAGCGTCACCTCGCCGCCCGCATCGTGCGGCAGCACCTCGACCACTTCCTCGCCATAGGCGCAGGCATCTTCGAACTGCTCGGCCGCCCAGGAGAGGTAGTCGTTGAATTCGTGGCGGCTGGGAAAGAAGCTCTTCAGGTTGGCGAAGGCGGTCAGCCGGCCTTTTTGGTGCAGGTAGTTGACGAAGGTGAAGCGGCTGGTCGGGTTGCGCAGCGTGGCCAGGTCCTTCAGAAAGGAGATCTGCATGTGCGCATGGTCCAGCAGCATGTGCGGATGCCAGGCGAAGCTCAGCTGCTTCTCGATGAACAGCGCGTCGAGCGGCCGGCTGGCATGGCGCTTTTCCTCGAGTGCGATGGCCAGGGCGATGTTGGACGGGCCGAACCCGATCCCGACCAGATCATGGACGTGTGGCATGAAAATCAACTCCTGTGATGGGGGCGGCGCGCCGTGTGCGGCGGCCTGCCCTGGGCCGTGTGTAAGAAGACGCTCGGCGGCGCCGGATGTTCACGCGTCCACGGTCTCGGCCAGCAGGGCCAGGCCCTGATGAAGCGCCGGGAACAGGCTGCGATTGAAATTGTTCCAGCGCAGCTCGAGGATGGTGTCCTCGGGATCGATGTCTGTGCCCAGCACGTCGAAGATGACTTCGCCGGAGTCGATGCCGGTGTCCACATAGTGCAATGACGCGCCGGTCTTGCGCACCGGCTCGACCGAGACCGTTTCGCGCGTGTGCCAGTCGACCACCCGCTGGCCCCGCGCGCCGTGCAGCGCATCCAGCGTGGCCCAGGCGCCGCGGCGCTCGAAGGGCGACCCCAGCCGCGTGATGCCCGGGTGGATGTTCACGATCCTGCGAAAGAACGGGCTTTGCGGCCGCGCCAACTGATCGAGGATCACCAGCAGCCCGTCGAGCACGACGATGTCGGCGCGCAGTGCGTGCAGGCGATCGAGCAGGCGCTGCTCGAACTCCTTTTTGCCGGCGGCGCGTTCGGCGGTGGCCTCCAGCGGCAGCCGGCGGTAGGTCGACGGCACGTTGTGAAAGATGTCGTTGACGCGGCGGCCCTGCGCCTGGAGCTCGCCGGGAAAGATGCACTGGCGCGACGGCGCAAAGCCGAACCCGTAGTCCTGCAGGGCCTTGCGGTCGCGCGGGGAGCCTTCGTCGTCGTCGAACAGCACCGCCTCGAGCGCGTAGGCGTCGCCCAGCGGCGTGCTGTCCAGGGCTTGCGCCAGCGACTCCAGCGGGGACTTCATGTAGCGCTGCTGGCCCCTGTAGTCGATGTGCTGGCCGGCCTTGTCGGCCGCCGCATTCCTCAGGGACATGATGTAGACGAGTTTTGCCTTGGGCATGGAGATGGGGAGCTGGGCTCGGTGGGTGGTTGGAAGAAAAAACGAGAAGGCGCAGTGCTGCGTTCAGCGGTGCTTTGGCGACAGCGGGCAGACGCCGCAGTAGCCCTCGCCGGGCAGGAGGTGAAGCAGGCAGCACTGGCGATGCAGCTTCACGGCCTGGTCTCGGCCCTGGAAGCGCACGCGAATCTCGCGCTGCGGGCCGGGCAGGGGGTTGGCCCAAACCATTTCGACTGCTTCAAATGCATCGGCTGCATCGGCTGCATCGGCTCCATTGGCTTCATTGGACGAAGGACTGCCGGCCCCCCACGCCGGGTTGTGCAGCAGTTGCTGGCGGTCGTTCGCGATGGGCGCCGCTCCACCGGTCAGCGCCAGGGCCTGGTCCAGCACCGGCTCCAGGTTGCGCGCGGCATTGCCCCACAGGATCTTGGTGGCGATGCCCGTCAGGTGTCGCAGCGCCGAGAAGAGCGGCTCCAGGTGCTCGCGCAGCAGCGCCGAATAGCGTGCCTGGGTGCTTGCGCCCCGCTGCGGCCGGCCCAGCTCGCGGATGTGAAAGCTCAACGGGTGGGCGTGCGCGTCGAGCCGCACCCAGACCTGATCGGCGGCCATCGGGAACACGTGCTGCAGCACGCTGGCGGCGGCTGCGGTGGGTGGCAGCAGCGTGCCGAGGTAGCGCAGGCTCCAGGCCGACGCCACCGCGCGCAAGTCGGCGCCCGCTACGCCCAGGTGCGCCGCATGCTGGCGCAGCACACGGCCCAGCAGGTCGGGCGAGCGCACCAGGTCGGCCACGCGCAGCGCGCCCGCGGGTGGGTGCGGCGCGCATTGCAGCGCCTCGCCGTGTGGCGCCAGATCACCCCGGAACAGCGGTTCCAGCAGCGCGATCATGGCGCGGTCGTGGTGCGGTGTTTTGCAGGGTGCATACAGCTAGGACGGATGGACCGCCCCGGTGTTCATGGCGCACGGCGCGATCCACGGTGTGAACCCCAGCGTGAACATTTCTGCGGGCCGCCCGTCTAGAGGAGTACAGGCGGCCCGGTCGCCCTTCGTTCGCGTCGGTGGCAGGGGTTGCCCTGCCACCGACCACAGTCGCCTGCGGGCGGAAAGAGTTCTTGCATGACCACTGCCCCCGCCCCCCGTGGCGAGTTCACACGCCTGCTCAAGCCGTTCCTGCCGTGGATCCTGCTGTCGGCAGTCACGGGCATCGGCGCGGGCGCGGCCACGGTCGCCTTGCTGGGCACCATCAACCGGGTGCTCAACGGGCAGGGCGGCCTCTCGGGAGGTCTGCTGCTGACCTTCATCGGGCTGTGCGCCGCGGCGCTGTTCGGACGCATGGTGTCGGACGTCTCGACCAACTTCGTCGGCCAGCGGGTGGTTGCGCAGGTACGCAAAAGCCTGGCGCAAAAGATTCTGTCGGCGCCCATCGATGCATTGGAGCGCTACCGCACCCACCGGCTCATGCCGGTGCTGTCGCAGGACGTGGACATGATCAGCGACGTGGCGTTCGCGCTCTCGGCCACGCTGATTGCCTGCGTTACCGCGCTCGGCTGCCTGGCCTATCTGGCCAGCCTGTCGCTGCCGCTGTTTGGCGTGCTGATGGTGGCGCTGGTGATCGGCGCCTCGGTGCAGACCGTGGCGCAGATCCGCGGCGTGAACGGCTTCTGGAAGGCCCGCGAACACGAAGACCAGCTGCACAAGGCCTACCGCGCGATCAGCGAGGGCGCGAAGGAACTGCGCATGCACCGCGTGCGCCGCCAGCGCATGTTCGGCGGGCAGATCGAACGCATCGTCGACAACATCCGTACCGTCAACGGGCGGGCGATCAACACCTTCGTCGTGGCCGCCGCGTTTGGCTCGGGCCTGTTCTTCCTGCTGATCGCGCTGATTCTGGGCTGGGCCGCGTTCCGCCCCACCGAGCCGGCGGTGCTCAGTGGCTTCGTGCTGGTGCTGCTGTACCTCAAGGGGCCTATGGACCAGATTGCCGGCGCGCTGCCCGCCGTGGGGCGCGCCCGTGTCGCGTTCCGGCGGATTGCCGATCTGTCGGCGCGCTTCGCCACGCCGGAGCCGCACCTGCACGTGGGGCGCGTCGGCGATGCGCTGAAGCTCGAGGGGGAGATTGCGCTGCGCGGCGTGCGCTACGTCTTCGACGCGCCAGAGGGCGGCGAAGCCTTTGCACTGGGGCCCATCGACCTGCGGCTGCGCCGTGGAGAAATGGTGTTCGTGGTGGGAGACAACGGCTCGGGCAAGACCACGCTGATCAAGCTGCTGCTCGGCCTGTACGCGCCGCACGAGGGCGAGGTGGCAATCGACGGCACCGCGATCGGCCCCGAGCGTCGCGACGACTACCGCCAGCTCTTCACCACGGTGTTCTCCGATTTCTATCTGTTCGAGGACCTGGCCGCCGGCGAGGGCGAAGCACATGGCGAGGCCAGCATGCAGGTGCTGCCGCAGCGCGCGTTGCCCTACCTGGAGCGCCTGGAGATCGCCCACAAGGTGAGCCTGAAGGACGGCGCCTTCACCACCACCGACCTGTCGACCGGGCAGCGCAAGCGGCTGGCGCTGGTGCATGCCTACCTGGAAGGGCGCCCGGTGCTGGTGTTCGACGAATGGGCCGCCGACCAGGACCCGACCTTTCGCCACCTGTTCTATACCGAGTTGCTGCCGGAGCTTCGTGCCAAGGGCCACCTGCTGGTCGTGATTTCGCACGACGACCGCTACTTCCACTTGGCCGACCGCGTGATCACCATGCATGCCGGACGCATCGCGCACGACACGCCGCGCGCCCACCTCGAGAGCCTTGCTGCATGAACGACGGCCTGGAACCCCACGACGCGCAACGCCCGGCGTTCTTGACGCAACTGCGGGCCGCATGCATCCGGCCGTCGGTCGTGCGGCTGTGCGTGCTGCAGACGCTGGCGGACGCCGGCACCGAGTGGCAGCGCGGCGAAGAGGTGTTCCGCCGCATGCTGCTGCGTGGCACCTCGGCCAGCCTGACCACGGTCTACCGCATCCTCAAGGAGTTCGAGCATGCGGGGCTCATCGAGCGCGAATGGGTGCGCAGCCGGGGCGGCGCGCTGGCGGTGTTCCGCTACGCAGCACCCGACGCGCACGCCAATGCCGCGAGTGTGCGCATGCGCTGCAGCGGTTGCGGCGCCGCCACCGAGGTGCACGACCGCGAACTCCACGAGGCGCTGACCCGCGTGGCGCGGAACCAGGGCCTGCCGCCCAGGGGCACCTTCGACGTGCAGATCCACGGCGCCTGCGCGGCGTGTCGGCAGGCTGGCGCCTTCGAGTCGTCGAGCGACAGCGGATCGGGCGGTCACGCCAGGATGCTGCCGCTCGCGGGTTTCCAGCCCCGCCCACGTGCGCGCGCGCAGCGTCTGGCGGCGTAGCGGGTGGGTGGCGTGAGTGATATGCACGATGCACGCGATGCGCGTCAGGGCGCCTGGCGGCGACGTGCGGTTGCGTGGCTGTTGGTTTTCTTGTGCGCGGCGGCCGGCGCGGGGCTGCTGTGGGGGCGCGGCGAGGCCGCGGATGTGGCGTCCGTGGCGGTCGTGCGAGGCACCATCGAATCCAGCGTCACGGCGCTCGGCGTGCTGCAGCCGCGGCACTACGTGGACGTGGGCGCACAGGTCTCGGGGCAGATCCTGCGGTTGCACGTGCAGCCGGGCGACGTCGTCGAACGCGGGCAACTGCTGGTGGAGATCGACCCCAGCGTGCAGCAGGCCACGGTGGACGCGGGCCGTGCGTCGCTCGCGGGGCTGCGCGCACAGCGCGACGACCAGCGGGCCCAGCACCTGCTGGCGCAGCAGCAGCACCAAAGGCAGCGCCAGATGGCGGCCGACGGCGCCACGCGCGACGAGGACGTGCAGGGCGCGCAGGCCACGCTGACATCGGCCGCTGCGCGCGTGCGCCAGTTCGAGGCACAGGTGGTGCAGACCCAGGCGACGCTGAAGGCCGACGTGGCCCGCCTCGGCTACACGCGCATCTACGCGCCGATGGCCGGCACCGTCGTGTCGGTGGAGGCCCGGGAAGGCCAGACGCTCAACGCCACCTACCAGACGCCCAACGTGCTGCGCATCGCCGACCTGTCGTCGATGACGGTGTGGTCCGAGGTGTCGGAGGCTGACGTGCGGCGCATCAAGACCGGCATGCCGGTCTACTTCACCACGCTCGGCGAAAGCCAGCGCCGCTGGCAGGGCCGCGTGCGGCAACTTCTGCCCGCGCCGCCGGTGCCCGAGAACAAGTCGAACGGCGACGGCGGCGCCAAGGCCTCCGGCGCGGCGAGCAAGGTGGTGGTCTACACGGCGCTGTTCGACGTCGACAACGCCGACGGCGAACTGATGCCGCAGATGACGGCCAAGGTCGCCTTTGTCGAATACGCCGAGAAGGACGTGCTCTTGGTGCCGCTTGCCGCGCTGGTGCCGGTGGCCGGCAGCGGCGATCGCTTCATCGCGCGCGTGTTGCGCCCCGACGGCAAGGTCGAGCCGCGGCAGCTGCGCGTTGGCGTGCGCAACCGGCTTTCCGCCCAGGTGCTGGACGGCATGCAGCCGGGGGAGCGCATCGTCACCGCCACGGCGGCGAAGCCATGACGCCGGCGGCAAGCGCTGGCGGCGACACGCCCCGGCCCCTGATCGAACTGCAGGGCATCGGCAAGTCTTACGGCGGCCAAGACGCCTTGGCGGGCGCTCCGGCCACCACGGTGTTGCATGGCATCTCGCTGCGCATTCATGCCGGCGAATTCGTGGCCATCGTCGGTGCCTCGGGCTCGGGCAAGTCCACGCTGATGCACATTCTGGGTTGCCTCGACCGGCCGAGCGCTGGCCGCTACCTGTTCGACGGGCAGGACGTGGCCAGCTTCGACGCCGACGCGCTTGCCTGGCTGCGCCGCGAGGCCTTCGGCTTCGTGTTTCAGGGCTACCACCTTGTGCCCAGCGAATCGGCGCGCGAGAACACCGAGATTCCCGCGCTCTACGCCGGCATGCCCGAAGCCGAACGGCGCGCGCGTGCAACCGCACTGCTCGAGCGGCTGGACATGGGCGCGCGGCTCGACCATCGCCCGCACCAGCTGTCGGGCGGGCAGCAGCAGCGCGTGGCCATCGCGCGCGCGCTGATGAACGGCGGGCGCATCATCCTGGCCGACGAGCCCACCGGTGCGCTCGACAGCAAGAGCGGCGCCGAGGTGATGGCGCTGCTGCACGAGCTGGCGGACGCGGGCCACACCATCATCCTCATCACGCACGACCGGACGGTGGCCGCGCAGGCGCGCCGCGTCATCGAGATCCGCGACGGGCGCATCGTGGCGGACGCGGGCCACGGCGAGAGCGACGGCATGGCCGCTCCCGCGCCCGGCGCCGCGCCTGCGCCGGCGGCGCCCTTCAGGCACCCGACCTCGCCCGGCGGCGCGTCGCTGCTCGCCGACATTCACGAAGCCACGAGGGCGGCCTGGCGCGTCATGTGGAGCAACAGGTTGCGCACCGGCCTCACGCTGCTGGGCATCGTGATCGGCGTCGCCTCGGTCATCGTGATGCTGGCGGTGGGCGGCGGCTCGCAGCAGAAGGTGATGGCGCAGTTCGAAACCTTCGGCACCCGCACCATGTTCGTTGCCGCGCAGATCGCCAGCCTGCGCAACCCGAGCGCGCCGCTCACGCTGGAGGACGCGCTGGCCATCGGCACGCTGGCGAACGTGGAGGGCGTCGCGCCCTACATCGAGGACAAGGTGGTGGTGCGCCGCGGCAACGTCGACCATCTCACGGAGGGCGGGGGCGCCACTGTCGATTTCTCGCGCGTGCTCGGCTGGGCCGTGAGCCAGGGCGTGATGTTCGACGCCGAGGACGAACGGCGCGTCGCCAAGGTGGCCGTGATCGGCGAGACGGTGCGCAAACGCTTGTTCGCCGACGGGCAGAACCCCCTCGGTCAGGACATTCTGGTGGACAAGGTGCCGTTCCAGGTGGTCGGCGTGCTGGCCTCCAAGGGCGCCACGGACGGCGAGGACCAGGACGACCGGGTGGTGGTGCCGCTGTCTTCGGCGGCCACCCGGGTCTACGGTCATGCCAACCCGACGTGGATTGCGGTGCAGGTGCGCGACATCGACAAGGCTCAGGAAACGGCCACCGCCATCGAGGCGCAACTCGAGCGGCAGCAGGCCGGGCGCAACGTGCTGGTATGGAACCGTGTCGAGGCGTTGCGCGTGCAGACCGAGACCGCCCGTGCCATGACCATGATGCTGGGGCTGATCGCGATCGTGTCGCTGGTGGTGGGCGGCATCGGCGTGATGAACGTGATGCTGATGACGGTGCGCGAGCGCACGCGCGAGATCGGCATCCGCATGGCCACCGGCGCGCGGCAGCGAGACATTCAGCGTCAGTTCATGACGGAGGCGGTGCTCGTGACCTCGGTGGGTGGGACGCTCGGCGTTGCCGCGGGGCTGGGCATCGTGGTGGCGCTGTTGCTGGCGGGCGTGCCGGTGACGTTCTCGCTGCCTGCGAGCATCGGCGCCTTCGGCTGCGCGGTGCTGACGGGCGTGATCTTCGGCTTCATGCCGGCGCGCAACGCCGCGCGGCTCGACCCGGTCGTGGCGCTGGCGGGGGAGTGACCATGTTGCGCACACCGTTTGTATTTCGCACTGCCTGGGTGTTGTCGTGCGCGGCATGGGTGAGCGGCTGTGCGTTGCAGGGCGACCGCGCAGATCGCGCGGTGGCGCTGCCTGCTGCGTGGCAAGCCGCACCGCCCGCACCGCCCGCACCGCCCGCACCGCCCGCACCGCCTACACCGCCTGCACCAGCCGCGGCGGGCCCGGTCGATGCAGATTGGTGGCGCAGCTTCGGCAGCACCGAACTCGACGCGCTGGTTGCGCTCGCGCAGGCGCAAAGCAACGATCTGGCCGCCGCCGCGGCGCGCGTGGCGCAGGCCGACGCGCTGGCCCGCATCGCCGGTGCGGCATTGCGCCCGCAGCTCACGGCCACGCTGGACGCTGCCCGCGAAGGGCGATTGGGCGGGCAAGCGGCGGTCGATGGCAGCACCTACGCCGCCGGCTTCAGCGCCCGCTACGAACTTGACCTGTGGGGCCGCGACGCCGCATCGCGCGACCAGGCGCTGCAAGACGTGCGTGCAAGCGCCTTCGAGCGCGACACAGTGCGGCTGGGCGTGACGGCCAGCGTTGCATCGGCGTGGCTGCTGGGGCAGGCACTGCGCGAGCGCGCCGGCATTGCGCAGCGCAATCTCGACAATGCGCGCCGCGTGCTGGCGCTGGTCGAATCGCGCAGCCGTGCCGGCGCGGTGTCGCCGCTGGACCTGGCACAGCAACGCGGGCTGGTGGCCGCTCAACAGCGCAGCGTTGCGGCGCTGCTGCAGCAGGCACGCGATGCGCAAGCCGCGCTCGCGGTGCTGCTGGGAGCCACATCGCCGGTGGCCGCAGGGCCGGGCCTTGCACTCGATTTGCTGCAGGTGCCGTCCATTGATGCCGGCGCGCCGTCGGCGCTGCTGCTGCGTCGCCCTGACATCGCCCGCGCCGAGGCGCAGCTGGCCGCTGCCGACGCCAATGTGCTGGCCGCGCGCGCCGCGTTGCTGCCCACCGTGTCGTTGAGCGCGTCGGTGGGCACGGGGCAGGGCCGCTTCGGCAGGCTGTTCGACAACCCGCTCTACAGCCTGGCCGCGGGCTTGGCCGCGCCGATCTTCGATGGTGGCCGGCTGGCCGGCGGTCGTGAGCTTGCGCAGGCCCGGCGAGAGGAACTGCTGGCCGCCTACCGCGGTGTCATCGTCGCGGCGCTTGCCGATGCGCAGACTGCGCTGAACGCGGTGTCGGGCACCGACGCACAGGCCGGCGCACAGGCCGTCGAGCTGGCCGAAGCGCGGCGCGCGGCCGTGCTGTCGGAGTCGCGCTACCGCGCGGGCGCCGAGACACTGCTGAGCTTGCTGGACGCGCAGCGCACGCTCTACGTGGCGCAGGACCTGTCGGTGCAGTTGCGCATGGCGCGCCTGCAGGCGCGGGTTGCGCTGTACCGCGCGCTGGGTGGCGGCTGGCAGGCGGACCTGCGTGCGGGTGCGCCTTCTGCGGTGAAGGCGGCAACGCCCGGCTGAACATTCGCGGTGCTGGTTCGTCTCTTTCATGACAGGCCGGTGTCACGCGTGCAGATGCGCGGCGCGCCCGGCAACCATCCAACCGAACCCTACAGCCCTGGAGCAGCAGCCGTGGCCCCGCAAAACCATTCGGAGGCGCCGTCCGCGGACGAGACCGCATGGCGTCTCTACATGGACCTCAGAGAGAACCCCTGCCGCACGAGCGCGCTGAAGCTGACGCACTGGCTGCGTGAAGGCCACGCACACCCGAAGGCGTTAGAGCGTGCACTTCGGCTCTGGGCGCTCGCGGGTGCGGCGCTGGTCGTCTCGCGCCGCAGAGACCTGCATCCGCCCACGGGCGGCATCGAATGACGCGCGGCGAGCTGGCCATTCGCGCCGATGTGCTCGATGTGCCCGATGAATGCATTCGCGCCGCGGCGTCGCTCTTCGCCAGCGTGCATGCGGCGCCGACGTTGCAGAACGCCGAACGGCTGGTGCATTGGCTTGGCCAGCACCCGCTGCACGCGCGGGCGCTGGACATCGCGCTCACGCAGTGGGGGCTGGCGCAGTCGGGGCATTCCGCCACCTTCGGCATCACCGCCACCGCCAACTCCAGCAACGACTCCGGCGTCACCGCTTGCCTTGACGCCTGTGTCCCTTCCGCGAATGGCGGCTGACGCGCGCAGGCCCGGCGTGCGCTTCAGCGCATCCGCAGGGCCACGCTGCCGTCGCCGCGCTGCTCGCTCGCAAGCGGCAGGATCGTCGGAAGCACGGCCACCAGGCCGTCGGAATCGTTGGTGCGAAAACGCCCCGAGAGTCGCATGGCGTCGATGCGCGTGTTGGTCGTGACGATGGGCTGCGCGCGGTAGCTGTTGATGGCGGCAAGCGCGTCGCCCAGCGGCGTGTTCTCGAACACCAGCCAACCGCTGCGCCACGCGGACAGCGCGGCCGTGTCGGTCTGGCGCACGGTGCTGGCGTGGCCGTCGCCGTCGATCTCGAGCAGGTCGCCCTTGCGCAGGTCGATCACGTCGCCCTGCATGCTGCCCTGCGTGCCGCCGGGCCCGCGGCGCGGCGCCAGACGCACCCGCACATGGCCGTGTTCCACGCCCACGGTCACAGGGCCGCCGCGGTCGCGCACGGTGAAAGCGGTGCCGACCACCTCGATGGTGGCGCTGCGCGTGTGCACCTCGAACGGGCGGTCGCTGTCTGGAGACACCTCGAAGCGCACCTCGCCGCGTGCCATGTCGACGAAGCGGCGCTGGCGATACAGCGTGACGTCGATGGCGCTCTGCGGTGCCAGGTCGAGCTGGCTGCCTGCATGCCCGCTCCCCTCGCGCCCATCCACCAGTGTCACCTTCAGCATCTGCGCGGTGCGCGTCTGGTAGGCCGAGCGAAACACCGGCTGCTGCCAATACCACTGCACGCCGCGTCCCGCCACCAACCCGGCGCCCAGCAGGCCCGCCACGCTGAACAGCATCTTGCGGCGCTGCTGCTGCCGCTGGCTGGACGATGCGGTCGCGGAGGCCGCGGCCGCCGCGTTGGCCATCAGCGGGCCTGCGGGTTCGTCGAAGTGCGCGCGCAGGTCGTGCGCCATGCCGCCCAGGGCGCTCCAGCGTTGGCGTGCTTCCTGCACGGCCGCTGCATGTTCGTTCGACTTGACGCGCCACTGGTTGAGCGCCGTGCGGGCCGGGTCCGCGGCATCGCCGGGTGCCATTTCGCCTTCGAGGATCAGCGCCAGGGCGCGTTCGACCAGTCGTTCGCGCGGTGCGCCCATTGCCATCCCGCCGCTCACGAAAAATCTTCCGCCAGCGCCGCGTCGAAGCCCTGGCGGTTCGCCAGCACCTGCGGCTCGATCAGTTCGGCGCGCAGTTGCGCGAACACGCGCGAGCAGTCGATGGTGGCGCGCAGCATGTGCTTGGCCACAGCCATTTCGGTGATGTTCAGGCGCTGCGCGATTTCGGCGCGCGTGTGGCCGTAGGCACGAAAGAGCAGGAACACTTCGCGCCGGCGCGGCGGGAGCTTTTCCATGGTCTCCACCACGCGTGCGAGCACGCGCTGCTGGGCAACCACGTATTCGCTGGACTGGGCCGTCTGGTGCATGCCGACGTCGGCGTGCGCGCCGGCCCACTCCTGCGCCACCTTTCGGTGGCGAGCGTCGTCGATGCACAGGTTGCGTGCCACGCGAAAGAGCAGGGCGCGGGGCGACTCGATGGCTTCATGCACGCCGGGCGTGCCTGGCATGCCTGGCATGCCTGGCGTGGCGGACGGGCCGCCACGCGACTTCAGCGCCGCCGAATACACCCGCTCGAAGCTGGACTGCGCGATGTCGGCCGCGTAATGCGGGTCTCTCAGGTCGCGGGTGAGCTGTCGGCGCAGGTCCGCATAGTGAGCTACCAGTTCCTGAACGAGGTCGCGCATCCGGCCGCCTTCTCGCAAGCATCGACGATGGACCCCAAGACCCTTCTTCCGAGCGCGTTGACGGCTCGGTGCGGGATGTCTCGGGAGGAGTGAATAAGAACTATTCCTATTGAAGTGTATCACTGAATTGTTAGCCAATTGCATGGCTGTGTTGCGTTGGCGACGGCCATGTCTCCAGTGAGGTAATAGAAAAACTAACGTTGTTAGATTACGATCGGTTTTCAATCTAACGCCGTCAGGTTCCTCGGCCTCCACCTCTTCCGCTGTTCAAAGAGTTGCTCATGTCTTCTTCCAACACCGCCCGCGAAGCACCCCCAAACGTTGCACAGCCAAACGCTGCCGCGCCAGGGCTTGTGGAACGCACGCTCACACGCTTGTTCTTGCGCCCGGCGCGCGTCATCTCTGCCACCACGCTGTCGGCGCGCTTCCGGCTCATCGACCTGGAGGGCGTGACCTTCGAGGGCAACCAATGGTCGCCCGGCCAGAAGGTGCAGATCAAACTCGACGGCGGCTTCATGACGCGCACCTACACGCCCATGCGCTGGGACGCCGCGCGCGGCGTGACCCGCATCGTGGCCTTCGCGCATGGCGAGGGGCCGGGCAGCAACTGGGTGTGCCGCACTGGCCGGGGCGATGCGCTGCAGGTGTTCGGCCCGCGCCGCTCGCTCGACCTGGCGCCGCCGCCGGTGACCAGCGTGGTCTTCGGTGACGAGACTTCGTTCGGCCTCGTGGCGTCGCTGGGTCTGCAGGGGAGCGCTCGCGCCGTGTTCGAAGTGGGCGCCATTGCAGAGTCGCTGCAGGTGTTGCAAGCGCTCGGCATCCAGCCGCTGGCGCTGATGGAGCGCCGCACCGACGACTCGCACCTTGCCGAGCTGCAGTCGGCGATGCTGACGCCTTCGGACGCCAGCACGCAGTACGTGCTGACCGGCAAGGCGTCGTCCATCCGGCAGATGGGCCGCGCGCTGAAGGCACAGGGCATCGAGGCGCGGCGCATCAAGGCCAAGGCCTACTGGGCGCCAGGCAAGAGCGGGCTCGACTGAGCGGGCGCGCCCGCTGCGCTATTTCTTTTTCGAGGCCCGGATGCGGTCGGCCAGGCCGGCAATGAACACGTCAAGGCCGAGCGCGAAACGCTCTTCCACGTCGGTGTGGAACAGCGCGTCGGCGCATGCGAAGACAGCAGGAAACTTGCCGCTCGACAGCGCGAGGAATTCCGCCTTGTTCTCGACCGCGTCCATGCCGTCCGCGGGCCACAGCGCCTGCTCTTCCATCACGAAGCCGAGCACGTAATACATCATGCCGAAGGCCCCCCACGACGCGAGCTTGTGGCTGGCGCCCGCGCCCAGCAGCGGCGCCAGCATGGCCTCGCCCATGCGCAGTGTGTTGTCCGAGGTGACGTAGGTGCCCGCGTACACGCGCGCGCCGTCGCGGTGCGCCAGCAGGCCCTGGCGCAGCTGCTGACCCACCGCGCACACCGCGTCCTGCCACGGCAGGCCCTCGGCCGGCGTGCGCGCCACGCCCTCGACCAGCGCGTCGGCCATGCCGTCGATCAGTGCCTTCTTGTTGGGAAAGTGCCAGTAGAGCGAAGGCGCCTGCACCTGCAGGGCCTGTGCCAGCGCGCGCATCGTGAGGCCGTCGAGCCCGTGCTCGTCGAGCAGCACCAGGGCGGTGGCGATGATCTGGTCGCGCTGGATTCGCATTGTGTCGCTGTGTTCAATCGGTGGGGGTAAATCTAACGCTGTCAGTGTAGCCAGCGGCTTGACCCGTTCGCGGCGCGGGTGATAGCCTGCCGCGGCCCTTACGACCCTTGCCGACCATTTTCGACAGCCCATAAGAACGGAACACATGACGACTCGCACGCGCCTCATCGCCTCGACTTTCTCCCTGCCGACCCACTCCCGCCGCTTGGCGCGCAGCGCCTGCCACGGCGCCGTGTTGGCCTGTGCGTTGCTCGCAGGCAATGCCATGGCCCAGAAGCCGCACCAGGGCGCGCTGGACGCGGCCACGCAGAGCAAGGACGAGGCGCTCAAGATGCTGGAGCGCATGGTCAACATCGACTCGGGCTCGGCCAGCACCGAGGGGCTGGACAAGGTGCGCGAAATGGCGGTCGATGAACTGCGCAAGCTTGGCGCGCGCATCGAGACCTTTCCGGCCGACCCGCACCCGGGCACCAACGTGGTCGCCACGCTGACGGGACAGGGCAAGAAGAAGATCCTGATCCTCGCGCACATGGACACCGTGTTCAAGGAAGGCACGGCCGCGGCCAAGCCCTTCTACATCAAGGACGGCCGCGCCTACGGCCCGGGCGTGATGGACGACAAGGGCGGCGTGGTGGCGGGCCTGTATGCGCTGAAGATCCTGCAGCAGATCGGCTTCAAGGACTATGGGCAGATCACCTTTCTGCTCGACACCAACGAAGAGGTCGGCTCGGTGGGCACCAGCGCGCTGATCGAGCGCATTGCCAAGCAGCACGACGTGGCGCTCAACCTGGAGCCGGGCCGCCCGGCCGACGGCTTGGTGGTGGAGCGCAAGGGCTCGGCCACCGCGCTGCTCGAAGTGAAGGGCGTGGCCGCGCATGCGGGCGTGGCGCCAGAGGCCGGCCGCAACGCGGCGATGGAGCTGGCGCACCAGGTGCTGCAATTGTCGAAGACGGGAGACGCCGCGAAGAAGACCACGGTCAACTTCACCGTGCTCACGGCCAACGGCCCGACCAACGTGATTCCGGCGGCGGCCAGTGCCAAGGCCGATGTGCGCGTGGCCACGCCCGAGGAGTTCGACCGCGTCGAAAAGGACATGGTGCGCATCGCGCAGAACAAGCTCATTCCCGAGACCGAGGTGCGCGTGCGCCTGAGCCGCGGCCTGCCGCCCATGCCGCGCCTGCCTTCGTCCGACAAGCTGGTGAAGATGGCCGAGGGCATCTACGCGGAGATCGGCAAGAAGCTGACCATCGAGAGCAGCGGCGGCGCGGCCGACGCGAGCCTGGTGGCCGGCGTCGGCATTCCGGTGCTCGACGGCTTCGGCATCGTGGGTGGTGGCATCCACACGCCGGAGGAGTATGCGGAGGTAGAGAGCGTGGTGCCTAGGCTCTACCTGCTCTCGCGCATGCTGATGGATCTGTCGGCCAACAACTGAACGGTCAGCCGCGCTTGGGAATGTTCAGGCCCCGGGTTACCGCGGGGCGCGCCACGAAGGCTTCGAGCACGCGCGCCACGTTCGCAAAGTCCTTGAAGCCCACCAGGTCGCCAGCTTCGTAGAAGCCGACCAGGTTGCGGATCCACGGGAAGGTGGCGATGTCGGCAATGGTGTAGTCGTTGCCCATGATCCAGGCGCGGTCGGCCAGGTGCTTGTCGAGCACGCCCAGCAGGCGCCTGGACTCGGCCACGTAGCGGTCGCGCGGGCGCTTGTCTTCGTAGTCCTTGCCGGCAAACTTGTTGAAGAAGCCGAGCTGGCCGAACATGGGGCCGATGCCGCCCATCTGGAACATCACCCATTGCAGGGTTTCATAGCGACCTGCGGCGTCCTGCGGAATGAACTGGCCGGTTTTCTCCGCCAGGTACATGAGGATGGCGCCTGATTCGAACAGCGGCAGCGGCTTGCCGCCCGGACCGTCGGGGTCGAGGATGGCCGGGATCTTGTTGTTCGGGTTGAGCGACAGGAACTCGGGCGACATCTGGTCCTGTGTTTCGAAGCTCACCAGGTGCACTTCGTAGGGCAGGCCGGTTTCCTCCAGCATGATCGACACCTTCACGCCGTTGGGCGTGGGCAGCGAATAAAGCTGCAGGCGCTCGGGGTGCTGGGCGGGCCACTTTTTCGTGATGGGAAAGTGCGAGAGATCGGTCATGGATGTTCCTTGTTCCTGGATGAGGGGCGGCCAAGCGCCGGATTCTGCCCGGCTGCGCGGCGCGGCGTGCGCGCATGGAATTGCGGGCACGCTGGCCGCGACAACGTCTCTAGTCCTGGGAAAGTTGTCGGGGCAGGTTGTCGGGGCAGGTTGTTGGGCCGGGTGTTCAGGGCGCGTGCGAATGAGGCCGGGTGGTCCCCTCCGCGAATGTCCCCCGGGGCTGCGCCCCTCCTCCTTTATTTCGCTGCGGGGACCACCCGACCTCATTCGCACGAGAAGCGCGGCTGTTGTTCCGCTCGATCAACCAGAGCACTGACACGCTCACGCCGATGGGGTGCCTTGCGCAGCGAAACAAAGGAGGAGAGGCGGTAGCGCGCAGCCCCGGGGGACATTCGCGGAGCAAGGTACCCCGTCGGCGTGAGCGCGCTACCGCCCTCGATAGCTCTTGCCGAGAACCTCGATACAGCAGCCCCAGACTCACCGGCCGCAAGCTGCACCCTCGCAGCGCGCGACCGGAGACCTTTCGCTTCAAGCGCGGGGCTTGCGGGGGGCCTTGACCGACGTGACCAACGTGGTGGGTGCAGCGACAGGTGCCGCGAACAGGCGCGAGATGGCCTGGCGCACGTCGGTCTTCATGGCATCGATGGCGGTGGCATCGCCCGACAGGTGCTTGAGCAGCGCCTGTTGAAAGAGCCCATCGAACAGCGCGTAAGTGGCCGATGGCGGCATGCCGCTCGGCGCGCCCGAGAGCTCGGCAAAGCGGCTCATGATGCGCCAGATCATGTCTTCCAGGCTCTTGTCGATCTGCACGACATCGGCGCGAAAAGCCTCCTCGAACAACGCCTGCGAACGCAGGTCGTACCACAGGCGGTGCACATGGCCTTCGTCGCGCAATGTGTCGCCAAGGCTCTGCAGGAAGCCTTCCATGAGCTCGTCGTAGGTGGTGGCGCCTTCCACCGCGTGGTCGTAGCGCGTGACGCAGCGCGCCTTGTACTGCTTCACGCTGCAGATGATCAGGTCGACCTTGTCGCTGAAGTAGTAGTGCAGCACGCCGTGCGAGAACTCGGAGTTCTGCGCAATCTCGCGCAGGCTGGTGCGCGCATAGCCGAGCGCGGCCAGTGTGGTGAGTGCGGCTTCACCGAGTTCGGCGCGCCGCTCGGAGAACTTGTCGACACGTGCCTTGGGCACCCGCGCTGTGTGTTTGCTGACCCGTTGATGTGTCGTCATTGAAAGCCTGGTCGCCTGCCTGCCGACCGTGTGTTCTTTGGTGTGTTCTGCGTTGCCGCAAACCATAGCACGCAAGCGGGAGAACCCGCATCCGGCTTGGTACGGATGCCATTTTTCTGAAACCTGGACATGTGTCAAGAAAAAATCTTGACACCCGTCAAGTCGATTTCTAGCATGACCGCTCCATCTCATAAACATACTGACAGGAGACAAGCGATGGCCAAGTTCGACTTGAAAGGGCGCAAGGCGCTCGTGACGGGCGGTGCGCGCGGCATTGGCGCAAGCATTGCCGAAGCGCTGGCGGCAGCGGGTGCCGCGGTGATGATCGGCGACGTGCTCGCCGACCTGGGGCGGGAAACCGCTTTGCGGTTGTCAGCGTCGGGGGCGAAGGTGGGCTTCGTGCCGCTGGACGTCACCCAGGACGCCGACTGGGCGTGCGCCACCGAAACCACCGTGAAGGAGCTGGGCGGTTTCGACATCCTCGTGAACAACGCGGGCATCGAGATCACCTCGCTGGTGATCGACGTGAACGGCGACGACCTGCGCCGCATGCTCGACGTGAACGTGGCCGGCACGCTGCTGGGCATGAAGCACGCGTTTCGCGCGATGCGCCCTGGTGGCATCTCGGGCATGTCGAACGGGGGCGGGGCGGTGGTGAACATCGCTTCGGTCGCGGCCACCATCGCGTTCCCGGCCATCGCGGGCTACTCGGCCACCAAGTCGGCCGTGGACCGCGCCACGCGCGTGGCGGCCATGGAGTCCGGCAAGCTGGGCTACGGCGTGCGCGTGAACTGCATCTACCCGGGCCTGGTGCCCACCGACATGGGCATGAAGCTGGCCAACGACATCGTGGCCGCGGGGCTGGCGCCCAGCGTGGAAGCGGCCGTGGGCGACGTCATTGCGCAGACACCGCTCGGGCGCCTGGGCGAGGTCGGCGACATGGCCGACGTGGTGGTCTTCCTGTGCAGCGACGCGGCCCGCTTCATCACCGGCGCGGGCCTGGCGGTGGACGGCGGCATGGGCATGTGAACACACGAACACCAAGGAGACACAGCATGAGCAACAGCATGAACAACAGCACGAGCAAGAAGAACAAACCCGTCGTCGTCTACGGCGCCTCCGGCTACACCGGGCGCCTGGTCTGCGAGTACCTGCGCGAGTACAACATCCCCTTCATTGCCGCGGGCCGCAGCGCGCAGAAGGTGGACGATGCCATGAAGTCCCACGTGCCCGGCATCGAAACCGCGAGCCACGATGTGGTGGAGGTCGCGCATTCGGTGGCCGCGCTCACCGAGCTCTTCACCGGTGCATCGGTCGTGCTCAACACCGTGGGGCCCTTCGCCAGGTTCGGCACCGAGGTGGTCGAGGCCTGCCTGGCCGCCGGCTGCCACTACACCGACACCACGGGCGAGCAGGACTGGCTCATCACGCTAGAGCAGGCCTACGGCGCCAAATTTGCCGCCGCCGGTCTGCTGCTGTCGCCGGGCCTGGCGCACATGTACACCACCGGCGAAATTGCCGCGCAGCTGTGCCTTGAGACGCCCGGGCTCGACACGCTGGACATCGCCGTGTTCTGGGGCGGCAGCCCGACCATCGCGTCCACCCAGACCATTCTGGTGAACGCGGCCACCTCGAAGGCCTACTACCTGGAGCAGAACGAGTACGTGGAATGGCAACCCGACGCCGGTCTGTACCACCTGTCGATTCCGGGCCAGCACGAGGCGGCGCTGGCGCTGCCCTGGGGCGGCACGTCGCACCCCGTGTGGTTCAAGCGAGATCCGCGCGTGGCCAACGTGAAGGTGCTGGGCGGCGTGTTCAACAAGGCGCTGATGCAGGGCGTGCCGCAGATCGTGGCCGCCGCGCTCAAGGCCACCGAGGGCATGAACGAAGACGACCGCTATGCCGCGCTGTCCAAGACGGCATCGAGCGTGATGAACACCATGCCGCCGCGCGAGAACCCGCGCATCAACAAGTCGGTCGATTCGGTGCATGCCTCCGGTCCGCTGGGCCGTGTGCACTGCGTGATCTTCGGCAACTGCAACTACAAGCAGACCGGCTTGCTGCAGGCCTATGCGGCGGCCTCGCTGCTGCAACAGGCGCCGCGCCGCGCCGGCTTTGCCTCGGGTTGTCAGGCCTTCGGGCATCGCGAGCTGCTGGGTGCGCTGCGCAGCTTCGGGTTGGTGCAGGAGCCCGTGCTGACGCGGCTGGGCTGACGGCCATGCGCCTCGTCGACTACCTCGACAAGGGTGCCCAGCTGGGCGCCCATTCGCCGTGTCTGACCCTGGGCGACACCGACCTGAGCTACGCCCAGGTGCAGCGCATCAGCTGGCGCGTGGCGCGCGGCCTGCAGCGCGCCGGTGTGCGGCCGGGGGACAAGGTGGCCGTGCTCTCGAGCAACGACGCGATGGCGTTCGCCACCGTGTTCGGCATTTCGCGCGCGGGCTGCGTGTGGTGCCCGGTCAACCCGCGCAACGAGGCGAGCGAAAACGCCTTCGTGCTCGACGCCTTCGATTGCGCGTGCCTGCTCTTTCACGGCAACTACGCGCCCATGGTCGAGCAGATGCGCTCGCAACTGCCCAAGCTGCGGGCGCTGGTCTGCCTCAGTGAGCCGCAGGCCTTCGCGCCCTCGCTGGACGAATGGCTGGAGGGCCTGGACGACTCGCCCCTGGACATCACGCCGCCCGACGACGTGGCCATGATCGCGGGCACCGGCGGCACCACCGGGCAACCCAAGGGCGTGATGCTTTCGGGGCGCAACCTGGAGGCGATGTCGGCGCTGACCTTGATGGGTTATCCCTTCGAGGGCCGGCCTGCTTACCTGGCGCTTGCGCCGCTCACGCACGCGGCGGGTGTGTTGTGTCTGCCGGTGATGGCGATGGGTGGGCGGGTGGTGATCATGCCCAAGCCGGAGCTGGGCGAGTTTCTCGGGCTGATCGAGCAGCACGGCATCACCCACACCTTTTTGCCGCCCACGCTGATCTACATGCTGCTGCAGCATCCGCTGCTGGCCACGGCCAGGCTCGATTCGCTGCAATGCTTCTGGTATGGCGCGGCGCCGATGTCGGCCGCGCGGCTCGAAGAGGCGCTGCAAAAAATCGGCCCTGTCATGGCGCAGCTCTTCGGCCAGACCGAGGCGCCGATGATGATCTCGATGATGTCGCCGCGCGAGCACTTCAACGCCGACGGCACGGTGGCGGTGCATCGCCTGTCGTCGGCGGGGCGACCTGGTCCGCTGGTGCAGGTGGGGGTGATGAACGGTGAGGGCGTGTTGTTGCCTGCTGCGGAGACTGGCGAGATCGTGGTGCGCGGCTCGTTGGTGATGCAGGGCTATTACAAGGACCCGCGTGCCACCGAGGAGGCCTCGCGCCATGGCTGGCATCACACGGGCGACATTGGCTATGTTGATGTCGACGGGTTCCTGTACATCGTGGACCGTGCCAAGGACATGATCATTTCCGGTGGCTTCAACGTGTACTCCGCGGAGGTGGAGCAGGCGCTGATGCAGCACCCCGATGTGCAGGACAGTGCGGTGGTCGGCCTGCCTGACGAGAAGTGGGGTGAGCGTGTGGTGGCGGTGTTGCAGCTCCACAGCGGGCGGCAGGTGGACGTGGACGACATCAAGGCGTTCGTGAAGGCCCGGATCGGCAGCGTGAAGGCGCCCAAGCAGATCGAGGTGTGGCTCGACCTGCCGCGCTCCAAGGTGGGCAAGGTGCTGAAGAAGGATGTGCGTGCGGCTTTGATTGCTTCTGCGGTTTAGCTTTTAGGGGGCTTTGTTCATGGTGCTTTGTTCAGGGCACTTTCTTCAGGGCGTGTGCACAGGCCGCCGGGTACTCCCCTCCGCGAATGTCCCCCGGCTTCGCCTCCTCCTTTATTTCGCTGCGTGGAGCACCCGACGCCCTGTGCACCTGGGCACGCTGCTGGTGCTCGCTGATCAACGACTGCTCTGAGCAACGACCCCGCTGACGGTGTGCGGCTGATCGACCACCGCTCTGAACTCGCTCACGTCGATGGGGTGCTCCCCGCAGCGAAATAAAGGAGGAGGGGCGAAGCCCCGGGGGACATTCGCGGAGGGGAGCACCCCGTCGGCGTGAGCGTCGCCCTGAACAACGCACGTCAAACATCAACGCCGCGAGTAATACCCACGATGCACCTGCCGAAGCTCGAACTTCTGAATCTTCCCCGTAGAAGTCATCGGCAACGCCTCCAGAAAAACGATCTCCTTGGGCACCTCGAAGCCCCCCAGGTGCGCCTTGCAGTGCGCGGCCAGTTCGGCCTCGGTAAGGGGCGACTGCGCATCAGGCCGACGCGTCACAAAAGCCGTGATCGCCTCGCCCCAATGGTCGTGCGGCAAACCCACCACCGCCGCGTTCATCACACCAGGGTGGCGCAACAGCACCTCTTCCACCTTGATCGACGCCACGTTCTCCCCGCCCGACTTCACCATGTCCTTCAACCGGTCCAGAAAGATGAGCTGGCCGTCATCGTCGAGCTTGCCCAGGTCGCCCGAGTGGTGCCAACCGAAACGCTGCGCATTGGCCGTGGCCTCCGGGTCCTTGTAGTAACCCAGCATCACGTTGGGGCCGCGAAAGACGATCTCGCCGACCTCGTTCGGCCCGAGCAACGCGCCGTCGTCGCCCATCACCGACACCTCGTTCACCAACGTGCCCACGCCCCAGTACGAACCGAAGCGCTTGCGCTGCTCGTGCGCCTCGAAGATGGTGGCGCCGGGGTACATCTCGGTCTGGCCCGACACCAACGCGAAATTGGGGCAAAACTCGTCGAGCAGCCGCAGCAGCAACGTGCGCGACATCGGTGCCATTGCGTACACGCACAACCGCAGGCTCGACAGGTCGCGCGCCGCGCGCTGCGGCTGGGCCAGCAGCGCGCCGTACATCATCGGCAAGCCGACCATCACGCTGATGCGGTGGCGCTCGATGGCGCCCAGCACCGCGCCGGGGTCGAAGCCGCGCAATATCACCAGCGTGCCGCCCACCGCCAGCGCCGACATCAGCACCGTGTGCTGCCCGCAATGGAACAACGGCAGCACGCTGCTCCACACGTCCGCGCGCTCGGGGCTGCTGCCCCACTCGACCATGTTGCTCAGCAGCACCGAATGCACCGAGGCATGCGAGTGCATCACGCCCTTCTGGCGCCCGGTGGTGCCGCTGGTGTACATGATGAGCGCGAGCTGGCCGCTGTCGATGGCCACGTCAGGCAGCGTCTGCGGGCCCTGCGCAATGGCTTGGGCCACGGTGGGAATGCCGGCCGGTGGCGTGTCGCCGTCGAGCACGCACAGCAGCGGCGCAACGCCCGTGTCGTCGAGCAGGGCGCGCAGCGCGGGCTTGGCATGCAGCGCGGTGTCGATCACCAGGTGGCGCACCTCGGCATGCGCAAGGATGTAGCCGATGGCATCCACGGCCAGCGCTGTGTTGATCGGCACCCACACCAGCCCCGCTTTCTGAATGCCCAGCATGGCCACCACCATCTGGATGGAGTTGTTGCACAGCATGCCCACGCGCGCACCACTGGGCAGGCCGAGGCCCAGCAGGTGGTGCGCGAAGCGGTTGGTGGCGGCGTCGAGCTCGCCGTAAGACATGCGGTGCTCGCCCTCGATGAGCGCGGTGCGTGCGCCGAAGCGGCGCGCGGAGCGATGGATGACGTCGCCCAGCGCAATGCGCGAGATGCGCGAAATCTGGCCTTGAGAATCGGCTAGCGCGGGGGAGGGCGCGAGGCCCGTGGTGGCTGCAGGCATGCTCTGTGTCTCCGGTCTTCTGTGATGGGGCGCAGCCTAAGGCTGGCGCCCGCACCACGTCTTGCGAAGACTGGCTACGCAGGGCGGCGTGCACTGCACACAGGCCTGGGGAAGGTCTACAGCAGGCTCAGAAGCGCGCCTTGAGGAACGCCGACGGCCCTTGCAGACGCACCTTCAGCCGCGCGTCTGCCGCGCCGGCGTCGCGGGTCAGGTCGATGTTCGTCACGCCATAGGAGAGCACCAGGCCGATGTTCTTGACGGGGAACCACTCGACACCGGCGGACGCGTTGTAGATGCTGCCGTGGAAGCTGCCGCCGTTCTTCCACACGCCGGAGGCGTCGGCGAACAGGCGCAGGTCGGGCGTGATGGCGTGGCGCACGCCAATTTCGAGCAAGGGTGCGATGGCGTTGTCGCTGGCGCTGTTGCTCAGGGTGCCGACCTGGCCGTTCACCGAGGCCAGCGCGCTGGTGCCCAGCGTTGCGCGGTAGTAGGCGGCACCGGCGCCCAGGCCCAGCACGGTGTTGCCCGAACCGATCCACCACTTGTATGACAGCTTGGCAAAGTCGAGCTTGGTGTTCACGCTGGCATTGCCGAAGGTGTTCAGCGTGCCGAAGTTGCCGAACGACGTGGTGTTGGCCACGTTGCCCGTGTAGTCGCGCTTGTACTGGTAGTAGTCGAACGAAATGCCCTGGCTGTCGCCCAGCAGCACGTCAGCCGTGACGCGCGGCATGGTCACGCGGCCCGGCTTGATGTCGCCCGACTGCAGCGGGCCGTAAGGCGTGCCGACGGAGGCGTTGAACTTGGGGTCGGCGTTGAACGCGCCCACGGAAAAGCTGAAGCGATCGAGCGCGGGCGAGGGGTCGGCCAGGGCGGGCGCGGCTGCCAGGAGAAAGCCGGTGCCGACCACGGCACCCCACGCGCCGCGTGCGGCGATTCTTGCGGTCCGTTCGAAGGGGCGGGAGCGAAGCAGCATGAAAGAAGTCCTTGATGACCTGGGTGGATTGAAGAAGAAATGTGACTGCCTTGGCACGTAGTAAGAATGGCCGCGAGCCTGTGGCTTCTGGCGCTGTGCTTGCGGGCGCAACTCCCTGTGAACGGGTGACACGATAGGCGCCTCGAACCCCGCCTCGCATGCGCGAACGGAGGATCAGCGTGTAGGACTTTTTCGACGGCGCTGCGTCTCGACCCGCAAGGCCAGCCGCTACAGTGGCGCATGCTCAAGCACCTCTCCACCACCACCGGCCGCCAGCGGCTGCTGTACGGCACTCTCTCCGGCGCGGCGGTGGTCGCGGCCCTCATGCCGGTGGCCATGAGCAACATGGCGCGCGGGCTGACGGCGTGGTGCGTGGGGGTGCTGGTGTACCAGGTGCTCACCTGGTGGCTGGCCGACACCTTCGACGCAAAACAGACCCGCGAGCGCGCGCAGCAACTGGACCAACCCAACTTCGTCATCCTGTTCTCGATGCTGGTGGTCGTGGCCATGAGCGTGGTGGCCATCGCCATGCTGCTGCAGCAGGTGAAGGACCTGAGCGGCTGGGCGCGCGCGGCGCATGTGGCGCTGGGGCTGGTGGCGCTCACGGGGTCGTGGCTGATGATGCACACGATCTACGCCTTTCACTACGCGCACCGCTACTACCTCGACCAGAAGGGCGGGAGGCCCGACGGCGGACTTGACTTTCCGGGCAAGGACGACGCGCCCGACTACTTCGACTTTCTCTACTACGCGTACGTGATCGGCATGACGTCGCAGGTGTCCGACGTGCAGGCCACCTCGCGCGAGATGCGGCGCATCACGCTGCTGCACAGCGTGATGGCCTTCGCGTTCAACATGCTGGTGCTGGCCCTGTCGGTGAACGTGGTCGCGGGGGCCATGTAGGCGACCCGCGGACCGCACGTCACGCAGGGCCGCAAGTTCAGGCCGAGGCCTTGCGCGGCAGGCGGAACTTGACGATGCCGGTGGACAGTGCCACGCCGCACACGATGACCGCCGCGCAGATCAGCATCCACTGCGTGATGCGCTCGTCGAGAAACACCGCGCCGTAGAACAGCGCGAACACCGGCACCAGAAAGGTCACGGTCAGCGCGCGTGCCGGACCGGCGCGCGCGATCAGCCTAAAGAACAGGATGTACGCCACGCCGGTGCAGGCCACGCCGAGCGCCAGCAGCGCGAGCCAGGCACGCAGGCTGGGCATTTGCGCGGGCCACAGCCAGAAGGCTGGAATGGCCAGGAACAGCGTGGCGCCAAGCTGGCTGCCCGTGGCGGTGGTGAGCGCGGGCACGCCGCTCAGGTGCGCGCGCGTGGCGCTGGCCGAGATGCCGTAGCACAGGCAGGCGCCCAGGCAGGCGAGCACCGCGAGGAGCGCCGCATGGTCGCTGGCACCCGTCTGCAGGCCGGCGCTGCGGCTGGCCAGCATGGCCACGCCGGCAAAGCCGATCACCAGTCCGAGCATGCGCGAGCCCGACGGGCGCTCGCGAAACCAGGCCCACGCCACCAGCGCGCCGAACATCGGCACCGTGGCGTTCAGCACGGCGGCAAGGCCGGTGTTGATGGTAAGCAGCGCGAAGCAGAACAGCGCAAACGGCATGCCCGAGTTGAAGACGCCGACCGCGAAGCTCGCCTTCCAGTGTTTCGCCAGCGACGGCCCCTGGCCGCGCAGCAGCGCGATAGGCAGCAGGAACAGCGCGGCAATGCCCACGCGCACCGCGGCCGTGGGCAGCGCACCGAACTCGGCCGCGCCAATGCGCATGAACAGAAAAGATGCGCCCCAGAGCGCGCCCAGCAGCACCAGGTCGATGAGCCAGGCGGAGGGTGACACGGGCTTGGCCGCTGCGGTGTTGTTGTTGGTTGTCGTCATGCGTCTTGGGTTCTGCTGGGTCTGGGAATGCTCAGAGCGCCTTCTCGAGTTCGAGCAGCGCGGTCTTGCGGTCGAGCCCGCCAGCGTAACCGGTCAGCGAGCCGTTGGCGCCCACCACGCGGTGGCAGGGCACGATCACGCTGATGGGGTTGCGCCCCACGGCCGCACCCACTGCGCGCACGGCCGTCGGGTTGCCCACGTTCACGCTGAGCGCGCCGTAGCTGGTGGTGGCGCCGGCCGGAATGGCCAGCAACTGCTGCCACACGCTTTGCTGGAAGGCGGTGCCGTGCGACAGGTCGAGCGTCATGTCGAAGCGCTCGCGTTTGCCGGCGAAATAGTCGCGCAACTGCGCGGCCGCTTCCACCAGAGCGGGGTGGTCGTGCTGCGTGATCCAGCCGGTGGTGTCGGGCCAGTGGCGCTGCTGGTCGAACCAGACGCCGGCCAGACCCAGGTCGGTGGCTGCCATGGTGATGCCACCCAGCGGCGTGTCGAGGTGCGAGGTGTAGATGACTTTGCTCTTGAACTTCATGGCATTTCAGGCGGCGAGGCCTGCCGTGGGGGTAAGGGGAGGTTCGGCGGCGGCGTCCTTGGCCTTGATCGACTTGGCCGGCGCCGTAGGTGCAGCCGGTGCATGCCACGCCCGCAGCACCGCGTAGCTGCGCCACGGCCGCCAGGCCTGCGAGGCTTCGCTGGCCGCGCGGGCGGTGCTCACGCCCAGCGCCTTCTGCAGCGCGACGTCGCCGGCCGGAAAGGCGTCGGGCCAGCGCAGCGCGCGCATGGCGATGTACTGCGCGGTCCAGGCGCCGATGCCGGGCAACTCTTGCAGGGCCGCGATGGTCGAGGGCACGTCGGCACCCGCATGCAGCGCGAGCTGGCCGCTCGCCACCTGCTGCGCAATGGCGTGCAGCGCAGCCTGTCGTTGTCGCACGATGCCGAGCTGGCCCAGAGCGTCGCCACTGGCCGCCGCAATGGCCGCGGGCGTGGGGAACAGCCGGTTCAGCCCGTCGATGGGCGTGGCCAGCGGCTCGCCGAAGGCCTCGACCAGCCGCGAGCCCAGCGTGCGCGCCGCGGCCACCGTCACCTGCTGGCCCAGCACCGCGCGCACCGCCAGCTCGAAGCCGTCGACCGCGCCCGGCACGCGCAGCCCGTCGCCGTGGGGAAAGGCGTCGTGCAGCGCGGCGTTGATGGCCATCGGCTCGGCGTCCAGGTCGAACAGCGCGCGGGCCCGGCTGATGACGATCGGCAGCACCGCGGCCAGCGAGTCGCTGACCGACAGCAGCACCTGCTCGCGGTCGAGGTCGAAGCGCAACCGCAGCCAGCCGTCATGGGCTTTGTCACCTTGCTGCACGCGCAGCGTGCGCGCCAGCGTCACATAGGTGGGCGTGCTGCCCTTCACCGGCGCCTTGCCGTCAAACGTGGTCGCCACCTCCACACCGCGCAGCGCACGTCGCGCGAAGAAGCCGAGCATGGCTTGTGCGTCGTAGGGCGGGCGAAAGCCCAGGCGCACCTCGATCGGCTTGGTGTGCCCGCCCTCGGCCGCCGCACCGCCGGCCCGGCGCAGGGCGCTCGGGTTCAGGCCGTAGTGTTCTAGAAAGGCCGCGTTGAAGCGGCGCACGCTCGCAAAGCCGCTGGCCAGCGCCACTTGCGTCATGGGCAGGCGGGTGTCGGCAATCAGCTGCTTGGCGGCCAGCAGGCGGCGCGTCTGCAGGTACTGCAACGGCGAGACGCCGAACTGCGATTCGAAGATGCGCCGCAGGTGGCGGTCGCTCACGCCCAGGCGCGCTGCCACCTGCGCGGCACCGGGGCCGCTGTCTTCGCCGCCGTGGGACCACGCATCAGGCTCGTCGATGAGCCGCGCGGCCTGCAGCGCCAGGATGCGCGAGGCGTCTTCGGTCGACCAGCCGGCCGCGCCCGTGAAGCGCGGTGCCAGTTCAGGCCGGCAGCGCAGGCAGGGCCTGAAGCCCGCGGCCTCGGCCTGGGCCGCATGGCGAAAGAAGCGGCAGTTCTCGCGCCGCGGCAGCTTCACGCGGCAGACCGGGCGGCAGTAGATGCCGGTGGAGGTCACCGCGGTGAAGAACGACCCGTCGAAGCGCGCGTCGTGCGTCTTCATCGCCAGGTAGCAGGCGTCGCTCTCGAGCGCTTCGGTGGGTGTGTGGCGGGTGGGCATGGGGAAATGATACGGTTTCGACTCGTTTCAACTGGCCGTTTTCGGACATGTGGCCTCCCGGGGCGTTGCCTACAATGCCTCGTTCCAAAAACCCACAGGGAAACGCCCTTCATGCAGCTCAGCGCGTCCATCTTCAAGGCCTACGACATTCGCGGCGTCGTGCCCGTCACTCTCGATGCCGACGTGGCCGAGGCGCTTGGCCGGGCCTTCGGCAGCGCCGCCCGCGCCGCCGGCGAGAAGCTGGTGGCCGTGGGACGCGACGGCCGCCTGTCGGGCCCCGCGCTGGCGGAGGCGCTGATCAAGGGCCTGGTGGCCACCGGCATCGAGGTGATCGACGTGGGCGCGGTCACCACGCCCATGCTGTACTTTGCGGCGCACACGCTGTGCACCAGCGGCATTCAGGTCACGGGCAGCCACAACCCCAAGGACTACAACGGCTTCAAGATGGTGCTGGCCGGCCGCGCGATCTACGGCGACGAAATCCAGGGCCTGCGCAAGACCATGGAAGCCGGCACCGCCCAGCTGGCCCCCGGCGGCAGCGTGCGCAAGGTAGACGTGACCGACGCCTACGTGAAGCGCATTGCCGGCGACATCAAGCTGGCGCGCCCCATGAAGATCGTGGTCGATTCGGGCAACGGCATTGCCGGCGCCTCGGCCCCGGCCATTTTTCGCGCCATCGGCTGCGAAGTGACCGAGCTGTTCAGCGAGGTCGACGGCAACTTCCCCAACCACCACCCGGACCCGAGCAAGCCCGAGAACCTGAAGGACCTGATGGCCGCGCTGGCCGCCAGCGACGCCGAGCTCGGCCTGGCCTTCGACGGCGACGGCGACCGCCTGGGCATCGTCACCAAGGACGGCCAGAACATCTTCCCTGACCGCCAGATGCAGCTCTTTGCGCAGGACGTGCTGTCGCGCGTGCCGGGCGGCACCATCATTTACGACGTGAAGTGCTCGCAGCGCCTGGCGCCGGCCATTGAGGCCGCGGGCGGCAAGCCGATGATCTACAAGACCGGCCATTCGCTGATCAAGGCGAAGATGAAGGAAATCGATTCGCCGCTGGGCGGCGAGATGAGCGGCCACATCTTCTTCAAGGAGCGCTGGTACGGCTTCGACGACGGCACCTATGCGGGCTGCCGCCTGCTCGAGATCGTGAGCAAGAGCCCCGACGCCAACGCCGTGCTGAACGGCCTGCCCACCAGCTTCTCCACCCCCGAGCTGAACGTGGCCTGCGCCGAAGGCGAGCCGCACACGGTGGTCGACCAACTGGTGAAGGACGCCCGCTTTGCGGCGCCGGCCCAGGTCTCGACCATCGACGGCTTGCGCGTGGACTGGCCCGACGGCTTCGGGCTGATCCGCGCATCGAACACCACGCCCGTGCTGGTGCTGCGCTTCGAAGGCCAGACCGATGCCGCGCTGAAGCGCATCGAGGCCGAGATGCTCGCGCTGCTGCGCACCGTCAAGCCCGACGCCAAGCTGGCCGAAGCCGCTCACTGAACCCCCCGCCTGTGCGTTCCTTGCTGCTTAGCCTTTACGGCCTTTTCACCACCGCTGTGCAACCGCTCGTGCGCCGCAAGCTGCGGCGCCGCGCGCAATCCGAGCCGGGCTATGGCGTGGCCGTGGAGGAGCGCTTCGGTCACTACGACGCGGCCACCACCGGTCAGGCCCAGTGCTGGGTGCATGCGGTCTCGCTCGGCGAGACGCGCGCCGCCGCCATCCTCATCACAGAGCTGCGCCGCCAGTACCCGGGCGTGCCGATTCTGCTCACGCACGGCACCGCCACCGGCCGGGAAGAGGGCGCCAAGCTGCTCGAACCGGGCGACACGCAGGTGTGGCAGCCCTGGGACACGCCCGGCGCCGTGGCGCGCTTTCTGGACAAGTTTCAGCCGCGCATCGGCGTGCTGATGGAAACCGAGGTCTGGCCCGTGATGGCCGCCGCCTGCGCCGCGCGCCGCATTCCGCTGGTGCTGGCCAATGCGCGGCTCAACGAGAAGTCTTTGGCCGCGGCCGAACGCCTGGCCTGGCTGGCGCGGCCCGCCTATTCGGCACTGACGGCCGTGTGGGCGCAGACCGAGGCCGACGCGCACCGGCTGGTGTCGCTGGGCGCCAAGGTGGCCGGCGTGTACGGCAACCTGAAATTCGACGCCACGCCCGACGAGCGTCAGCTCACCGCGGCCGTGTCGCTGCGCGAGCGCCTGCCCAAGCCGATGGTGGTGCTCGCAAGCTCGCGCGACGGCGAAGAGCGGCTGCTGCTTGAGGTGCTCAAGCGCTTCGGCGCCACGTCGCCGGTGCCGCCAGAGCAGGGCGCGGTCCGCTCGATTGCCAAGCGGGTGCACGACGTGCAATGGATGATCGTGCCGCGCCATCCGCAGCGCTTCGACGAAGTGGCCGCGCTGATAGAGGCCGAGGGCTTTGCCGTGGCGCGCCGCAGTGCGGCGGGGCAGCCGGCCGAAGCAGAGATATGGCTCGGCGATTCGCTCGGCGAAATGGCGCTGTACTACGGCCTGGCCGACGTGGCGCTGCTGGGCGGCAGCTTCGAGCCGCTGGGCGGGCAGAACCTGATCGAGCCGGCGGCCTGCGGCTGCCCGGTGGTGATGGGGCCGTCGACCTTCAACTTTGCCGAGGCAGCGCAGCTGTCGCTGGCGGCCGGTGCGTCGTTGCGTGTCGAAGGCATGGAGCAGGCGGTGACGGCGGCGTTGAAGCTGGTCGAGAACCCCGAGCGCCGTGCCGTGATGGCGCAGGCCGCGCTGGGCTTTTCTTCGTCGAACCGCGGGGCTGCAGAGCGCACGGCGGCGGCGGTGCTGGCGATTGCGCAGGCTGCGGAGCCGGTGGCGACGGAGAACGCGCCGCTGGACAGCGAGCCGCCGCGCGCGGAACCCACGCTCGACTGAGCCTGGAGCCTGTATTTGCGTTGGCTCCTTCCCCCTCCGGGGGAAGGCCGGGATGGGGGCAAGCGCCCAACGAGCGCAGTGAATGGGCACAGGCCGTCGTGCCCCCACCCCAACCCTCCCCCGTGTACAGACCGGAAGGGGAGGGAGAAATACGCTTCAGCGCACCGGCGGATTCAGAATCACCGGCGGCACGGGTGCCGTCGGCATCGTCGGCGCGGGCGGATTGAACGGCTGCACCGGCACCGGCGGAATGACCGGAATGCTGCGCGGCGCGAACGGTGCCACGGGGGCTGTGGACGGCGTCACATTGCGCTCTGGCGGCGTAGCCGAAGGCACCGCCGGCACGCTGCCATTGCTCGCCAGCGTCGCGTTGATCGCGTTCATGTCGTCGGTAGTCAGCGTGCCGTTGGCCTGGCGCAGCTTCAGGTTGCCCAGCAGCACGTTGTAGCGTGCCTGCGCCAGGTCGCGCTTGGTCTGGAACAGCTGGCTCTGCGAGTTCAGCACGTCGATGTTGATGCGCACGCCCACCTGGTAGCCCAGGCGGTTGGCGTCCAGCGCGCTCTGGCTCGACGATTCGGCCGCCTCCAGCGCCTTCACCTGGCCCGCGCCCGACACCAGCCCCAGATACGCCGCGCGCGTGGACTGCGCCACGTTGCGGCGCGTGCCTTCGAGCACGCTGCGCGACTGGTCTTCCAGTGCCAGCGTTTCCTTGATGCGGTTCTCGGTGGCAAAGCCGGCGAACAGCGGCAGGTTGAAGACAACGCCCACCGTGGCCGCATTGGCCCGCGTGCCCACCGCGCTGGTGGTGGTGCCGGTCGGGTTGCGCGTGACGTTGTAGCCCAGGTTGGCGTCCAGCGTGGGCTTGTGGCCGGCCTTGGCCTTTTCCACTTCGAGCCCGGCCACGTCCACGCCCAGGCGCGCCTGCTGAATGGCGGGGTGCACGTTGTCGGCCTGGGCCACCCAGGCATTGATGTCCGCCGGCAGGGCCGTGGGCAGCACCACCGGCACCGACAGCGGCACCGGCACGCTGCCCGGGCGCCCCACCAGCTGGTCGAGCACCACCTTCTTCACCTGCAGGTCGTTCTCGGCCGCAATTTCCTGCGCAATCACCAGGTCGTAGCGGGCTTGCGCCTCGCGCGAGTCGGTGATGGTGGAGGTGCCGACCTCGAAGTTGCGCTTGGCCGAGGCCAGCTGCTCCGCCACGGCCACCTTCTGCGCGCGCACCAGGGCCAGGCTGTCCTGGCTGGCGAGCACGTCGAAATACGACTGGCTCACGCGCACGATCAGGTCCTGCTCCGCAATGGTGAACACCGACTGCGCAATGTCCGCCTGGCGCTTGCCTTGTTCGTAGGTGGCCCAGTTGGCCGGGCGGTACAGCGGCTGCGTGGCGTTGATGCCCACGTTCTGCGTGTTGAAGTCGCGCGGCGTGGTGGTGCCGCGGCCGGCGCCGGTGAGGGTGTCGATTTCGATGTCGCTGCGCGTCACGCCGGCCGTGAGGCCCACCGCCGGCAGGATGCCGGCCTTGGCCTGCGCGGCGCGCGCCACGTTGGCGTCGTACTGGGCCCGCGCCCCCTGGTAGGTGGCGTCGTAGCCGCGGGCGGCGTCATACAGTTCGTTCAGTGTCTGGGCCTGGGCCGGCAGTGCGAGCAGGGCTGCGAAGGTGCTTGCGAGCGCTGCGGAAAAAGGCGAAAGCCGGGGCCTGGAAGGCATTGAACGTCCTTGAAGAAAGAATCAGTAGCGCGGGACCGTGGGGTCGTGCAGTGACCAGGCGTCGATGCCGCCGGCCACATTGGCCAGCTCCGCAAAGCCGTTCTGGTCCAGAAAAGCGGCCACGCGCTGGCTGCGCGCGCCGTGGTGGCAAAGGCAGGCGATGCGATGCTCTTTGCCCGGCTCGGCCAGTTCGGCCAGCCGCGCCGGAATTTCGTTCATCGGAATCGCCACCAGGGTGAAGCCCTGGGGCGCAACGCTGGCGGTCTGCAGCTCCCACGGCTCGCGCACGTCGAGCAGCACGGGCGTGGCCTCGGCGTTCTGGGCGAACCAGGCGGCAAGGTCGGCGGGGCGGACTTGGTCGATCATCAGGTGGCCGCCCGCTCAGAACGAGAAGCGCGAAGGCTCGGGGAAGTTCAGCAGGCGCGGGGCCACGATGTCCCAGGGCTGGAGGGTGTCCCACTTGCTTTCGCTGGTGCGGGTGACGAAGTGGGCACGCATCATCGGCTCTTCGCCCACGATGGCCGCCAGTCGGCCGCCGACCTTGAGCGAACCCAGCAGGTTCTGTGGAATGCGCGCAACCGAGCCGCTGAGCACGATCACGTCGAAGCTCGGGCCGCTGGCCAGGGGCACCGAGCCGTCGGCATGGCGCACTTCGACGTTGGTCACGCCGTTCTGGCGCAGCGTGTGGGCGGCGCTGGCGGCCAGCACGGGGTTGATTTCCAGCGACAGCACCTGCGCGGCGCGGGCGCCGAGCAGGGCGGCCATGAAGCCGGAGCCGGTGCCAATTTCGAGCACCGATTCATGCTTCTGAATGTGCAGGTCCTGCAGCGTGCGGGCCTCGACCTTGGGCGACAGCATGAATTCGCCGGGCACGCTGCCGTCCAGCAGCGGGAGCTCCATGTCGAAGAACGACAGGGTGCGGTGCGCTTCGGGCACGTAGTCCTCGCGATGGATCTGGGCCAGCAGTTCGAGGATGTCGGTTTCCAGCACATCCCAGGGGCGGATCTGCTGTTCGATCATGTTGAAGCGCAAGCGCTCGAGGGTAGGGGTGGGGTTCATGGCGTGGTTTTCCTAGTGGGCTCAGGACAAACCTTCAATTTTAGGTGGCGTCGGTGAGGCCAGCGGCGCGCTCGGCCTTGCGGGGTGCGCGCTGAGCCCGTTGATGACCAGGTCGGCCTGCACGGCGACGTACTTTTCGGGGTCCAGGGCCGACACGCCGTCCACGCAGACCATGGCCGAGTGCTTCCACAGCATGAGGAACACCATGGGTGCCACCACGCAGTAGATGGCGTGGTCGACATCCATGGGCGCGAACTCGCCGCTGTCGATGCCGCGCTGAAAAATGCGCCGCAGCAGGTCGTGGCCGGGGCGCACCACCTCTCGGCGGTAGAACTCCGCCAGCTCCGGAAAGTTGCCGCCCTCGCTCATCATGAGCTTGGTCAGGCCCGAGGCCTGGGTGTTGCCCACGCGCTCCCACCACACGTTCATGCAGTAGCGCAGCATGTCGGCCGTGGTGCCTTCGAAGGCGGCGAACTCGGCGTTCCACTCGGTGAAGCGGCCGCCCAGGTTTTCCATGACCACCGCCTTGAACAGCTCTTCCTTGCTCTGGAAATACAGAAAAAGCGTGCCCTTGGACACGCCGGCACGTGCCGCCACTTCCTCCGAACGGGTGGCGGCAAAGCCTTTTTCCACGAACAGGTCGAGCGCGGCGGCCAGCAATTCACCCGGACGCGCCTCTTTGCGGCGCTCGCGCTTGGCGCGCACCGGGCAGAGCTTGTCGACGAAGGAACGGGGTGTGGGCATGAGGTTAATGACTCGCGGGTTAGTAATGTAGTGACCGCCATCCGTCACGTCAAGCCGCGACAATATCGGGTTCGTTGTTGAAGCCACTCCCCTGCTTTCCATGCTGACTGCCCGTCTTGCTCCCTCCCGTTCTGCCCGCGCGATCGTCATCGCGCTGGCGTTCGCGTTGTGGATCGCGGGCACGCTGGGGGTGATGCACCGGTCGCTGCATGTGCCGGGCTTGGCCCAGGCACAGGCGCAGGCACAGCCACAGGGCGTCGTGCACAAGCACGCGGCCCACGGACTGGAAAGCCTCTTCGGCGAGCACACCGACGCCGAGTGCCGCCTGTACGACCAGCTCGGCGACGGCAGCGCCACGCCGAGCGTGCCGCTGGTGGTGCTGCCCATGCTGCTGCCGGCGGCCACCTTTGCTTTTCTTGAGGGCGAAGCCATCGCCCGCTGGGTTGCGCTGTTCGATGCGCGCGGCCCGCCTTCCGCTCGCTGAATCCCTTCGTGTTCCGGCTGCCGCCACCCGCCTTGCGCGGGCGGGGCGGACGTTCATTGATTCAACGAGTGCCCATCCATGATTCCCAATTTCCGTCGCAACGCCGTGGGCGTTGCCGTTTTTTCCCTTGTCTCGCTTCTTTCCGGGCCGGCCCTGGCCCAGGACCAAAGCGTCACCACCACCGTGGAGCCCGGCGCCGCCAACACGCCGCCCGGCACGCTGTCCACGGTGGAGATCCAGTCGCAGTCCGAGCGCCTGCAGAAGGCGCGCATGGCGCTGTCGCCCGAGGTTGGCGCCACCGTCTACCGCATCGACCGTGCCGCCATCGACGCGCTCGGCAAGGGCGACGCCACCCCGCTGGACGACGTGCTGCTCACGCTGCCGGGCGTCGCCAAGGACTCCAAGGCCTCCGGCTCCCTGCATGTGCGCGACGACCACGGCAACGTGCAGTACCGCATCAACGGCGTGCAGTTGCCCGAGGGCATTTCGGGCTTCGGCCAGTCGCTGGACACGCGCTACATCGAGTCCGTCGACTTTCTCACCGGCGCCTTGCCCGCCCAGTACGGCCTGCGCACCGCCGGCGTGGTCGACATCCAGACCAAACAGGGCCTGGGCAAACCCGGCGGCTCGCTCGGCTTCACCTTCGGCAGCCACAACACGCTGGAAGAAAGTGCCTCGGTCTACGGCACCACCGGCAACCTGAGCTACTACCTGTCGGGCAGCCTGCTGTCCAACACCAACGGCATCGAGAACCCGCAGCCCACGCTCAACGCGCAGAACGACCGCACGCGCCAGGGCAAGACCTTCGGCAACCTGTCGTACTACCTGGACGCCGACACGCGCCTGGGCCTGATGTTCGGCACCTACAGCGGCAAGTTTCAGATTCCGACCAACCCGAACCAGGCGCCGCAGTTCTCGCTGGCCGGCTACAGCGACCTGGGCACGGGCTACAACGGCCTGCCCTCGTCGGACGTGCGCGAACGCCAGACCGAGGCCACGCGCTTCGTGGCGCTGTCGTTCCAGAAGACGCTGGGCGCGCTCGACTTCCAGGTGTCTGCCTTTCACCAGTATTCCAACCTGCACTACACGCCCGACCCCGTGGGCGACCTGGTCTACAACGGCGTGGCCTCCGACACCCTGCGCTCCAACACGTCGAACGGGCTGCAGGGCGATGCGTCTTACAAGCTGAGCGATGCCCACACGCTGCGCTTTGGAGGCGCCTACACGCGCCAGACCACTAGCAGCATCAATGCAGTGAACGTGTTTGCGGTGGACGACATCGGCGCGCAGCTCGGCAACACGCCGGTGTTGATCAACGACAACTCGAGCAAGGTCGGCCAGCTTGCCAGCCTCTATCTGCAGGACGAGTGGCGCATCGACCCCAAGCTCACCTTCAACTACGGCCTGCGCTACGACAGCGTCGACGCGTTCACCAAGGAGCACCAGTGGAGCCCGCGCATGAACCTGGCGTACAAGCTGACCGGCAGCACCGCGCTGCACGCCGGCTATGCGCGCTACTTCACGCCGCCGCCGCAGGAGCTGGCGTCGCAAAAGAGCATCGACCTTTACGCGGGCACCACCAACCAGCCGGAAATTGCCAACTCCGACCCGGTGAAGGCCGAGCGCACCCACTACTTCGACCTGGGCGTGGACCACAAGGTGAACGACAACCTGTCGCTCTCGGCCGACGTGTACTACAAGAACATCAGCAACCTGCTGGACGAAGGCCAGTTCGGGCAGGCGTTGATTCTGTCGCCGTTCAACTATGCCAAGGGCTTTGCGCGCGGGCTGGAAATGTCGGCGCGCTACAACGACGACCACTGGTCGGCCTATGCCAACTTTGCCTACCAGAAGGCGATGGGCAAGAACATCGTGTCGAGCCAGTCGCTGTTCGGCGCCGATGAGCTGGCCTACATCGCCAACCACTACGTGTACCTGGACCACGACCAGACCTACACGCTGTCGGGCGGCGCAAGCTACCGCTTCGGCGACAACCAGGTCAGCGGCGACGTCGTCTACGGCAGCGGCCTGCGCCGCACGCCCGACGGCGGGGCGCCCAACAGCGCCGCGCTGCCGCACTACGCGGTCGTCAACGCTGCGTATTCGCACACGTGGAAGGAAGCCTCGGGCGGCGACATCGTCGGGCGCGTGGCCATCCTGAACCTGTTCGACAAGGGCTACCTGCTGCGCGACGGCACGGGCGTGGGCGTGGGTGCGCCGCAGTACGGCACGCGACGCAGCCTGTACGTCAGCATGACGACGCACTTTTGAGCGGACCCTCGACGATGCTCACCAGGCTGTCGCGCTGTGTCGCCGTCACGCTGCTTCTGGCGGTTTGGCTGGCGTCGACGCTCGGCCTCGTGCATGCCACGCTGCATGTGCCGGGCGACCCGGCGCGCGCGCTGGTTGCCGCGCGTGCGGTCTCGGCTATGGCGGCACCGGCGCAGGCAGAGGCCCAGGTGCGTGCTTTCGCGCCACGGCACCTTTGGGTGCCCGCGCTGTTCGGCGACAAGACCGACGCCGAATGCCGGCTCTACGACCAGCTGGCGCACGGCGCCAGCGCACCGGGCGTGCCACTGGTGGTGCTGCCGATGCTGCTGCCGGCGGCCACCTTCGCTTTTCTCGAAGGCGAGGCCGTCGCGCGCTGGGTGGCGCTGTTCGAAGCGCGCGGCCCGCCTTCCATTCGCTGAATTACCCCTGTGCCGGTTTCCTCACCCGCCTTTGCGCGGCGCGCGGCCGGTCGTTCCTGGTTTCAACGAATGTTTTTTCATGACCCCCAATTTCCGTCGCAACGCCGTGGGCGTTGCCGTTCTTTCGCTCGCCTCTCTGGCGACCCTGGCTCAGGCACAAGACGCGGCCCGGCCTCCACCCGCTGACGCCGCCAGCCTGCGCGAAGTCACCGTTACCGGCAATCCGCTCGGTGCCAGCGAGCTCATTGCGCCCACCACCACGCTGTCGGGCGACAAGCTGCTGCTGCGCTCCGAATCGACGCTCGGCGAAACGCTGAACAACGTGCCCGGCGTGAGCAGCAGCTACTTCGGCCCCAACGCCAGCCGCCCGATCATTCGCGGCCAGGACGGCGACCGCATCCGCATCCTGCAGAACGGCGGCGGCGCGCCCGACGCCTCGGCGCTGAGCTACGACCACGCGGTGCCGGTCGATGCGCTGGTCACGGAGCGCATCGAGGTGCTGCGCGGCCCATCGGCGCTGCAGTACGGCGGCAGTGCGGTGGGCGGCGTGGTCAACGTCATCGACAACCGCATTCCCACCGAGCCCATCAACGGCTTCGGCGGGCGCGCCGACCTGGGCTACGCCACCGGCAACAAGGAGAAGAGCGGCGGCGTGGTGCTCGAAGGCGGCAACGATCGCATGGCGCTGCACGTCGACGCCTTCAACCGCGACTCGACAGACGCCTCGGTGCCCATCAGCCTGGAATGCAGCAAGCCCGGCTCGCCGTGGATGGCCCGCAAGATCTGCAACTCGGCCAACGAGGCGCACGGCGGTGCCATCGGCGGCACGGTGTTCTTCGACCAGGGCTACCTGGGCGCCTCGGTCAGCACCTACCGCAGCACCTACGGCACGGTCGCCGAGAGCGACGTGACCATCGGCATGAAGTCCGACCGCTATGCGCTGGAAGGCGAATGGCGCCCGGGCGGCTTCATCAGCAGCATCCATGTGAAGCTGAGCCACACCGACTACCGCCACACCGAGTTCGAAGGCGCCGAGGCCGGCACCCGGTTCTCGAACATGAGCAACGACCTGCGCATCGAGGCGCGTCACCAGAAGATCGGCAACTTCGAAGGCCTGGTCGGTTTCAGCAGCGAGACCAACCGCTTCGCCGCCGACGGCGAAGAGGCCTTTGCGCCGCACAGCCGCACGCGCGCCAATGCGGTGTTTCTGCATGAAGAGCTCGGCACCTCGTGGGGCCGGCTGAGCTTTGGCGCGCGCACCGAGCAGGTTCGCATTCGCTCGCTGGGCTACCCGGACGACCCGAGCGTGACGCGCTTCGCGATCGGCGAGCGCACCTTCAATCCGCACAGCGCGGCCTTCGGTGCGCTGGTCAACCTGGCGCCGCAGTGGCAGCTGACCTCGAACCTTGCCTATACCGAGCGCGCACCCAAAGACTACGAACTGCTGGCCAACGGCCCGCACGTGGCCACTGCCGCGTGGGAGCTGGGCGACCCGAACCTGAAGAAGGAAAAGTCGACCGGCTTCGACCTGGGCGCGCAATGGAAGTCGGGGCCCAACACGGCGCGTGTGAATGCGTACGTCACGCGCTTCAGCAACTACATCGGCCTCACGGCGTCGGGGCGCAACCTCGACGAAGAGGGCAACGTGGCCGAGCCCGGTGCCACCGACACGCTGGCCGAGTATGTGTACAGCGGCGTGCGCGCGCGCTTCACCGGCATCGAGGCCAACGGCAACCTGCGCCTGCTGGGCAGCGAGGGCTTCGCGCGCATGACCGACGCGGGCACGCTAGACCTTGAATGGCGCGGCGACATCGTGCGCGCGAAGAACCTCGACTCCGGCGAGCCGCTGCCGCGCATCGCACCGCTGCGCCTGGGTGCGACGCTGGCGTATGCCAACGGCCCGTGGGGTGCGCGCGTGGGCTTCGACTACAACGCGGCGCAGCGGCGCATTCCCACCGTGGGTGCGCGCGAGACCGAGGCGTACACGCTGTGGAACGCGGCCATCACCTACCGCATGAAGGTGCAGCGCGCCAACCTCACCTGGTATGCGCGCATGGACAACATCGGCAACAAGCTGGCCTACAGCCCGACGTCGATCCTGACGACGACCGTGTACCCGAACGCACCGCTGCCGGGGCGCACGCTGAAGGTCGGCTTGCGCGTGACGTTCTGATCTTTGTCTTTCTTCCTCCCCCGCTGGGGGAGGGCGTGCGGCCTGTGATGAGGCGGCAGCTTTTTCGAGTGCCGCTTGCCCCCATCCCAGCCTTCCCCCGGGAGGGGAAGGAGCAAAGACAGAGGGCACCCTCGGCTATCCTCGCCGCGTGAATTCCTTCGTCATCTCCTCGCTTCTTCCCGTCGTTCTTCTCATCGCCGCCGGCTACCTTGCCGGACGCCGCCGCTGGATCGGCGGCAATGCGGTGAAAGACCTGTCGAACCTCATCTTCCTGCTGCTGGCGCCCGCGCTGCTGTTTCGCGCGATGAGCACGGTGCACGTCGAGCAACTCAGCCTGAAGCCGGTGGCCGCGTACTTCATTGCCTCGGGCCTGCTGTTCGCCGGCACCATGGCCCTGCGCGGCTTCAACCGCACGGCGGCCGTCATTGCGCTGGCCAATACCTACAGCAACACCGTGATGATCGGCATCGTGCTGGTCGACCTGGCCTACGGCGACGCGGGCATGGTGGTGCTGCTCACGCTCATCTCGCTGCACTCACTGGTGCTGTTGACCAGCGCCACGGTGGTGCTGGAACTGGCGGTGGCGCGCGAGCAGGCGGCGGCCGGCGGCGTGCAGACGCGCTCCATGGGGCGCACCGTGCTGCGCGCCTTGCGCAACGCCATCATTCATCCGGTGCCGCTGCCGATCATCGCGGGCCTGCTGTTCGCGCAGACCGGCTGGACCATGCCCGAGGTCATCGACAAGCCCATTCAACTGCTGGGCCAGGCCTTCGGCCCGGTGGCGCTGGTGATGGTGGGCATCACGCTGGCGCTCACGCCCATCGGGCGGCACTGGCGTGGCGCGCTGGCGCAGGCGCTGGTGAAGAACCTGCTGCATCCGCTGCTGGTGGCCGCCATCGGCTGGCTGCTGGGCGTGCGCGGCATTCCGCTCACGGTGATGGTGGTGGCCGCGGCGCTGCCGATTGGCGCCAACGTGTTCCTGTTCTCGCAGCGCTACCGCACGGCCGAAGACCTGGTGACGGCCAGCGTCGCGGTGTCGACCGTGCTGGCGCTGGGCACGCTCACGCTGGTGATGCTGTGCGTGCGCTGGTTGCCCTGAACGGCTCGCGTGCTCAGGGCGCGAGGCGTTCGCGCACCCAGTTGCCGTTTGGCGCCGCGCCTTCCAGGCGGTAGCGCAGCCGGTCGTGCAGCCGGCTCTTGCGGCCCTGCCAGAACTCCCAGCGGTCCGGCACCAGCCGGTAGCCGCCCCAGTGCGGCGGGCGCGGCGGTGACAGCAGGTGTTTGGCCGCGAACACGGCCGCGTTCTTCACCAGCACGTCGCGCCCGCTGATCACTTCGCTCTGCGGGCTGGCCCAGGCGCCGATGCGCGAGTCGAGCGGGCGGCTGGCGAAGTAGGCATCGCTTTCGTCGGCGCCCACCTTTTCGACACGGCCTTCGATGCGCACCACGCGCTCCAGTTCGACCCAGTGGAACTGCAGCGACGCATACGGGTTGCCCGACAGCTCGCGGCCCTTGCGGCTCTCGTAGTTGGTGTACCAGACGACGCCGCGCGCGTTGTAGCCCTTGATCAACACGATGCGGCTGGACGGGCGCAGGTCGCTGCCCACGGTGCACAGCGTCATGGCGTTGGGCTCGGGCAGCTTGGCGTCGATGGCCTCGGTGAGCCAGCGCTCGAACTGCTTGACTGGGTCGAGCGCGCTGTGCGCCTCGCCGAGTTCCGCGCGCTCGTAGCTCTTGCGCAGCGCGGCCAGCGCGTCATGGGAGAGAGGGGAAGTCATGCCGGGATTGTTGCGCACATACTCGCGCCATGACGATGCAGGTGAACTTCAAGCCGGGCGCCGCGATGGTGATCGTGCTGGCCTCGGGCCGGGGCGAGCGCTTTGTGGCGGCCGGCGGCACGGGCTCCAAGTTGAAGGCCCTGCTCGCGGGCAGGTCGGTACTCGAACGCACGCTGGACGCCGTGCGCGCCAGCGGCCTGCCGTGGCATGTGGAAGACGCGGGGCACCCGGGCATGGGCGACTCGATTGCCGCCGCGGTGCGCGCCACGCCCGATGCACCGGGCTGGCTCATCCTGCCGGGCGACCTGCCGCTGGTGCTGCCCGAGACGCTGCGCGCCGTGGCGGCCGCGCTGCAGGGGCGGGTGAATGCGGTACAGCCGCAGTACCTGGGCGAGCGCGGCCACCCGGTGGGCTTTGTCGCCGGTTGCGGCGCCCAGTTGGCCAGACTGGAGGGAAATTTGGGCGCCTCGCCCGTCCTGCGTGCGATGCGCGCGATCGATTCAGTCGCGGACCTGGTGGTGGACGATGCCGGCGTGGTGACCGACATCGACACGCCCGCCGCGCTGGCGCAGGCCGAGGCACTCTGGCACGCCCGCCTGGGCAGCTAGGCGCACGGCCGGTTCGAGGAACCGGTTGTGCCGGTCAGGGCTTGTCTATCAGGGCTTGCCGATCACCGCGCAGGCGATGCGCGGGCCCGAATTGCCCGACGGCTGCGTCGTGAAGTCGTCGCGGTCGCGGTGCACCACCAGCGCGCGGCCCACCACGTTGTTGACGGCGCCCTCGGTCATCGAGATGGAATGGTCTTCCACGCTGAAACGCGCCACGCCGTTGGCGTCGGCCACCAGGCTCGGCAGTTCGCCGGCATGGCTGCCCGCGCCGGCAAACTTGCCGTGCGTGCCGCCGGTGGGGTTGAAGTGGCCGCCCGAGGCGTCGCCGTTGTTGCCGCAGTCGCCCTTTTCGTGGATGTGGAAGCCGTGCTCGGAGCCCGGCGGCAGGCCGCGCACCTCGCCCGCCACGCGCAGGCCATGCTCCAGCGCGGTGAAGGTCACCGTGCCGCGCGTGGGGTTGGGCGTGATCGCGCCGGTCGGCACCAGCTCGACGGCCGTGCTGGGCTTGCCGGCCATGCTGCCGCAGGCGGCGAGCACGAGGGAGGCGAGAAGGGCGGCGCCGGTGGCGATGAGACGACGTTGGGTCATTTGTTTTCCTTGGACGGTCTGGAAGGTTGGAAAGGTTCGGAAGGTTCGGAAGAAAGGGTTTTGAGAGACGCGCTCTCTGGCGACTCTGCAACATATACCGGAGGCGGGGGCGCACCGCAACCGGCCGCGGGCTCGCCCTCGGCATGGCGCTGGCGCTCCAGTTCGTGCGCGGCGGCCAGTGCCACCAGCCGGGCCAGCGCGGCGTCGTGGATCGAATGGCGCTGCAGCTCCAGCAGCGTCTGGCGCGCGTAGTCGAGCGAGGTGCCGTAGCGGCCCACGGCGTTGGCAAAGATGTGGCGGTAGCGCTCGTCGGTGAGGTCGCCGGTGAAATTGGGGCTGCGCCGCGACAGCGTGAACGCCAGGGCGCGCACCGGGCCTTCGGCCGTGCCGCAGCTCAGCCATTTGGGGTCGTACACGCCCGTGGGCATCTCGCGCAGCCAGAGCCGGCGCAGCGTGGCCAGCCCGTCGGCCTTGGGCACGCGGAACACCATGCCGCGGCAGCTGCCGCCCGACAGCAGGCCGAACACCAGGCCGGGCATCTGCACGCTGCCGCGGTTCACGCGGCTCCACATCTTCAGCGCGCGGTGCCAGCCGCGCACCCAGGCCTGGCGCCGCTCGATGAAATCGAACTCGGGCCGCCAGATGAGCGAGCCGTAGCCGAACAGCCAAAGGTCCTCATGCCCGCCCCAGTCGGCGATGGCGCGCTCCAGCATCGGCTGCGGGTCGCGCAACGGGGTTGGCATGGGGTCGAGTCCCGGCGGACCGGGATCCGGCGCGGGGTCCGACACGGGGGTGTCAGGGGCGGCGCCTACAATTTCCTGATCATGGTTCACCGCACCATTATTTACCGACCCCTTTCCTACGGAGCAAGACCCCCGATGAGCGACGACGACGGCCAGCAGAATTTCATCCTTGGATTCGTCATGGCGCTGATCGCCCTGGTGATCTTCTTCGTGGTGGGCATCGTGCTCTGGCACAAGAACCACAACCCGGCCGCAATGGCAGCGCAAGCGGCAGCCGCCAGGCCCGCAGTGGTCATCTCTGCACCGGCCCCCGGCGCGGAGCCCAAGCTGGCCGAAGTGACCGAAACGGTGACCGTCACCATCCCCGACGGCGCCAGCATCCGCGTGATCAACGGCGTGGTGAACTTCTACTTTGCCACCGGCAGCGCCGACCTGGCCCCGGGCGGTGCCGAGGCGCTGGCCGCGGTCATCAAGGGCGTGGAGAGCGGGCGCAAGGCGGTGGTCTCGGGCTTTCACGACACCACGGGCGACGCCGCCATCAACGAAGAGCTAGCCAAGAAGCGCGCCGAGATGGTCCGCGATGTGCTCGTGGGCCTGGGTGTGCCGGCCGGCAAGATCGACCTGCAGAAGCCGGCGGTTACCGCGGGCTCGGGCAACAACGCCGAGGCTCGCCGGGTCGAGGTCAAGCTGATCGACTGAGCGCCAACCTGGTTTGGACGCAAGAAACAGCCCGGTGATGCCGGGCTTTTTTGCGCGCGGTTGGCGGTGCGGTGCACGGTGGCCGATTCGTATCGCCCGGCGCCCGGATTTCATCGGGCTTTCGCGCATGGCTTGGTACCATGGGCCCCCAGGCCCACAGTCGCCCTGGCGACACGCAGCAAGAGCCCACCCCATGAGCAGCACACACCCCACCGTACGCGACGTTACCGATCGCATCCGCGAGCGCAGCCAGGGGCTGCGCGGCGCCTACCTCTCCCGCCTCACAGAGCTGCGCAACCGCGACCGCGGCTCCGACCGCATGGGCTGCGCCAACGTGGCGCACGCCGTGGCGGGCATTCCGGCCAACGACAAGTTCCGCGTGGTGACCGAGCGCGCACCCAACATCGGCATCGTCACCGCCTACAACGACATGCTCTCGGCCCACGCGCCGTACCAGGGCTACCCGGACATCATCAAGCAGGAGGCCCGCCGCCTCGGCGCCACCGCCCAGGTGGCCGGCGGCGTGCCCGCCATGTGCGACGGCGTGACGCAGGGCACACCCGGCATGGAGCTGAGCCTGTTCAGCCGCGACGTCATCGCCATGAGCACCGCCATTGCCCTCACGCACGACATGTTCGACAGCGCGCTGATGCTGGGCGTGTGCGACAAGATCGTGCCGGGCCTGCTGATTGGCGCGCTGCACTTCGGCCACCTGCCCACGGTGTTCGTGCCCGCGGGCCCGATGCCTTCGGGCCTTTCCAACAACGCCAAGTCGAAGGTGCGCGAACAGGCCGCGCAGGGGCTCGTGGGCCGCCAGGGCCTGCTCGACGCCGAAATGGCCGCTTACCACTCCGTGGGCACCTGCACCTTCTACGGCACGGCCAACAGCAACCAGATGCTGCTCGAGGCCATGGGGCTGCATGTGCCGGGCACGGCCTTCATTCAGCCTGGCGACGCGATGCGCGAGACGCTCACGCGCGAAGCGGTGCGCACCGTGCTGGGCAAGGCCAGCGACGCCGCATTCAGCTGCCCGCCCATCGGCGAGATGGTCGACGAGCGCTGCATCGTCAACGCCATGGTCGCGCTGCTGGCCACGGGCGGCTCCACCAACCACCTGATCCACTGGGTCGCCGTTGCGCGTGCCGCGGGCATCGTGATCGACTGGAACGACTTCTCCAGCCTCTCCGACATCGTGCCGCTGCTGACCCGCGTGTACCCCAACGGCAGCGCCGACGTGAACGAGTTCCAGACCGCGGGCGGCCCCGGCCTGGTGATCGGCGAGCTGGTCGAGGCGGGCCTCATGCACGGCGACGTGCTCACCGTGCGCGCCGGCGGCATCCGCGAGTTTGCCAACGTGCCCGCGCTGGTGGGCGACGCCAGCGAACAGCGCCTGCAATGGACCCCGGCCGCGCCGCTGAAGAACGAAGCCATCACGCGCACCGTCGACAGCCCCTTCAGCGCCACCGGCGGCCTGAAGCTGCTGAGCGGCAACCTCGGTCGCAGCGTGATCAAGGTGAGTTCGGTGCCCGACGACCGCCACGTCATCGAAGCGCCCGCGCGCGTGTTCGACTCGCAGGCCGCGCTGCAGAAGGCCTTCACCGCCGGCGAGCTGGAGCGCGACGTGGTCTGCGTGGTGCGCTGGCAGGGCCCGCAGGCCAACGGCATGCCCGAGCTGCACAAGCTCACGCCGCCGCTGTCGGTGCTGCAGGGCAAGGGATTCCGCGTGGCGCTGGTCACCGACGGGCGCATGAGCGGCGCGTCGGGCAAGATTCCGGCCGCCATTCATGTCTCTCCCGAGGCGGCGGCCGGCGGCCCGCTCGCCAAGGTGCGCGACGGCGACCTGATTCGCCTGGACGCGGTAGCGGGTACGCTCGCCGTGTTGCTGCCCGAAGACGAATGGGCCGCGCGCGAAACCGCGACGCTGCCCGAAGCCCAACGCATCGCCGACGGACATGGCCTTGGCCGAGAACTGTTCGCCGGCATGCGCCGCAATGCATTGACTGCTGAAGAAGGAGCCTGCTCATGGCTATGAACGACAAATTCACCCCCCTCGACGTGATGCGCGACGCACCGGTCATTCCGGTCATCGTGCTGAACGACGTGAAAGACGCTGTGCCGCTGGCGCGCGCGCTGGTTGCCGGCGGCATCCGCATGCTCGAAGTCACGCTGCGCACGCCGCAGGCGCTGCAGTGCATCGAAGCCATTGCCAAGGATGTGCCCGACGCCGTGGTCGGCGCCGGCACCATCCGCAGCGCGGCCGATGCGCAGGCCTCGGCGCTGGCCGGCGCCAGGTTCGGCGTGAGCCCGGGCTACACGCGCGCGGTCGGCAAGGCCTGCCACGACCTCGGCCTGCCGCTGCTGCCCGGCGTGGCCACTGGCAGCGAGATCATGACGGCGCAGGAAGACGGCTACACCCAGCTCAAGTTCTTCCCCGCGCTGCAGGCCGGCGGCCTGCCGATGCTGAAGGCCTGGCAGGGCCCGTTCGGCGACGTCACCTTCTGCCCGACCGGCGGCATCCACGCGGGCAACGCGGCCGAGTTTCTTGCACTGTCGAACGTGGCCTGCGTGGGCGGCTCGTGGATCGTGCCGAGCGATGCCATTCGCGACGGCGACTGGGCCCGCATCGAGCAGCTGGCACGCGCCGCGAGCCAGCTGTCGCGCTGACCATGCACACGGCGTTCGACGCCAGCGACCTGAAGGTCATCGCCTTCGATGTCTTCGGCACGGTGGTCGACTGGCACAGCGGCATTGCAGCCGAGTCCGAGGCTGCCTTGCCGGGCGTGGACGGTGCCGCCTTCGCGCTGGCCTGGCGCGCGGGCTACCAGCCCGCCATGAAGGCCGTGATGGCGCGCATTGCCGCGGGCGAGGGCGGCTTCACGCTGCTCGACGAGCTGCACCTGAGCATGCTCGAACAGGTGCTGCGCGACTTCGGCCTGAGCGACCGGCTCGACACCGCCGCCAAGCGCGAGCTGAGCCGCGCCTGGCACCGCCTGCCGGCCTGGCCCGATGCCGTGGCCGGGCTCACGCGACTGAAGACCAGGTTCACCATCTGCACGCTGTCCAACGGCAACATCGGCCTGCTCACCGAAATGGCGAAGCGCGCCGGCCTGCCCTGGGACTGCGTGCTGTCGGCCGAAGTGTTCAAGGCCTACAAGCCCGACCCGCGCACCTACCTGGGCGTGGCGGGCGTGTTCGACGCCACGCCGGGTCAGGTGATGCTGGCCGCCGCGCACCACGACGACCTGGCCGCCGCGCGCGTGTGCGGCCTGAAGACCGCGTACATCGAGCGGCCCCATGAGTTCGGCCGTGCGGAGCCGAAGGATGTGTCGCCGCAGGCGGACAACCACCTGCACGCGCGTGACATCAACGAACTGGCCGACCTGCTCGGCTGCTGATCAGCCTGCGAGCAGCTTTTCCACCGTGCGCAGGTTGCGCGTGGTGGTGCTCGACTTGTAGCAGGGCTTGGCCAGCAGCTTGGCCACCGGCGTATCGAGGCTTTCGCCGCGCGGGCATTGCCAATACAGCACGCCCTTGCCGCGATGCAGGCGTTCGACATGCGCGTCGACCGTGCCCGCTTTCTCGATCAGTTCATCGAGCATCGTGGCATCGGAGCCGAACACGATGTACGGGTGGCGCTCTTCGTCGATGCGCTCGAACGGATAGGCCGTCGCCATGGCCACCAGTGTCTTCTGTGTGAGCAGCACGATCCACGCCTCGTAGCCAAAGCGCTTGCGCAGCGCCTGCTCGATGCGCGCGCGCAGCGCTGCGGTGTCGTGTTCATCGGTGTCGAACAGCACGTTGCCGCTGGCGAGCACGGTGCGCACCGCACCGAAACCCTGCTCGACGAACAGCGCCTTCAGGTCGGCGCTCTTGATGGCGATGCCGTTGACGTTCACGCCACGCAGCAGGGCAACGTGGCGCGCCATGTCAGCGCAGTCCGCCGCCGGTGGCGCTTTCGTCGCGCTGGATCAATTCGATCTTGTAGCCGTCAGGGTCCGTCACGAAGGCGATCACCGTGGTGCCGCCCTTGACCGGGCCGGCCTCGCGCGTCACGTTGCCGCCCGCAGCCTTGATCTTGTCGCAGGCCGCGTAGGCGTCGGGCACGCCCAGCGCGATGTGGCCGTAGGCGCTGCCCAGGTCGTAGCTCTCGGTGCCCCAGTTGAAGGTGAGCTCGATCTCGGCCTGCTCGGGGTTGCCCTTGTCGAAGCCGAGGAAGGCCAGGCTGTACTTGTATTCGGGGTTTTCCGACGTGCGCAGCAGGTTCATGCCCAGCACCTTGGTATAGAAGTCGATGGAGCGCTGGAGGTTGCCAACGCGCAGCATGGTGTGAAGAAATCGCATCTCGTGGTGCCGTTTAGTTGTGGGGGAGGGGCCGCTATTGTCGGCCTCCCGGCGGCTGCGCGTCGCTTGCGGGGGCTAAGCGTTGGTGTCCAGCCAGTGCGTGATTCGCCCGCCGTGCATCACGCCGATGCGGTCGGCCATCGCATGCGCCTCGGCCTCGTTGTGCGTGACAAGGATGGCGGTCTGCCCGGCCTGCTTCAGGATGCCGCGCACCTCCGAGGTCAGCCGTTCGCGCGTGCCGCCGTCGAGGTTGGAGAACGGCTCGTCGAGCAGCAGCAGCGCGGGCGAGGGCGCGAGCGCACGGGCCAGTGCAATGCGCTGCTGCTGGCCGCCGGAGAGTTCGTGCGGGTAGCGCTCGCCGGCATCGCCCAGACCGACCAGCGCCAGCATCTCGGCCACGCGCGACTGCTGCGCCGCGCGCGCGAGGCGACGCAGCCCGAAGGCCACGTTCTTCGCGGCTGACAGGTGCGGAAACAGCGCGTACTCCTGAAACATCATGCCCACGCGCCGTTGCTCGGGCGGCAGATGCGTCTGCACGGACGAGAGCAGCACGTCGCCCAGGCGCACGGTGCCGGCGCGCACTGGCTCGAAGCCGGCTATGGCGCGCAGCACCGTCGTCTTGCCGCAGCCCGAGGGGCCGAACAGGCAGGCGATGTCGCCCGCGGCCAGCGTGAGCGAGAAGCCGTCGACCACGGTGTGCAGGCCGTGTTTGCCGTGTGGCGTGTCGTACGCGAGCTGGATCGCGTCGAGGTGCAGGGAAGCGCTCATGTCTTGTGGTGCTCGGAGGCGGCAGGGGACGGGCCCAGCTGGTTGCGCGCGAGCAGCACCACCGGCAGCAGGCCGGCCAGCACGATGGCCAGCGCGGCGATGGCGCCTTCTTCGTAGGTGCCGCGTGCGGCCTCGGCATACAGCCAGGTGGCCAGGGTGTCGAAATTGGCGGGCCGCAGCAGCAGCGTGGCCGGCAGCTCCTTCATGGCGTCGACGAACACCAGCAGCGCGCCCGCGGCCAACGCCGGGCGCAGCAGCGGCAGGTGCACGCGGCGCAAGGTGCCGGCGGTGGTTTCTCCGAGCAGCCGCGAGGCCTGCTCGATGGCGGGCGGAATGCGCGCCAGACCGGCCTCGATGCCGCCGACCGGCATCGCCAGAAAGCGGATGGCGCAGGCCACGACCAGCACCACGCCCGCGCCCACCAGCGGCAGGCCCTGCAAGCCGAGGGCGGTGGCCAGGGCCGCGTCGAACGCCAGCGCCGGCGTGAGCAGCCCGATGGCCAGCACCGTGCCCGGCACCGCATAGCCCAGCGTGGCCACGCGCGCCTGCCAGCGCGCGCGGTTGGGGCGCGAGCCCTGGCTGCGCGCGGCCCAGGCCACCACCAAGCCCGCGGCCACCGCCACCACCGTCACGCCCGCCGCAAGCGCGAGCGTGTTGCCCAGGCTGGCAATCAACCCTTGCGAAATGCCGCCGCCCTGGCGCAGCCGCTTGGCGCTTTCCCAGACAAGGTAGAGGGCCGGCGCGACAAAGCCGACGAGCACCGGCAGCGAGGCCATTGCCGTCGCGGCCCAGGCAGCGCCACCGCGAAGCCGGCGCGGCTGCACGGCCCGCATGCGCTGCGCCGACCCAAAGCGCTGGTGCTGCCGGCCATGGCGCTCCAGCCACACCAGCGCCACCACCATGAACAGCATCGCGCAGGCAATCTGCGCCGCGCCGGCCAGGTCGGAGCGCGTGATCCAGGTGGTGTAAACGGCCACCGTGAGCGTGTTCACACCAAGAAATTCGGAGGCGCCGATGTCGTTGAGCGTCTCCAGCAGCGCCAGGCTCAGCCCCACGGCCAGCGCCGGCCGCGCGAGCGGCAGCGCCACCCTGAAGAACGCGCCGCGCCGGCTCTCGCCGAGCATGCGCGCCGCTTCCATCAGGTGCGCGGGCTGGGTCATGAACATGGCACGCGCCGTCATGTACACGTACGGGTACAGCACGAAGCCCAGCACGAAGATGGCGCCGGGCAGCGAGCGCAGGTCGGGCAGGCGGAACTGGCGCGGGCTGTCGAAGCCCAGCATCCAGCGCAGCGCGCCCTGCACGGGGCCGATGGGGTGCAGCAGGTCGAGGTAGGCGAAGGCGACGATGTACGTCGGCATGGCCAGCGGCAGCAGCAGCGCCCAGTGCAGCACGCCGCGCCCCGGAAAGTCATGCGCCGTGACCAGCCACGCGCAGCCCGTGCCGATCACCAGCACCAGCGCGCCCACGCCGGTGAGCAGCAGCGCCGTGTTGAGCGCCGCCTGCGGCAGCACATGCGCGAACAACGGCCCCCAATGCCCCACGCCCGCGCCGAACGCGAGCCATGCGAGCGTGAGCACCGGGGCGAGCACGCCCGCGGCGATGGCGAACGAGGCAAAGCGCCAGACCGGTCCTGCGGCTTGCAGGGCTGGTGGCTGGCGCTTTGTCATTCGCATGCTTCAGGCACCGGCAAGGCGGGCCTGCCTGCGTTGATCACTGATCGAAGCCGACCTTGTCGACCAGCGCGCTGGCCTGCTTGCGGTACTTGGCAATTTCGGTCAGCGGCAGCGGGTCGACCTTCAGCTCGCCGATGGTCTGGCCGATGATCGGGTCGAGGGCCACGCCCTTGCGCACCGGATATTCGTAGTTGGCCTGCGCGTACAGCGACTGCGCCGGCTCCGACACCAGAAACTCGAGCAGCTTGACCGCGTTGGCGCGCTGCGGCGCATTCTTGGCCACCGAAGCGCCGCTGATGTTCACGTGCGTGCCGCCGCTCTTGGCGTTGGCGAAGGTCGGGCGCACCACCTTGATGGCATCGCCCCACTTGCGCGCGTCGGTGCCTTCCTTGGAACCCTTCATCTGGCCGACGTAGTAAGAGTTGGCCAGGCCCACGTCGCAGATGCCGCCCAGAATGTCGCGCGCCACGTCGCGGTCGCCGCCGGTGGCCTTGCGCGCCAGGTTGGCCTTCACGCCGCGCAGCCACTGCTCGGCCTTGGCCTCGCCGTCGTGGGCAATCAGCGCCGCGACCAGCGCGGTGTTGTAGGGGTGCTGGCCCGCGCGGATGCAGACCTTGCCCTTGTACTTCGGGTTGGCCAGGTCTTCGTAGCGGAAGTTGGTGAGCGGCAGGCTCTTGTCGGCGTACAGCACGCGCGCGCGCATCGACAGCGAGAACCACTGGCCGTCGGCGCCGCGCAGGTTGGCCGGAATGGCCGCTTCGAGCACCGGCGATTTCACCGGCTGCGTGACGCCGCCGTCGACCAGGTCCATGAGGTTGCCGATATCCACCGTCATCAGCACGTCGGCCGGCGAGCGCGTGCCTTCGGCCTTCACGCGCTCCAGCAGACCGTCTTTCACGAACACGGTGTTGACCTTGATGTTGCTCTGCGCGCTGAAGGCCGAAATGAGCGGCTGGATCAGCGCGGGCTCGCGCGTGGTGTACAGCGTGAGTTCGTCGGTGGCGGCGTGCGCGGGCAGGGCGGCCAGCCATGTGGCGCCGATGGCGATCGTTGCGCTGGTGGCGAACAGTGCGCGCGCGGCGCGGCCTTGGACGCGGGTGCGTTCGGTCATGAAGATCCTCCGGGAGAGCAGTGAAATGTTCTTGAAGCGCCGGCGCCTGTGGCTGTTGCACTGGCCGCGATGAGAATAATTACACTGTGGAGGTTCTGCGCGGAGGCCTTTGCACTTACGTCTCGAAGGCCTACTTCAGCAGCGCCGCAGGGGCTGTGAGGGTCAGCGCGCCGTCGGAATCTCGAACACCAGGCAGGTGGTCGTCGCGTGCGCGTAGAGCGTGCCGTCGGGGCCGAACAGGCGCGCCTCGGCGGTGGCCAGTTGCCTGCCGCAATGAATCACCTTGCCTTCGGCGCGCACGCGCTGCACCTTGGGCGTGACGGCCTTCACGTAGTTCACGCCCAGCTCGGCGGTCGTGTAGCCGCGCCCCGGCGGCATCAGGGTGTGTACCGAGCAGCCCAGGGCCGAGTCGAGCATCGTGGCAATCCAGCCGCCGTGAATGGTGCCCAGCGGGTTCAGGTGCCGAGGCAGCGGCGTCCCCTGGAAGATGGCTACGCCCGGGCTCACTTCGATGATGGTGAAGTCCAGCGTCTTGGCGATGGCGGCGTAGGGAATGTCGCCGTTCAGCATGGCCTGCATCACTTCGAGGCCGGTCTTGCCCGCGATCTGCTCGGGGCGGGCAACGCCGGGGCCGGGTCCGGCGTCCAGGCGGTCGGTGATCTGCTTTTCTGCGGCGATCCAGGCTTCGAGGTGGTTCTGGCTGGGGGTCTGCGTCATGCCGGGGTGCTCCTGCGCGGGGTGTTCGGGAATTGAGGGGATTGAAATTGCATATGTATTTCATGTGTAGTTGCATATGCAATAGTTGCAGCTACAATAATACCCCATGGACACGCCCACCAAGCCACGCGGCTGCACCAGCTTCAAGGTGCGCCAGCTCTCGCGCCGCCTCTCGCAGCACTACGACGCAGAGGTCTCGCAAAGCGGCCTGAAGACCACGCAGTACTCGCTGCTGTCGCACCTGGCGCGGCTCGGCCCCTCGCGCCCGGTCGACTTGGCGGGTGAGCTCAAGATGACCGCCTCCACCCTGAGCCGCAACCTGCAGCCGCTGATTGCCGCGGGCTTCATTGCGCAGGGTGCCGGCGCCGACGCGCGCAGCCTGCTGGTGCAGCTCACCGACGCGGGCGAGGCCAAACGCCGTGAAGCGCAGCAGTACTGGAAGGCAGCGCAGCAGAAGATCAACGCGCTGCTGGGCGTGGAGCGTGTGCTGGCGCTGCACCAGCTGATCGACGACGCGATGGAACTGCTCGGGGCCGACGAAGAGCCCGCCATCGAAGACTGAGCGTCACTCCTCCACCGGCATCTCACGACACCCCCCTCGTTTTCTCGTCGCGCGCAGGGGCTGCGCGCGAGTCCGTTTCTTGCGTTCGCTTTCTTTCTCCGCCATTCCATTCCAACAGCAGAGGTTCCATGTTCGCACCCCAAGTTTCCGCGTGGCTGCAGCGCCGCGGCATTCACTACGGATGGGTCGTCGCCGCGATCACCTTCCTCACCATGCTGACCATGTCGGCCGCGCTGGGCCTGCCGGGCGCCATGCTGCAGCCGCTGACCAAGGAGTTCGGCTGGACCACCGGGCAAATCTCCTCTGCGCTCGCGCTGCGCTTTGCGCTGTTCGGCCTCATGGGCCCGTTCGCCGCGGTGCTGATGGAGCGCTACGGCCTGCGCGCGGTGATCTGCACCGGCCTCGCGCTCGTGGGGCTCGGCATGGCGCTGGTCACCATGGCCTCGCAGCTGTGGCAGCTGTTCGTGCTGTGGAGCCTGATGCTGGGCCTGGGCACCGGCATGACGGCCCTGGTGCTCGGCGCGGTGGTGGCCAACCGCTGGTTCGTGACGCGGCGTGGTCTGGTCATCGGCATGCTCACGGCCAGCTCCGCCACGGGGCAGCTGGCCTTTCTGCCGTTCGCGGCCTGGATGATCGAGCACTGGGGCTGGCGCTCGGCCATCGCGCCGATCGTGATCGGCAGCATCCTCATCGGCGTGCTGGCGATGTGCCTCATGCGCAACCGGCCATCGGACATCGGCCTGCTGCCTTACGGTGAAGTGCCCGGCACGCAGCCGGCCGCACCCGCTGCAGCCGTGCCGATGATGAACTTCGCCACGCCGTTTCGCGTGTTGAAGGAGGTGTCGACCAACCGCACCTTCTGGATTCTGGCTGGCACCTTCTTCATCTGCGGCCTGAGCACCAACGGCCTGGTGCAGACGCACTTCATCTCGCTGTGCGGCGACAACGGCATGGGCGCTGTGCCGGCCGCATCGGTGCTGGCGATGATGGGCGCCTTCGACTTCGTGGGCACCATCCTGTCGGGCTGGCTGTCGGACCGTTACGACAACCGCAAGCTGCTGTTCTGGTACTACGGCCTGCGTGGGCTGTCGCTGTTCTGGCTGCCGCATTCGGAATTCACCATCTACGGCCTGGGCCTGTTCGCGATGTTCTACGGGCTCGACTGGATCGCCACCGTGCCGCCCACTGTCAAGCTCGCGGGCGCCACCTTCGGTCCCGCCAAGGTGGGCCTGGTGTTCGGATGGGTTTTTGCCGCGCACCAGCTGGGCGCCGCCACGGCCGCCTACGGTGCCGGCTTTGCCCGCACGCTGCTGCTGACCTACACCCCGGCGCTGTACGCAGCCGGCGCCGCCTGCCTGGTGGCGGCGGTGATCGTCATGATGATCCGCCGCCCGGCGGCCAAGGCCGGCACGCCGGCCGCCACCGGCGCCGCGCGCGCCTGACAACGCAAAGGCCAGCCGCCATGACCACCGCAACAACAACTGCAACGCCCGCAACAGGTACAAGCGCCACAACGCCGCAAGCCAACAGCGACCTCGACCCGCGCACGCGCCTGCTGCTCGAAGCCCCCATCGTGCCCACGCTGCTGCGCCTGGCCGCGCCCAACGTGCTGGTGATGGTGGCGCAGGCCTCCGTCGGCCTCATCGAGACCTACTTCGTCGGCAAGCTCGGCACCGATGCGCTCGCGGGCATGGCGCTGGTGTTTCCCATCGTCATGCTGATGCAGATGACCTCCAGCGGCGCCATGGGCGGGGGCATTGCCTCTTCCATTGCGCGCGCACTGGGCGCACGCCGCCGCGCGGACGCCGATGCGCTGGTGTGGCACGCCATCGTCATCGCGCTGGGCTTCGGCCTGTGCTTCACGCTCGCGCTGCTGCTGGGCGGGCGCTGGCTCTACGCAATCATGGGCGGCACCGGGCCCGCGCTGGACGCGGCGCTCATGTACTCGAACTGGGTGTTCGCGGGCGCCGTGCTGGTGTGGCTCTTCAATTCGCTGTCGGCCATCATTCGCGGCACGGGCAACATGTCGGTGCCGGCCAACGTGACGGTGGTGGGCGTGGTGTTCCTCATTCCGGCGTCGCCGCTGTTGATCTTCGGCTACGGGCCGTTGCCGGGCATGGGCATTGCCGGCGGTGCGCTGGCGCTGCTGCTGTACTACCTGCTCGGCTCCATTGCGCTCATCGTCTACCTGCGCTCGCCGCGCAGTCTGCTGCGGCCCACGCTCGATGCGCTCAAGCTGCGCTGGCCGATGTTCCGCGACATCCTGCGCATCGGGCTCATCGGCGCGGTGTCGACCGTGGCGACCAACCTGGCGATCGGCATCGCCACCGCGCTCACGGGCCACTTCGGCTCGGGTGCGCTGGCCGGCTACGGCACGGCGTCGCGGCTGGAGTACCTGCTGGTGCCGCTGGTCTTCGGCCTGGGCGCGCCGCTGGTCGCGATGGTCGGCACCTGCATGGGCGCCGGGCAGCGCGAGCGTGCGTTGCGCGCCACCTGGGCCGGCGCGGCACTGGCCTTTGCGATGACGGAGGCCATCGGCGTGGCTGCGGCGCTGTTTCCGCGGCCGTGGCTGATGCTGTTCGGCAACGACCCCGCCATGCTCGAGACCGGCACGCACTACCTGCGCGTGGTGGGGCCGCTGTATGGCTTCTTCGGCGTCGGGCTGGTGCTGTATTTCGCGTCGCAGGGCGCGGGCCGGCTCATGTGGCCGGTGCTGGGCAACATCGCGCGCCTCGTGGTGGCGGGCACCGGCGGCTGGCTGGCGCTGCGCTGGGGCGGCGGCCTTTCCGGCGTGTTCCTGGCGCAGGGCGTGGCGCTGGTGGTGTACGGCGTGGTCAGCGCGTCGGCCATTGCGGGCGGTGCCTGGTTCGGCCGCGTCGGCTGGCCGCGCACCACCAGCGGTTTGCTGCGCCGCATGGCCCAGGCATGAAGCAGGACTGAAGCAATCTCCAACAACGTTCTCAACCAAAGGCTCGTCATGAAAATCAAGGACTCCGTCGTCTTCATCACCGGTGCCAACCGCGGCCTCGGCCTGGCGTTTGCCAAGGCCGCACTGGCCGCCGGCGCACGCAAGGTCTATGGCGCGGCGCGCGACCCCCAGAGCATCACGCTGCCCGGCGTGACCCCGGTGGCACTCGACGTGACGCAGCCCGCGCAGATCGAGGCCGCCGTGCGCGCCTGCGGCGACGTCACGCTGCTGATCAACAACGCAGGCATCTCGCGCGGGGCGAGCTTTCTAGGTTCGCCCGACGCGGTGGCCGACGCGCGCGCCGAATTCGAAACCAACTTCTTCGGGCCCTGGGCCATGACGCAGGCCTTTGCGCCCGTGCTGGCGGCCAACGGTGGCGGCGCGGTCGTCAATGCGCTGTCGGTGCTGAGCTGGATCAGCTTTCCGAGCGTGGCGACCTACAGCGCAAGCAAGTCGGCGGCCTGGTCCCTGAGCAACGGCCTGCGCAACGAGCTGGCAGGGCAGGGCACGCAGGTGACCAGCCTGCACATGGCGCTGATGGATACCGACATGGCCAAACACATGCCCGGCGACAAGGTGTCGCCCGAGGATGTGGCGCGCCAGGCGCTGGAAGGCGTGGAGGCCGGCAAGACCGAAGTGCTGGCCGACGGCGTCACGCGGCAAGTGAAGCAGGGGCTGTCGAGCGAGACGCCGCCTTATGCGGCCGCTCCTGCGTGAGCGGCGCAAGGGGCTGAAAAACAAACCTGGGCGCAGGGCCCAGAAACAAAAAACGGGGCGCAATGCCCCGAAATAAAAACGCGGGCGCAAGGCCCCGAAATGAAAAACCGGGCGCAAGGCCCGGTGTTTGTTCATCAATATCGGTAAGGGTTGTTCGGCCGGCGGTCGTAGCGGTTGGGCACGCCGTCGTGGTCGTTGTCCCTGCGGCCGTTGAAGCGGCGGCCGTCGCCGCGGTGATCGCGGTAGTGGCGCTGAGGGCCGTAGTAGCGCGGCGCGTGGGAATAGCGCGGCGGCGGCGGTGGTGCGTAGTAGCGGCGCGGCGGTGGCGGCGGCACGACGTACACCTGGGCCTGAACGATGGGGCCGCCTCGCTGGGCCTGTGCCGGTGCGCTGAGCGCGGCCAGCGACAGCAGGACTGCGGCGCCGAATGCAAAAGTGAGCTTTTTCATGTGATCCCCCGATTGTGGTTGGAAGCCTCATCCTCGCGGACCAGTGTGAAGCGCTTGTAAGGCTGGAGCGAAATCGGATGAAGAGCTGTAAGCCCGTGCGCGCAGCGTTTCTGTTGCGTTGCGGCGTCACGGCCAAACGAAGATCGTAAACGTGCAGTACCCGTGGCGCACCTCATGGGGCGCGCCATCGGGTGTAGGCCGTTGGCTCAGGCGCGCGGGGCCGGCAGCATGCGCCGCAGCGCTTCGAAGAACAGATCGGACTGCTCGCGCTCGCCCTGAATCTGTGCCGCTACATGGGCCGCCAGCTTGGCGTTGACGGGCACCAGCGGGCGCCCGGTCGACTGCGCAATCACTTGGTGCAGGCAGGCGCGCTCCAGGTAGTACAGGTCGTCGTAGGCATGCGCGATGGTGCCGCCCGCCACGATCACGCCGTGGTTCGCAAGAAAGGCCACGTCTTTGCCGGACATGGCGCGCGCAATGCGCTCGCCTTCGGCATCGTCGAGCGCCAGGCCGTTGTACTCGGCGTCGATGGCAATGCGGTTCATGTAGCGCATCGCGTTCTGGCTCGCGGTCGGGTCCAGTGCGCGGTCGACCGTGAGCGTGAGCGCGGTGGCATAGGGCATGTGGCAATGCAGCACGACCGCATGGCCGGTGAGCCGGTGCACCGCGCCGTGAATGAACAGGGCCGTGGGCTCCACCCGGTGGCGCCCGGCCAGCACCTCGCCGCGCACGTCGATCAGCACGATGTCGTCGGCGCCGATCTCGCTCCAGTGCAGCCCGCGCGGGTTGATGAGGTAGCGGTCTTGCGCGCCCGGCAGCATCACGCTGAAGTGGTTGCACACGCCTTCGGACAGCCCGTGGTGGGCGGCCGCGCGCAGTGCAAGGGCCAGGTCTTCGCGCAGCCTGCGAACGGCGGGGCTGGCGTAGTCGGATTCAGCGGACATCGTGTAGGTCTCCTTTTTTTATCGATGGGTTGCGGCTCAGGCGAGCGTGAGGCCGCGCCAGGCCGCAATGAATTTGCGCGCGTCATCGCGCACCGACGCAGCCTGCTTGCCCGGCTTGTACAGCGCCGAGCCGATGCCGAACCCGGCCGCGCCACCCGCGCGCCATTCGGCCATGTTCGCGGGCGTGATGCCACCCACGGGCATCACCGGCGTGCCGGCTGGCAGCACGGCCAGCAGCGCTTTCACCACTGCGGGCGAGGCCAGCTCGGCCGGGAACAGCTTCAGCCCGGTGGCACCGGCCGCGAGCGCGCCGAAGGCCTCGGTCGGCGTCATCACGCCCGGCAGGCAGACCATGCCGAGCCGTGCGGCTTCGGCGATGACGTCGGCATTGAAGTTGGGCGAAACGATCAGCTCGCCGCCGGCCGCATGCACCTCGCGCACCTGCTGCGCGCTTAGCACCGTGCCCGCGCCCACCAGCGCCTGCGGAAAGCGCTGGCGCATCAGCGCGATGCTCTCCAGCGGCTGCGGCGAGTTGAGCGGCACTTCGAGCAGCGTGAAGCCGGGCTCGATGATGGCGTCGCCCACGTCGGCGGCCTCGGCCGGCGTGAGGCCGCGCAGGATCGCGACCAGCGGCAGCGTGCGCAGGGCGGCGTTGAATTTGTCCAGGGGGGTGGTCATGCGGGTGTCCTGAGGTCGGTGTCCAGAAAGCCGGAGAGCGCGTGCAGTCCGGCCCAGGTGGCTTCGGCGCCCAGCGTGCGCGTGACGACGCCGGTGGCGCGCAGCGCGAGGGTGTAGCGCTGGGTGAGTGCAGAGCTGCCGATGAGCACCACCTCGCCCACTGCCTGCAGCGATTGGGTGCGAAGTTCTTCGCCGATCAGCAGCCCGGAAAGATAGCTCGCCAGCTCTTCCCTGGGCATGCGTTCGAACAGCGCGAGCGTGCGCGCGCCGAAGGCGTTGTGCAGCAGGCCGTGGCCGTTGTCGGCGCGCGTGACGCCTTCGAGGAACGAGGCTTCGTCGAGCGGTGCGGAGGCATCGAGGGTGCGAGAGAGGATCGAGTGCTGGCTCAGCAGCGCGTAGAACTCGCCGGTCATATAGGTGCGAAAGCCGGTGACGCGGCCTTTCTTCACCGTGACCCATTTGTTGTGGGTGCCGGGCAGCACGAACACGCCGTCGTCCTGGCCGGTGATGGACATGGCGCCGAAGATTTGCACTTCTTCACCGCGCATCACGTCGGGCACGCCGTCGTGTTCGTCGCTCAGGCCGGGCACGATCGCAATGCGGGCGCCGGGCATGTCGGCAAGGGCATGGATGTCGATGATCTTGCGGCCCACTTCCACGCGGCCTGCGGGGCAGGCGCAGTACGGTGCCTCGATCCAACCCTGTTTGCTGCCGGCCATGCCGGAGATGAGGCAGCGTGTGTCTTCAAGTCGCATCCAGTCGCCGAACAGTGTCTCGAAGACTTCGGGGAAGCCGCCTGTGGGCACGGTGAGAATGCCGCGCGCGTCGCTGCGTTCTTCGAGCACCTTGCCGTTGCTGTCCAGCAGGGCGCCTCTCAGGGAGCTTGTGCCCCAGTCGATGGCTATGAGTCTTGTCATCTCGGTGTTCGATTCTGTTCAGTGCTGTTGTTCTTGGCGCTGTTGTTCAGGGCGGGTGCACAGGCCGCCGGGTACTCCCCTCCGCGAATGTCCCCCGCTTCGCTCCTCCTTTATTTCGCTGCGGGGAGTACCCGACGCCCTGTGCACCTGAGCACGCTCTGCGGTGATCGCGCGATCAACGACCGCTCCGCATAACGCTCAGGAGGGTGGGGTGCCTTGCGCAGCGAAATAAAGGAGGAGGGGCGAAGCCCCGGGGGACATTCGCGGAGCAAGGTACCCCGCCCTCCTGGGCGCGCCCTGAATGAACCCCGGCAACCCCGAGAGCCTCAAAAAAACCTAGTGATTGTCGCGCGGCACAAAGGCCCCACGACGACCCCGCAGAAACGCCAGATCGGCCCCCTGGTCCGCCTGAAGCACCGTGTCGACGTACAACTTCCAGTACCCCGAATCGAGCGGTGCCTTGGGTGCGACCCATTGGGCTCGACGCTCCGCCAACACCTCGTCGCTCACATGCAGATGCAGCCTGCGATTGGGCACATCGAGCTCCACGATGTCACCGTTCTGCACCAACGCCAACGGACCACCCGCCGCCGCCTCCGGCGCCACATGCAACACCACCGTGCCATAGGCCGTGCCGCTCATGCGTGCGTCGCTGATGCGCACCATGTCCGTGATGCCCTTGCGCAGCACCTTCGGCGGCAGCGGCATGTTGCCCGCCTCCGCCATGCCCGGGTAGCCCTTGGGGCCGCAGTTCTTCAGCACCATCACGCAGTGCTCGTCGATGTCCAGACTCTCGTCGTCGATGCGCTTGTGCAGGTCTTCGGCGCTTTCGAACACCACCGCACGGCCCTTGTGCACCAGCAGCTCCGGCGTGGCCGCGCTGGGCTTGATGATTGCGCCGTTGGGCGCCAGGTTGCCATGCAGCACACAGATGCCGGCCTTCTCCTTGAAGGGCTCCGCCAGCGTGCGAATGACCTGCGGGCCGTAGTTTTCGGCGTCCTTCACGTTCTCCCACAGGCTCTGGCCGGTGACCGTGAGAACGTCCTTGTGCAGATGCTCGGCAATCTCCTTGATCACCACCGGCAAGCCGCCCGCGTAGCAGAAGTCCTCCATCAGGTACTGGCCCGACGGCTGCAGGTTGACCAGGCAGGGCAGGTCGGCGGCCAGGCGGTCGAAGTCGTCGAGCGTCAGCTCCACGCCCATGCGGCCGGCAATGGCCAGCAGATGAATCACGAAGTTGGTCGAGCCACCGATGGCCGCGTTGACCTTGATCGCGTTCTCGATGGCCTGTCGCGTGAGGATCTTCGACATGTTCATGTCTTCATGCACCATGCCCACGATGCGCCGGCCCGCCTGGCGCGCCAGCACGTTGCGGCGCCCGTCCACGGCAGGGTAGGCCGCATTGCCCGGCAGGCCGATGCCCAGCGACTCGACCATGCTGGCCATGGTGCTGGCCGTGCCCATCGTCATGCAGTGGCCGTGGCTGCGGTGCATGCAGCTCTCGGCCTCGAAGAATTCTTCCAGCTTGAGCGTGCCGGCACGCACCTGCTCGCTCATTTGCCAAACGCCAGTGCCAGAGCCCAGCTCTTGCCCGCGCCACTTGCCCGAAAGCATCGGGCCGCCCGAGACGCCGATGGTCGGCAGGTCGACGCTGGCCGCGCCCATCATCAATGCAGGGGTGGTCTTGTCGCAGCCCATGAGCAGCACCACGCCGTCGAGCGGGTTGCCGCGAATGCTCTCTTCCACGTCCATGCTCGCAAGGTTGCGGTACAGCATGGCGGTGGGCCGCAGCAGCGTCTCGCCGAGCGACATCACCGGGAACTCCAACGGGAAGCCGCCGGCCTCGTACACACCGATCTTCACCTGCTCCGCGAGCGTGCGGAAGTGCGAGTTGCACGGCGTGAGTTCACTGAAGGTATTGCAGATGCCGATGACCGGGCGACCGTCGAACTGGTCGTGCGGCACACCCTTGCCTTTCATCCAGCTGCGGTAGATGAAACCGTCGCGGTCGTTGCGGCCGAACCATTGCTGGCTGCGCAGCTCACCGGGTTTTTTCTTAGGGGGAAGGCTCATGGGGTGTCTCCGTTTTATAGCCTCCAGCAGCCCCAAAGCTCAGGGTTTGTCCTGCCGAAGGTAAGTTTCAATCATCATATGATAAGCGTGAACAAGCCTTCGAGCACCCCGAATTTCCGAGCACAGAGATAGCAAATTTCGCATCGCACATGATCAAGAACATCCACGGTCGAACGCTCGAACTGCTCGGTGAAGCAGTGGTGGCGGGACGCTATGCGATAGGTGCGTCGATCCCCTCGGAACCCATCCTCGGCGAAGAGCTCGGCGTGAGCCGCACCGTGGTGCGCGAGGCCATCAAGTCGCTTGCGGCGAAGGGCCTCATCGTCACCGGCCCGAAGGTGGGCACGCGCGTGCTGCCCAAGGACAAGTGGAACTGGTTCGACCCCGACGTCATCACCTGGCAGGCACGCGCCGGCCTCACGCCCGAGTTTCTGCGCGACCTGCAGGACCTGCGCCGCGTGGTCGAGCCGGCCGCCGTGCGCCTGGCGGCAGAGCGCGCCACCGACAAGGACATCGAGGAAATAGAAAGCGCTTTTGCCGGCATGAAGGAAGCCGTGGAAAACGGCGGCGACTACGTCACCTTCGACCTGCGCTTTCACAACGGCCTGCTCAGCGCCGCCGGCAACCGCATGATTTCGCAGATGAGCAAGGTGCTCAACGCGCTGCTGCGCACCAGCTTCGAAATTTCCACCGCCAAGCCCGATGGCCCCGCGCTGTCGCTGCCCATGCACCGCGCGGTGCTCGACGCGGTGATTGCACATGACCCGTCCAAGGCCGAGCTGGCGATCATTCGGCTCATCGAGGGCGCGCGCCAGGACATCGAGGACGTGCTCGGTTCCCGACGACGCCTGCCGCGCCTGAGCCGGCCACCGCCCAGGCTCAAGGCCAGTTAGCCGCGCCGCCCCCGTTTCAAGTCGGTCTGCGCGTTTGCCCGCAGTTCGCATCCGGTTCTTTCAACCTACGCTCATCCCCCGAGCCAATTCCACCAGAGAAGAGAAGGAGACAAACCATGAAACTCGTCAAATCGCTCATTGCGCCGACGCTGGTCGCGCTGGGCCTCATTGCCTCGGGCAATGCCGCCGCGCAAGAAAAACTCACCGTCTGGTGGGTCAAGGGCTTCTACAAGGCGGAGGACGACGCGCTGTTCGCCGCCATCAAGAAGTTCGAGGAAAAGCACAAGGACGTGAAGGTCGAGCTGTCGCAGTACCCGGTGCAGGACATGATCCCCAAGACCGTGTCGGCGCTCGACTCCGGCAGCCCGCCCGACGTGGCCTACGCCGACGTGTACGACTTCCAGGTCACCGGCAAGTGGGCGTTCGACGGCAAGCTCGAAGACATCGGCAGCGTGCTCACGCCCATGAAGGACCGCTTCGCGACCAACACCATCGAGACCACCTTCCTCTACAACGACCAGACGAAGAAGAAGGCCTACTACGCCTTCCCGATCAAGCAGCAGACGATGCACATCGAGTACTGGATCGACATGCTCGCGGAGGCCGGCTTCAAGGAGTCCGACATCCCCACGACGTGGAAGGAGTACTGGCCCTTCTGGTGCGAAAAGGTGCAGCCCGCCAGCCGCAAGGCGAGCGGCAAGCGCACCTTCGGCATCGGCATGCCCATGGGCGTGGATTCGAGCGACGCGTTCTATTCGTTCCTGACCTTCATGGACGCCTACAACGTGAAGTTGGTCGACGACAACGGCAAGCTGCTGGTGGACGACCCCAAGGTGCGCACCGGCCTCATCGCCGCCATGACCGACTACACCAAGCCCTACCTCACGGGCTGCACGCCGCCTTCGTCCACCAGCTGGAAAGACCCGGACAACAACGTCGCCTTCCACAACAAGACGACCGTGATGACGCACAACGCGACCATCTCGCTGCCGGCCAAGTGGCTCGACGACTCCAACAACGCCACGCTCACGCCGGAGCAGCGTGAGGAAGCGCGCAAGAACTACACCGAGCGCATTCGCACGGCCGGCTTCCCGACCAAGCCCGACGGCACCAAGATGGTCTACCGCACCGCGGTGAAGACCGGCGTGGTGTTCAAGGACGGCAAGAACAAGGCACGCGCCAAGGAGTTCGTGTCCTTCCTGCTGCAGGAGGAAAACCTCACGCCGTATGTGGAGGGTTCGCTGGGCCGCTGGTTTCCGGTCACCAAGACCGGACAGGCAAGCCCGTTCTGGCAGGCCGACTCGCATCGCAAGTCGGTGTTCAACCAGTACGCCGCCGGCACCGTGACCTTCGAGTTCACCAAGAACTACCGCTTCACCGTGATCAACAACGAGAACGTGTGGGCCAAGGCCATGAGCCGCATCGTCACCGACAAGGTGCCGGTGGACAAGGCGGTGGACGAGATGATCGCGCGCATCAAGACGGTGGCTGCGCAGTAAGCGCGGCGCGCCCGAAGAACGCACAGCAGCCGACGCCATGAGCTCGACCGCCACCGCCACCGCTTCCGCCGACGCCGCGACCACCGCGGCGCCTGTTGCCAACCTGGGTGCGCGCCACGCGCGCTGGCAGTTCTGGGGCGCGGTGATGGTCGTGCCCTACCTGCTGGTGTTCCTGGTGTTCGTGCTCTATCCGGTGGGCTACGGGCTCTGGCTCGCCCGCCATCCGCAGAGCTACGTGAAGCTGGTCGAAGACCCGATCTTCTTCCGTTCCGTCATCAACACGGCCGTGTTCCTGGTCGTGGCCATCAACATCAAGATGCTGGTGGCGCTGGTGCTGTCGGGCTTCTTCGTCACCTCGCGCTGGTGGATCAAGATCGTCTCGGCGATCTTCATCCTGCCGTGGGCAATGCCGTCGATCCCGACCATTCTTTCGTTTCGCTTCATGCTCAACCCCGAGTGGGGCGTGATCAACACCACCATCTTCCGCCTGACCGGCGCAGACGGCCCCAACTGGCTGAACGACCCAACGCTGGCGCTGGGCTTCGCGATGCTGGTGCACGTGTGGAAGTCGCTGCCGTTCTGGACACTGATTCTGGTGGCCGGCCGGCTGGCCATTCCCACCGAGCAGTACGAGGCCGCGTCGGTAGACGGTGCGTCGTCGTGGCAAAAATTTCGCTTCGTGAGCTGGCCCGCGCTCAAGACGCTCTACATCACGTCGCTCATTCTTTCGATGATCTGGACGCTGGGCGACTTCAACAGCGTGTACCTGCTGACCGGTGGCGGCCCCGCCGACCTGACGCACGTGCTGGCCACGCTGGGCATCCGGTATCTGCGGCTCGACCAGGTCGACTTGTCGATGGCGTCCATCGTGGTGGCCTTGCCCCTGATATTGCCGCTCGTGTACTTCATGATGAAGAGGCTGTCGAAATGAACCCCCACGCTCATCACTTCGTGTATTCGCTGCCCCCCGGGGGGGTGCTCGCCCTTCTAGAGGCGGCTCGTCGGAGGGCGACATGAAGCGCTGGACCCCCAAGGCCGTCGCCACCGAGGCCAAGCTGCTGCTCATCGGCATTCCGGTGCTGCTGTGGACGCTGATTCCGGTCTATCACATGGCCCTGTTCGCGTTCTCGAGCAAGGACTCGGCCACCTCCGGCCACCTGTGGCCCACCCACCCGACGCTGGCCAACTTCAGCACCGTGTTTCACCAGAAGCACTTCTACCTCGACCACTTCTGGCTGCAGCTGTGGAACTCGCTGGTCATTGCGCTGTCGGTGGGCGTGATCACGCTCTTTGTGGCCACCACGGCCGCGTTTGCCATCAGCCGGCTGCGCGTGCGCGGCGGGCGCACGGTGATGAACCTGGCGCTGTTCACGTACTTCATTCCGGCCGCGTTCCTGGCCGTGCCGATGTACAAGACCATGGGCAACTACGGGCTGCTCAACAGCCAGTGGGCGCTCATTCTGGCCATGGTGACCATCGCCTCGCCTTACTGCATCTGGGTGTTGAAGCAGGCCTCCGACAAGCTGCCCTACGAGCTCGATGAAGCCGCGCGCATGGACGGTGCCTCGCCGCTGCAGCTGTTTCGCCTGGTGTACCTGCCGCTGATGGTGCCGTCGCTGGTGGCGGTGGGCACCTATTCGCTGCTGCTGGCGTGGAACGAGTACCTCTATGCGTTCTTGCTGCTGTCCAACGACAAGAGCGTGACGCTGGCGGTGGCACTGGGCAACTTTCTGTCGGCCGACGATTCGCCGTGGGAGCTGCTGATGGCCACGGGCCTGATCTATGCACTGCCGCCCGCGGCGATCTACTACACCTTCAAGCGCTACATGGTGGGCGGCCTGACGGCCGGCGCCGTGAAGAGCTGACGAACCCAGGGACCACAAGATGGCATCCGTATCCTTTCGCAATATCCAGAAATCCTTCGGCAAGGTCCAGATCCTCAAGGGCCTGGGCTTCGACATCGCCGACGGCGAGTTCGTGGTGCTGGTCGGCCCTTCGGGCTGCGGCAAGTCGACGCTGCTGCGCATGCTCGCGGGCCTGGAAGACATCAGCGGCGGCGAGATCATGATCGACGGGCGCGTGGTGAACGACCTCGAGTCGAAGGACCGCGACATCGCCATGGTGTTTCAGAGCTACGCGCTCTACCCGCACATGACGGTGGGCGAGAACATGGGCTTCAGCCTGCGCCTGCGCAGCGCCGAGAAGTCGGTGACCGACGAACGCGTGATGCGTGCCGCGAAGATCCTCAACCTCGACCCGCTGCTGGGTCGCTACCCGCGTGAACTGTCGGGCGGCCAGCGCCAGCGCGTGGCCATGGGCCGCGCCATCGTGCGCGACCCGAAGGTGTTCTTGTTCGACGAGCCGCTGTCCAACCTGGACGCCAAGCTGCGCGTGGCGATGCGTGCCGAAATCAAGTCGCTGCACCAGCGCCTGAAGACCACCACCGTGTACGTGACGCACGACCAGATCGAGGCCATGACCATGGCCGACCGCATCGTTGTGATGCACGACGGCATCATCGAGCAGATCGGCACGCCGCTCGATTTGTACGACCGCCCCGACAACCTGTTTGTGGCGCAGTTCATCGGCTCGCCGTCGATGAACGTGATCGAGGGCACGGTGCGGCGCGCGGGCGGCGACTGCTGGGTCGAGTCGCAAGGCGCGCGCTGGCCGGTGCCGGTGGGCACGCCTGCGCCTGACGGGCAGGCGGTGCACTACGGCATTCGCCCGGGCGACATGACGCTGGGCGGCGGCTCGCAGGGCGTGGAGGCCAGGGTGATCGTGGTCGAACCCACGGGCGCCGAGACCGAGCTGCTGGTGCAGGTGGGCGAAGCCCGGCTGGTGCTGGCGGTGCACGGCCGTGTCGACGCGCGCCCCGACGAGATGGTGCGCCTGGCCATCGATGCCGAGAGCGTGCACCTGTTCGACCGGCAGACCGGCAAGCGAATGGTGCGCTGAGCCGGGCCTGGGGCACAAGGCACAGCGCGAGTTCTTGTCTTGCCCCTTCCCCTCCCGGGGGAAGGCTGGGATGGGGGCAAGCGGCGCCTGCAATGAAGCTGCGCCTGATTGAAGGCCGCCAGCCCCCACCCCAACCCTCCCCCAGGAGGGGAGGGAGCAACTCAAAACCTAGTCCGTGCGCAGCCGCAGCAGCGCCCGCACAAAACCATGGTCCGATCGCGAGCGGTCGCGCCCTTCATGCAGGTGGTCGTTGAAGTAATCCACCCGCCGCACATCTCCCAGGCTGTGCCGGCTGGAAGCGACGAACTCCTCGCTCACCAGGATCTGGTCGAGCACCTCTGGAAAGCCCTGGTGGATGTGCGAATACGCCACGTCCTTCTTCAGCGCTGACTCTCCCTGCATCTCGTAGGCGTTGAACAGCGCCACGTCGCGCGCCGCCTTGTCGTAGGCCACCTCGGACGTGGCCGCCACCAGCTGCGTGGTCACGCTGTGCGGGTTGTCGTTGAAGTCGCCCATCACCACCAGCGGCATGTTGGTGCCCTGCAGCAGGTCGACCACGATGCAGCGCAGGGCCGCGGCTTCGGCGCCGCGCATCAGCAGCGAGCGCAACGAAGCCATGGCACCCACCTTGCGGTCGTCGCGGTCTTCCAGCGGGTTGCCCTGCGCGTCCTGCAAGAACTTGGGGCGCTTGGACTTCAGGTGCACCGTGAGCACATGCACCTGCTGGCCGTGTTTCATGCGCACCGTGGCCAGCAGGGGTGGCCGCTCGAAGCGCGTGTGCGGGCCCAGACCCGGCACATCGACGCCGAAGCCGGGCGCGAAGTCGACGAACGAACGCAGGTCGTCCACCTGCAGTCGCGTGACGATGCCCACGCGCGGCGTGCCTTGCGCTCCCTGCCTTGGCGGCGACCCTGGCGGGCTGTCGGGCGGCGGTGTGTTCTGCGCGCCGGGCACCGAGACGAAGTCGTAGCGCAACCCGCTGCGCGCAATGCAGGCCTTCAGCGCTGCCTCGTCCCATACCTCCTGCACCGCCAGCACGTCGGCGTTCAGCGCATGAAAGCGCTCGCCGGTCCAGTCGATCTTTCGCTCGTACTCGCGCTCGCTGTAGGCGTCCTGGTTGTCGTAGTACACGCGGTTCGGGTTCGCGAGGTTCAGCAGATTGCATGTCGCGACTAACAGGGTGGCGTAGTGGGGTGGGATGTCTGGCATGAGTTTTCAATTGTGTCTTGCATGAGCGATCAGCACAAAACGAACGCCGATTTGTTATTTCGCATGCGAGTTGTTAACTGTAGTTAATGCAATTAAGTTGCGTTTTATGGAATATTCGACGGAAGCCAAAAAAAGGTTTTTCGTTCGCAATAAGACAACTGTTGACGGGTGTCTGGCGAGTTAGAAATCGGGCCCTTTCCGCCTCCTTCGGTCCTGCTGCAGCCCTGCTGCAGCAGGCCCTTCGCCTCGTTCGGACTTCCATGCCTCTGGTGCCTCTCTTGTGTCGTTCTCGCCCTCGGCAATGGCTGCGCGCCGTGTCCGCGATTTGCCTGCTGTCTTTGGCGCATGCCGGCGCCTCGGCGCAAGCCCGTCCTTCGGCACCCGACCCTTTCGTCGAACAGCTGCGCCAACAGGAACGCGAGCGTGCCTTGCGCGAGCAGCAGGAGCCTGCTGTCGACAGCCGCCTGCCCGAAGCACCGAAGGCCGATGCAGGCCGCCTGCCCGACACCGAAACACCGTGCTTTCGAATCGATCGCCTTGTGCTTGCAGGCGAGCACGCGCAAGACTTTCAGTGGCTGCTGGATGCAGCCGCGGGCCCCGCGTCGCACGACGATCCGCTGGGCCGCTGCCTTGGCACCCAAGGCGTCAACGTCGTGCTGTCGCGCCTGCAGCAGCGCCTGATTGCGCGCGGCTACGTCACCAGCCGCGTGCTGGCCGCACCGCAGGACCTGGGCGCCGGAACGCTCACGCTGACCCTCGTTCCCGGCCGCATCGCAGCCATTCGCGCCACGCCTGAATCGAGCAGCCGCTTCGGCCGCAACCAGGCGCTGTTGGCAAGCGCGATACCCGCGAACCCCGGCGACCTGCTCAACCTGCGCGACATAGAGCAAGGCCTGGAAAACCTGAAGCGCGCGCCCACGGCGGACACCGACATACAGATCGAACCTTCGTCGGCCGCCGGTGCGCGTCCCGGCGACAGCGACCTGTTCGTCAAGTACACGCAGCCGCGCATGCTGCGTGGCACCTTGAGCCTCGACGACAGCGGCACCCAGGCCACCGGCAAGCACCAGGCCGGCGCCACCGTGTCGGCCGACAACCTGTTCGGGTTGAACGACCTGTTCTACGTCAACGCGAACCACAGCGTCGACCGGCGCTTCATCGGCAACCCGCGCCGCGGCACCGAAGGGCAAACGGCCCACTACTCGCTGCCGTGGGGCTACTGGCTGCTGGGCTTCACCGCATCGAACAGCCACTACAGCCAGACCGTGGTGGGGCTGAACCAGAACTACATCTACGCCGGCAAGGCCAACAACGCCGAGCTGCGGATGTCGCGGCTGATCTACCGCGACCAGCACCGCAAGACCACCCTTGCCGTTCGCGCGTTTCGCCGCGAGTCGCGCAGCGTGACCGACGACACCGAGGTCGAGATCCAGCACCGCGTGGTCGGCGGCTGGGAGGCCAGCCTGAGCCACCGGGAATTCATTGCGCAGGCCACGCTGGACGGCACGCTGGCCTACCGGCGCGGCACCGGCGCCTTCGGCGCATTGCGCGCGCCCGAAGAAGCCTTCGGCGACGGCACCAGCCGCTTGCGCCTGATGACGGCCGAGCTGGCCCTGAACGCACCTTTCAAGCTCGCAGCGCAGCAGCTTCGCTACGTCGGCCTGTGGCGCGCGCAATGGAACCGCAGCCGCCTCATCGCGCAAGACCAGTTCGCCATTGGCGGGCGCTACACCGTGCGCGGTTTCGACGGCGAGGCCGCGTTGCTCGGCGAGCGCGGCTGGCTGCTGCGCAACGAGCTCGGCTGGGCCGTGGGCCAGAGCGGCGCGGAGGTGTATGCGGGCATCGACTACGGCCGTGTGGGCGGCAGGCCGGTTGCGCTGCTGCTGGGCGACCACCTGGCCGGCGCAGTGATCGGCGTGCGCGGTGCCTGGGGCGGCTTGAACTGCGACCTGTTCGTGGGGGCGCCGGTGAGCAAGCCGCAGGGCTACCGCACGGCGAAGGTCACCGCGGGCTTCAACCTGAATTTCAGCTTTTGAGGAGGAAGACACCCACCAGCAACAGACATCACCGCATCACGCCATCCACGCATTCATTCATTCAATCGATCGATCGATCGATCGATCGATCAATCAGTCAGTCAGTCACAACTCATGAACAACAAGATTCTTCTGTCCCTCTCGTTGCTGTCACTTGCACTTCTTCAGGCGTGCGGCGGTGGCGGCCACAGCGGTGGCGGCGCGCCCGCCGGCGTTGCGCCGACAGCTGTCGCCCCTGCCCAAGGCCAAGCCGCGGCCTCCGCTGCGACCAACTCCGGCTCCGTGTCGGCTGCCTTCGTGCGCACCGAGCGCGCGCGCTACCAACTGCTGGGTGCGGGCGTGCAGTCGTTCGGCGCGCTGTCTGCCAGCGAGCAGGCGCCCAGCGGCGCCATGACGCGGCTGAGCGACACCACGCTGACCGGCCAGAGCGCCACCAGGGAGATCAGCGGCGACGCCAACTTCGCGCTCGGGCGTTGGGTGGCCGGCACGGTCACGCGAGGCTCGGGCGCCGAAATGCTGACCGGCAAGGACAACCGCGCCTACCACTACATCGCCCTGAACGCGCTGGCAGCCATGCCTACGCCGCGTTCCACCAGTTGCGATGCGGGTGCGTTCACCGCGCCAACCTATGTGGGCGGCGGCATCGGCGTGGCCGCGGACAGCGGCTCGGCCGGCGGTGCCGCAACCCTGGCCTTCGACCGCGACGGCGCGATGGTCGGTGGCGCGGTCACCGTGTCTGTAGGCGGTGCCGCTGAGACAGTGAAGCTCGACGCCAAGGTCGCGACGGTGAGCAGCACGTCGATCACCGGGCGCTTTCTCAGCGGCGGCAGCGGTGCTGCCATTGCATTGGGCGGCCACGGCGACAAGGCCTTCGTGCTTGCGGCGGGCTACGTAGCAACGCTGCCCAGCGGTGCGCGCTACGCGGGCATCGCCAAGTTCCGCTGCAGCTGATGTCGTGACTTGAAGGGCCGGGGCGTCGTCGCATCGCGATGAACGCACCGGCCCGGTTCGCGCGCCGGCGTTCCGGCGCTCAGGGAGAAAAAAACAAATGAACAAGCATCTTCACCGCATCGTCTTCAACGCTGCCCGCGGCATGCGCATGGTGGTCCAAGAAACCGCCAGGAGCGCGGGCAAGGCCAGCGGCGCCACACCGGGGACAGTAGGTACAGCGGCCACATTGGCCCTTGCCCCCATGGCCGCCGCCGCGCTGTTCGGCGTTCTGGTCGCGATGCCCGGTCATGCCCAGATCGTCGGCGCCCCCAACGTGCCCGGCACGCAGCGCCCCATCGTGTTGACCGCGCCCAACGGCGTGCCGCAGATCAACATTCAGACGCCTTCCGCGGCGGGTGTGTCGCGCAACGTTTACCAGCAGTTCAGCGTGGGTGCGAACGGCGCCATCCTGAACAACAGCCGAACGAATGTGCAGACGCAGCTAGGGACAGTCTGCATGACGTGGCGCGCGACGTGCTTGCAATGTGAGTCATGAAGCAAACCGATCTGGGCCTGAACCTGACGACGAAGCGCACGCGCAAGCGGGAGTTCCTCGCGCAGATGGAGCGTGTTGTGCCTTGGGCTGCGTTGGTCGAACTGGTGGCGCCGTACGCGCCCGAAGGCAAGAAGGGCCCCCCGCCCTTCGCGGTGGAGACCATGCTGCGCGTCCACTTCATGCAGCAATGGTTCACCCTGAGCGACCCGGCGATGGAAGAAGCCCTTCATGACGTGCCCTTGTCCCGCGAGTTCGCCTGCCTGAGCTGGGACAGCCGCTTGCCCGACGAGAGCACCATTCTTCGGTTTCCCCCACCTGCTGGAGAAGAACAAGTTGGCAGACCAGATCCTGGCGCTGGTCAACGCGCTGTTGAGTGACAAGGGCTTGCTGCTCAAGGCCGGCACTGTGGTCGATGCCACGCTGATCGCAGCGCCCAGCTCGACCAAGAACCAGGGCGGAAAACGAGACCCCGAGATGCACCAGAGCAAGAAGGGCAACCAGTGGTTCTTCGGGATGAAGGCCCACATCGGTGTGGACGCCGACTCGGGCCTGGTGCACACGGTGCGCGGCACCGCGGGCAACGTCAACGACGTAGTGCAGGCCAAACAGCTTGTTGCATGGGCAGGAGCGCGACGTGTTCGCCGATGCGGGCTACCAGGGTGCAGCCAAACGCCCTGACGCCAGAGCCGGCGTGAACTGGCACATTGCCATGCGCCCGGGCAAGCGGCGAGCGCTGGACAAGGCCAACGAGATCGACGCGCTGGTCGACAAGGTGGAGAAGCTCAAGGCCAGCGTGCGTGCCAAAGTGGAGCATCCGTTCCG